>NZ_QFFF01000002.1 GCF_003129465.1 Sphingosinicella humi
GACCCATTGCGGACATTGCTGCTTAAAGTACGCTGCTCGCATGGAAAACGAGAGCGATCGGTACGAACCACTAGACCCCGACCAGGGTTGGGATCAGGAGTTAGCAGACGACCTCGTTGGCTCGACGCTCTTCATCGGGATCACGCACCTCGACAGTGAGGGTAATCTCGTGGAGCGTGAGCAAGTCTTCGGCACCGTGGAGAGCGTGGCGCAGCGAGCTGGAATTAGGCTTATCCAGACCGATGGCGAACCCTACGTAATTGCCCCTGTGCTCGACGCGATAGAAGCAGGCGAAACCGACTTCTATCAACTCTCTGAGGACCACGAGCTCGTTGAGAGTCCAGACTTCGTGGCGTGGATAACCGCTACACGTCCGCCCCTGAATTAAGCGACGTCGAATGTCCGCTATCCACCCGTTGCAGACATTCACGATAGGTTTCGTTCTTCGGCGGCCGGGATGGTCCGATACCGGTGGTTAGCGGACCTTCGCATCACACCTCGCCTTCGCCCTTGTAGCAGTGAATTGTGCCCCAAACCGTCTGCTTTCCCGGCTCGAAGTCGCGGAAATTTGCCCCGAGATGATCGTCGATCTCGTCGATATCGTCCTCCCCAAAAACCTCCTGCTCCTCGTCGATCTCTAAGACGCGGAGTCCGTGATGCTCTACGTCCCTCACGATGAGGGCACGAGCGATGTCTTCATCCGGAGCGACTGCAACCATCCACCCGCACGCCCCCTGCGCCCAATCAGGAAGAATATCTTGCTGCTCCTCGCGGCGCTCAAATGTGACAAGAGCTACCCACCAGCGTCCATCGGTCATGCGCTCACGTCCGATAATCCCAGCGCAGGGTCAATGTCCGCGATGGGTCGTAAGCTGACATAGCTCCCGCACATGAACGAATTTCCGGTTTGCGGCGTCACCGATATTGCCCTGGCCGTCCGCAACGGGCGCTTACCGGACGTCAACGTCGTCGTTGCCTCCCGAAGTCACCCGGTGCCGGTCATTCGAAAGGGGAGGCGGCGCGTCGGGGAGCTTGATGAACTCGCACCTCCGCTACCATCCTTTTCCTTGCCTTTTAACAGCCAAGCGGGTGAAGGGTCGGGCGCCATGCCTTCCACCAAGATCGGAATTCTGGAGACGGGCGGACCGCCTCGCGAGCTGGCGGAGCGGTTCGGCGACTATGCTGCCATGATGCGCAGAATGCTCGGCGAGGGTTATGCCTATGCCACCTACGATGTTGCCGACGCGCTACCCGCCACGCCGGAGGAGCAGGACGCCTATATCGTGACCGGTTCGCCGGCGGGCGTTTATGAAGACCATGCCTGGATCGAGCAGCTGATCGGTTGGCTGCGGCAGGCGAAGGGCCGGGCGAAGCTGGTCGGCATCTGTTTCGGCCATCAGGTGATGGCGGAAGCCTTCGGCGGGCGCGTTGCCCAATCCGACAAGGGTTGGGGGATCGGGCTTCACCGCTACCAGCTGCACGAGCGGACCGAGTGGATGGACCATGCGGCGGCCATCGCCATTCCGGTTTCGCACCAGGATCAGATCGTCGAGCTGCCGCCGTTCAGCCGCATCGTCGGGGGGAGCGACTTCTGCCGCGTCGGCATCCTCGCTTATGAGGATCAGCCGGCCATCTCCTTCCAATGTCACCCGGAGTTCGAGCCGGCCTTCGCCAAGGCGCTGATCGAGGCACGGCGCGATCGTCTGCCCGATCCGGACGCGGCCATCGCTTCGCTGGACCAGCCCGACGACCGGGAGCGTGTTGCCGGCTGGATCCGCCGCTTCCTCGATGGTCTGGCGGCGGAACGAAGCTGAGGCGGCGTGCGTCCTTCTCCTCGACAGGAGAAGACCATGCCCCTCACCGCCATCGCCCTCAACTGCAGTCTCAAGGCTCGCGCGGACGAAACCTCATCGACGGACAAGATGATCGGCGTCATCGCCGACGCGCTCCGACGTCATGACGTCACTTTGAACGAGACGATCCGTGTCGTGGACCATGAGGTGAAGGCGGGGGTGACGTCGGACGAGGGGGAAGGGGACGCCTGGCCTGAAATCCGCCGGCGCATCCTTGCCGCCGATATACTGATCCTCGGCACGCCTGTCTGGCTCGGCCAGATGTCGAGCGTCGCCAAACGCGTGCTGGAGCGGATGGACGCGTTCCTCGGCGAGACGGACGACCGCGGACGAATGCCAAGCTTCTCAAAGGTCGCCGTGGTAGGCATCGTCGGCAATGAGGATGGCGCCCATTCGATCACCGCCTCGCTCTACCAGGCGCTGGGGGACGTCGGCTGGACGATCCCGGCGGGCGGCGCCTGCTATTGGGTCGGGGAGGCGATGGGCAAGGCGGATTTCAAGGATCTGCCTCAGGTGCCTGGGAAGGTTCAGCAGACGGCCGACATGCTTGCCTCGAACGCGGCGCATGTCGCGCGAATGCTCAAGGCAGAGCCTTATCCCGGCCTTCCGGATCAGTCCGGCGGAGGCGCTTAGGGCTTCGCTCGTCGCCATGACGATCCATTCAATCCCAGGCGGCAGCGACACTTTCATAGGTGATGGCGCTCGCCGTCTGCATGACGTCAAGGGTCGTTTGACCGACGTCGGTCTCGGCCAGGGTGAAGATGATGGCCGACGGCACGGCAAGCGCGAGCAGGGCATGCTTCCATTGGTCGGAACGTTGCGCGCGCCAGCTATCCTTCAGGGTGCCCCGTTCCTGCGGCCGGAGATATTCGAGATATTTGAGCATGTTGCTGCCGAATACCGAATGCGAATCCGAGCTCGCCGCTATCTCCATGGCGAGGCTCTTGGCGATCCTCGCATCGCCCCGCGTGTAGAATCGCAGCGCGCTGTTCCAAAGAAGCAGGATGTCGCTGCCCCGCGGGCGCTCGCCGCCCCGGGCATTGCGGTAGATGGCCAGCGGCGTCAGCAGGACGCCCGGCAAGCTCCACCAGCCGAAGCAGGCGGAAATCAGCGTAGCCCTGAGCGAGGCTCGCCTGGCGCAGGGCGCGCAAAACATGCCCGATGTCGGCCGTCGGCTGGCGTAGATCAGGTTCGAGACGACGCTCCAATAGATGGCGAAGCGCGGGCGTGCGGTCGGCTTGCGGCAGAAGTGGCAGCGCAGCGGACTGGCATTCGGGCGGGACCCGAACTCCGGAAATGTCGTGAAGGTTTGCGGAACCCCGACCGTCGAGGCGTCATAAGCGAGCTTCAATCTGGGATTGCGCAAAAGCCGGTAGGCTTCGTTGAGGCGCTGGAACTCGCGAGTGGAATCCCTCGACGGGTTCGCGTCCGGATGGAGCTTCTTGGCTTTCCGCCGATAAGCGCGCCTGATCTCGCCCGGCGGGGCATCGGGCTCGACGCCCAAAGCGACATAAGGGTCGAGACTCATACGGGCTCTCTGATAGGGCGCCTCGTCAACTATGCACGAGGCGCCCTTCGGTGCAACTCCGCGTCAGAGATTGGTGCAGTGGCGCGTCAAGCCTCCGCCTTCGCCGGAAGAACGCCGCGGCGAATCTGGTCGAGCTCGATTGACTCGAACAGCGCCTTGAAATTGCCTTCGCCGAAGCCCTGATTGCCCTTGCGCTGGATGATCTCGAAGAAAATCGGCCCGATCATATTCTCGGTGAAGATCTGGAGCAGCAGGCCCTCGCCGGTTTCGGGAGAGCCGTCGATCAGGATCCTGCGCTTGCGCATCTCGGCGACGTTATGGCCGTGGCCGGGCAGGCGCTCGTCGATCATGTCGAAATAGGTGTCCGGGCTGTCCTGGAACTTGATGCCGTTGGCGCGGAGCTGGTCGACCGTGGCGAAGATATCGTCGGTGGCAAGCGCGATATGCTGGATGCCCTCGCCTTTATACTCGCGCAGGAACTCCTCGATCTGGCTGTGCTCGTCCTGCGATTCGTTGAGCGGAATCCGGATCTTGTCGTCGGGCGCTGTCATCGCGCGCGAAAGGAGTGCGGTCTGCTGGCCCTCAATGTCGAAATAGCGGATCTCGCGGAAGTTGAAGATGCGCTCGTAGAACTCCGCCCAATGGTTCATCCGCCCGCGGTTCACATTGTGGGTGAGGTGGTCGAGGGTGTGAAGGCCGGCCGAGTTGCGGTCGCGGACCGCGCCGGGGACCGGCTCGAAATCCACGTCGTAGATCTGCTCGGCGCCGTAGCGGTCGACCAGGTAGAGGAGCGAGCCGCCGATGCCCTCGATGGCGGGGATGTCGAGCTCGCCGGGGCCGTGTGGCGTCTCGACGCGCGTGGCGCCGCGTTCCACCGCCAGTTCAAGGGCTTTCCTGGCGTCCTTCACACGAAATGCCATGGCGTTGGCGGAGGGGCCGTGGGCGCCGCGGAACTCGGAGGCTTGGCCGGCGGGCTCCATGTTCAGGATGAAGTTGATGTCGCCCTGGGCGTAGTGGCGGACATTCTTGCTCTTGTGGTTGCCGATATGGGTGAAGCCCAAGGCGGTGAATAGGCCGGCGAGGGCCTCCGGATCGGGGCCGGTGAACTCCACGAATTCGAAGCCGTCGAGGCCAAGCGGATTGTCGTGCGCGGTCATGGGAATGAACCTTCTTGAACGGGAATGAGACTATGCCGCCCCTCTACCAGCGCGGCCCATTCGCCGCAAATGGAGGGGGAGGTTGCGCCGGGAGCCTACAAGCCCCTATCTCGGCCGTCGAACCACTCCATTCGCTCGAAGGACTAGCATGGCCGCGACTCATTCCACCCGCATGCTCATTCTCGGCTCCGGCCCGGCCGGCCTCTCCGCCGCCATCTATGGTGCGCGCGCCGGGCTCGCGCCGATCGTGGTCCAGGGCATCCAGCCTGGCGGTCAGCTCACCATCACCACCGACGTCGAGAATTATCCGGGCTTCGCCGACGTCATCCAGGGCCCTTGGCTGATGGAGCAGATGCAGAAGCAGGCGGAGCATGTCGGCGCGCAGATGATGTGGGACACGATCGTCGAGGTCGACTTCTCCCAGCGGCCGTTCCGCCTGATCGGGGACGGCGGCACCATCTATTCGGGCGACACGGTGGTGATCGCGACGGGAGCCCAGGCGAAATGGTTGGGGCTGCCCAGCGAGGAGCGCCTGTCCGGCAAGGGCGTCTCGGCCTGCGCCACCTGCGACGGCTTTTTCTACCGCGGCAAGAAGGTGGCCGTCATCGGCGGCGGCAATACCGCGGTCGAGGAAGCCCTCTACATGACCAACCACAGCCATGACGTCACCCTGATCCATCGCCGCGATTCCCTGCGGGCCGAGAAGATCCTGCAGGACCGGCTGTTCGCGCACCCCAACATCAAGGTGCTGTGGAACAAGGAGGTCGCCGAATTTGTCGGGGGAGGGGAGCCCGAAGGCCTGGTCGCCCTTGACCTGCGCGACACGGTGACCGGCGCCGTTTCCCGGCTCGACGTGGAGGGCGGCTTCGTCGCGATCGGCCACGCGCCGGCCACGAACTTGTTCAAGGGCCATCTGAAGCTCGATCGCGACGGCTATATCGAGGTCGAGACCGGCAGCACCCGCACCAGCGTCCCCGGCGTCTTCGCCTGCGGCGATGTGATGGACAAGATCTACCGCCAGGCCGTCACCGCCGCCGGCACCGGTTGCATGGCCGCGCTCGATGCGGAGAAATATCTGGCGGAAGCGGATTTCGAGGCCTCGACGCAGGCGAAGGCGGTCAACGCCTGATGTTCCCCGGCGAAAGCCGGGGCCCATTTTCGCAGCCTCTGTGGATCCCGGCTTCCGCCGGGGAACGCCGGTCAGCGCAGCCCCTTGGCCCGCGCAAAGGTCAGCAAAGACCCATAGGTTTCAAGCATGTCGGCATCGACTTCATGATCCTCTATGAGGATGCCGAGCCGTTCCTCGAGCTCGGTCAAAAGCCCCGCCACCGCCATGGAGTCAAACTCGGGTAGGGCTCCGAACAAGGGCGTCGCCTCGGTGAAGCCGGCGACCCGGTTACGGTCGAGGCCGAGCACGTCCACCAGCACCGCCCGCAGCGTCATGTCGATATCGCCTGCATCGTCCAGCGGCATTGGCGTTCCTTTGTCAGCCATTATGGGGCCGGCGGACTAGACGTTTCGGGGGCGGCGGACAAGCAGGAAGCCGGTTCCGCCCTGGCGGCCAAGGCGCTATGCGGCACCACGAAGGAGTAGCGCGTGGAAGGCCCCGATCCCAACCCCCGGCCGCTGGACCATCTGACCCAGAAGGGCGAGCCGCAGGCGCCGGCGCTGCTGACGCGCGAGGGGGCGCTGGATTATGCCGGCCTCGAGCGGGCTGTGGGGGCACTTGCCTCGGCGCTCAAGGCGAGGGGGCTGAGAGCCGGCGACCGGCTCGCGAGCTGGCTCCCCAAGACGCGCATGACGAGCGTGCTTCCGCTCGCCTGCGCTCGGGCAGGGCTGGTCCATGTGCCCATCAATCCGCTGCTGAAGCACCGCCAGGTGGCGCATATTCTCGCCGACAGCGGCGCCAGCCTGCTGGTCACCGGGGCGGCCCGGCTCGCGACCTTGGCGGAGGGCGATCTGCCGCAGGGCTGTGTCGCCATCGAGGAAGAGGAAGGGACGGCGATGCTGGCCGGTTCCGATCGAACGGCTCCGTCCCGAGCCGATCCGGCCGATCTCGCCGCGCTTCTCTACACTTCGGGCTCCACCGGCCGCCCGAAAGGCGTGATGCTGAGCCACGCCAATCTCTGGCTGGGCGCCGTCAGCGTCGCCCATTATCTCGGCCTCACCGCTGCGGACAGGACGCTCGCCGTGCTGCCGCTGAGCTTCGACTATGGTCAGAACCAGCTGCTTTCGACCTGGGCGGCGGGGGGCGAGGTCATCCCGATCGAATATCTCTCGGCGCGCGACGTGATACGCGCAGTGGGGCGTCATGACGTCACCACGCTCGCCGGCGTGCCTCCGCTCTGGGTTCAGATGATCGAGGCCGTCTGGCCACCGGAGGCCGCGCTCTCGCTGAGGCGGCTCACCAATTCGGGCGGACGCCTGTCGCCGTCGGTCATCCGCCGCATGCGCGAGATGTTCCCGGCAGCGGAGGTATTTCCAATGTACGGGCTCACCGAGGCCTTCCGCTCCACCTATCTCGACCCCGTCCTTGTGGACGAGCATCCGGACTCGATCGGCACCGCGATTCCCTTCGCCGAGGTGATGGTGCTGAGAGCCGACGGGACACAGACGAAGCCGGGCGAGCCGGGGGAGCTCGTCCACGCCGGCCCCTTGGTGGCCCAGGGTTATTGGAACGATCCCGGGCGCACGGCCGAGCGTTTTCGGCCGGCTCCACCCGTGTCGCGTTATGGCGGCGTGGCGGTCTGGTCGGGCGACACGGTCAAGCGGGATGAGCAGGGCTTGCTCTACTTCGTCTCCCGCGAGGACGCGATGATCAAAACGTCGGGCAACCGCGTCAGCCCCACGGAGGTGGAGGAGGCCGCGATCGCCAGCGGCCTCGTCGCCGAAGCGGTGGCTATGGGCGTATCCGACGACCGGCTCGGGCAGGCCATCGCTCTCATCGTCCGCCCGGCGCCGCCGCGCGGCCGCGAGGTGGGGGCGGACCTTCGCGACTACCTCAAGCGTGAGCTCCCCAATTTCATGCAGCCGGCGCACATCCTGTGGCGGGAGGAGATGCCGAAGAGTCCGAACGGCAAGCTGGACCGCGAGGCACTGAGGCAGGAGCTGATGGCATGAGCAAGCCGATGCGTGCGATTCCGGCGGACTTCATGGCCAGGGGCGCCATGCTCCACGTCGGCGGGCGGAGCGTCGAGGATCTCATCGCCGAAGCGGGGGGCACGCCGCTGTTCGTGTACGATCTGGGCATGGTCGCCGCGCGGATCGCGCGTTTCCGCGCTGCCTTTCCGACAATCCAGCTGCACTATGCCGTAAAAGCAAATCCTTACAGGCCACTCCTGGATTTCATTATAAGCCTGGTGGATGGCCTCGATGTCGCTTCCGCGGGCGAGCTTCGCCTAGCGGTGGCAAGCGGAGCGGAGGCTGCGAGTATTTCCTTCGCCGGACCTGGCAAGCGCGACTTCGAGCTCGAGGAGGCGATACGGACGGGCGTCACCCTCAACGTCGAATCCGAGGGCGAGGTGGCTCGGGCGCTGGGCATCGGCGAGCGGTTCGGCCTGCGTCCCCGCATCGCCGTCCGCGTAAATCCGGATTTCGAGATCAAGGGCTCCGGCATGCGGATGGGCGGCGGCGCCAAGCCCTTCGGCGTCGATGCGGAGCGGGTGCCGGCACTGGTCCGCACCATCATCGAGGGCGGCGCCGAATGGCGCGGTTTCCACATCTTCGCCGGTTCACAAGCCGTGCGCGCCGAAGCTCTGATCGAAGCCCAGCGCGCGACGCTCAATCTCGCGGCCGAGCTCGCCGACGCGGTCGGGGAGCCTCCGCCGCTGGTCAATCTCGGCGGCGGCTTCGGCATTCCCTATTTCGCGGGCGAGGAGCCGCTCGACGTCGAGGCGATCGGGTATGCGCTCATGGAGGCGCGCGAGCATCTTCCCCGTTCCCTGAAAAGCTCCGTCTTTGCGATCGAGCTGGGTCGCTGGCTTGTCGGGGAGGCGGGGGTCTATCTCACTCGCATCGTCGATCGGAAGGTGAGCCACGGCAAGACTTTCCTCGTCACGGACGGCGGCATGCATCATCAACTCGCCGCCTCGGGCAATTTCGGCCAGGTCGTCCGCCGCAACTACCCGGTCGCCATCGCCAATCGGATGAACGAGGCCGCGGCCGAAGAGGCGAGCATCGTCGGCTGCCTCTGCACGCCGCTCGACCGTCTGGCCGATGATGTCATGGTCCCGCGCGCGGAGCCGGGCGACGTCGTCGCCGTTTTCATGGCGGGCGCCTACGGCCTGTCGGCCAGCCCGCAGGCGTTTCTCGGCCAGCCACCTGCGCTCGAAATGGTGGTCGGCGGGAGCGATTAAACCCTGACGCCCCGCGCGTCCCAAAGCGGGACCGGCCCTCCAGGCCACCTTGTTCCTAACCGTAATTTTACCTCTTGAGGTCATAGCAGACCGCAAGTCTGCGCCCAGTCTGTCCGTGTCCGGGCGGCGTGGAGGACCGAATACCAAGAGGATCAAGCCATGCGCGCACTCGCCCAATCCAAACTCGCTGTTGCTCTTGGCGCCGCCGCGCTTGCGCTCGGCGGCTGCGCCAGCGCGGGCTCGACCGGCAACACGCTCCCGCCGGCCAGTTTCGTCGGCAACGGTGATGTCGTCACCGACGAATATATCATCGGCGCCCTCGATGAGCTCACCATCTTCGTGTGGCGCAATCCGGAGCTTGGCGCCAAGGTGCAGGTGCGCCCGGATGGCCGCATCACGACGCCGCTCATCACCGACATGCAGGCCGTCGGCAAGACGCCGACCCAGCTCTCCGAAGACATCAAGGCGGCGCTCGTCCAATATATCGAGGAGCCACTGGTCTCGGTGATGGTCGACAAGTTCCAGGGGACGTTCGGCCAGCAGATCCGCATCGTCGGCGCGACCGAGAAGCCGGCGTCGATACCCTACCGAGCGAACATGACCTTGCTCGACGCCATGATCGCCGTTGGCGGTCTTTCCGAATTTGCCGCGGGCGACAAGGCCCGGCTCATTCGCCAGGACCCGTCGGGGAGGCAGAAGGAATATGATCTCCAGATCGCCAGCCTCCTGAAGCGCGGCGACACACGCGCGAACGTCCGTCTCGAGCCCGGCGACGTCATCATCATCCCCGAAAGCATGTTCTGAGGGGCGGAATCGGACGGGACCAGGAGATTTCGGCTTCGATGGACGGACTTTACGAACAGCTTCGCATAGCGCTGCACTCCGTCTGGAGGCGCCGATGGCTGGCGCTCGCCGTCGCCTGGGCGCTGTGCCTTGCGGGCTGGCTCGCCGTCGCGCTCATCCCCAACAGCTATGAATCGAAGGCGCGGGTGTTCGCGCAGATGCAGTCGATCCTGCCAGAGCAGATCGGCATCACCGCGGCCGAGCGCCAGCGCGACCTGCTTCGCGTCAAGCAGACGCTGACCTCGACGGAGAATCTGGAGAAGGTCATCCGTCGCACCGACCTCAACCGACTGGTTGCCTCCGATCGCGATCTCGCCGCCCAGGTGGCGGGGCTGAGGGAACGCATCACGATCGTTGCCCAGCAGGACAATCTGTTCGAGATCAGCGCCACCTCCGGGATCGGCAGCTTCTCCAATGCCGAGAACGCCCGCACGGCGGCGGCGGTGGTCCAGAACCTCCTCGACCTCTTCGTCGAGGAGAATCTCGCCGGCAATCGTGCCGAGACGGGCCAAACGCTAGCCTTCCTCGAAGAGGAGCTTCGCCAGCGCCAGGTCGGCCTTCAGCAGGCCGAGCAGCGGCGCATGGAGTTCGAGGCTCGGTTCCTCGGCGCGCTGCCCGGCCAGGGCTCGATTGCCGAGCGCGTCTCGGCGGCTCGCGTCGAGCTGGCGGGCCTGGAGCAGCAGTTGATCGCCGAACGGAGCGCGCTGAACGCGATCCGCAGCCAGATGGCGGGAACCCCGCCGACGATCGCCGTGCCGGGCTATGCCGCGGCGGGCGGCGGCGGCTACGCCACTGCCCAGATTGCCGTCCTCGAAGGGCAGCTTGCCCAGTTCCGGGCCAAAGGCTGGACCGACAGTCATCCGGATGTGGTTTCGACCCGTGGCCAGATCGCCCGGCTGCAGGAGCAGGCAGCGCGCGAAGCAAAAGACGGGTCGGGGCCCGGCACGACGCCCAATCCCGCCTACATCTCGCTGCAGTCGATGGTGGCCGAGAAGGAGGCCAAGGTCGCCGCGGCTGCCGCGCGCAAGGCCCAGCTCGAAAGCGGCATGGCGCAGATCGAGGCGTTGCAGGCGTCGCAACCCGACGCGGCCGCCGAGCAGGCGCGGCTCGATCGCGATTATGAGGTGCTGAAGCGTCAATATGAGGAGCTTCTGGCCAAGCGCGAGCAGGTGAGCCTCAGGAGCGACGTCCAGAGCAAGACCGACGCCATCGATTTCCGGATCATCGATCCGCCCTCGCGGCCGACGGTTCCCGCAGCCCCGAACCGCCCCCTGCTGTTGTCGGTTATCCTGGTCGTTGCGATCCTGGCGGGGATCGGTGCCGCCTTCGCCCAATCCCAGCTTCAAACGACCTTTCCGACGCAAGGGCGCCTTGAGCAGGCGACCGGGCTGCCGGTGCTCGGTTCCGTGCGGGAAGTGTTCAGCGCCGAGGCTTTGGCCCACCGCAGGCAGCGTCTCAAATGGTTCGCGGGCGCAGGGGGCGCGCTCGCCGGGAGCTACGCGCTCCTGATGCTCGTCGAATTCTGGCAGCGCAGCACGGTGGCGTGAGGGGGCGGATATGACACAAGGCAACGCCCTCAAATCCGGCGGGTCGCTCCTCGAGCGGGCGGCCCAGATCTATGATTTCAACTCCGGCCTGCGCATTGCACCGCCGGCGCCGCTCGCATCCGCGGTGGCGGAGGCCGCGCCCGTAGAGAAGCCGGCGGCAGAGACGCCGCCTCAGGTCGAGCGTCCGAAGGCGGAGAAGGCGCAAGTCTCGCCGCCGGCGGCGCCCCATCGCCCGTTGGCCGCGAGCCGGTTCGGAAAGGTGGACCGGGAAGCGCTGCGGACGGCGGGCTACATCCTGCCGGACGCGCCGGTCACCGGCCTCGCCGAGGAGTTCCGCATCATCAAGCGCCAGCTCCTGCTCGGCGTCAGCGGCGACCATATTGCCGAGGACAAGCGGCGGACGATCCTGGTCTGCTCGAGCCAGCCGAACGAAGGAAAGACCTTCTCGGCCGTCAATCTCGCCCTTTCTCTCGCCACCGAGAAGGATCTCGAAGTCCTTCTGGTCGACGGCGACTTCGACAAGCCCGAGGTGCTTTCCACCCTCGGGCTGGAGGAGGGGCCGGGCCTGATCGACGCGATCGCCGATCCTGCCGCGGACGTGGAGTCCCATGTGATCCGCACCGACATAGAGGGCCTTGCGGTGCTGCCGGCGGGGAGCCGCACCAACAACGTCACCGAGCTTCTCGCCTCGAGCCGCACGCGTCAGGTGCTCGCCGACCTTACCCGGCGTCATCCCCGGCGCATCGTCCTGTTCGACTCGCCGCCCGCCCTGATGGCGTCGCCGGCGACGGTGCTCGCCACCCATGTCGGGCAGGTGATGATGGTGGTGCGGGCGGACGTGACCACCGAATCCGATCTCAGGGAAGCGGTCGGTCTGCTTTCCGGCTGCGATGCTGTGAGCCTCATGCTGAACGCCGCCGGCTTCGCCGCCAACGGCAGACGCTTTGGCAGCTACTACGGATATAGCCATGATTAGGCAGGCTTTTCTTCAGCCGATCGTGCGTGGCTGCGCGGCCTTGGCGGCGCTGGTCCTTCTCGCCGTTGCCGCGCCTCCGGCTTCGGCCCGTACCGACGTCGCGCCTTATCTGGAGGTGCAGCAGGTGCTGAGCGCCGATCTCAACGGCGGCGACGTGCTCACCTACACGGCCGCCGTCGCCGGCATCGACGGCCGCGTCAGCGCCCGGCGGTTCGAAGCCCAGATAAGCTATCGCTACGAACATCGCTTCGCCTGGGACGACGATCTTTCCGACGACAATGTACACACCGGCATTGCCCAGGCTCGCCTAGACGTCGTGCCGAACCTGCTGAGCCTCGATGCCGGCGCGCTCGCCGCGCGTTCTCGCGCCGATGCACGCGGTCCGGTCCTGGGCTTCAACACGGTCGATGCGCCCAACGTCGCGGAAGTCTACAGCGCCTATGTCGGGCCGACCCTGTCTACGCGGGTCGGGGGCCTCGATGTCGGTGCGAGCTATCGCCTCGGCTACGTCCATGTCGATGACCACAGCCTGGCCGGCGATCCGGACCGGCCGGCCTTCGACCCCTATGACAGCTCGGTCGTCCACAATGCCGACGCCAGCGTCGGCATGGGGCCCGGGCGCCTGCCGTTCGGCTGGACCATCGGCGCCGGCTATGTGCGCGAGGAGGTGGACCGCCTCGATCGCGAATTCGAGGGACAATATGTTCGCGGCGACATCGTCGTTCCCGTGTCCCACAGCCTGGCCCTGACGGCGGGTGTCGGTTATGAAGATATCGAGGCCAGTCAACAGGATATCCTTCGAGATGTGGGCGGTGTACCAATCATTTCGCCCGATGGCGATCTGATCGCCGATCCGACGAAGCCGCGTCTTCTGACCTACGACACGGACGGGCTCATTTACGATGCCGGCGTGATCTGGCGGCCAAGCCGTCGCACCGAGTTGCAGGCGCGGGTTGGGCATCGCTATGGCGGCACGACGGTCGTCGGTTCGCTTCGCCACGCGCTGAGCGACGCCTATGGCCTTTCCGCCAACGTCTATGACAGCGTGTCGACGTTTGGACAGCTGACTTTGACTAATCTCAATGGCTTGCCGGCTAACTTTAACGTCAATCCCAATCCGCTGAGTCCTGGCCTCGGCGGCGTCGGCGGCTGCGTTTTCGGCGAGGAGGGCGGGAGCGGCGTCTGCTTCGACGATGCCTTCCAGTCGATCGACAGCTCCAACTTCCGCATACGCGGCGCCAACATCCTTTTCTCCGGCGGCCGCGGGCCCTGGGGCATGGGCGTAGGCGCAGGCTATGCGCAGCGCCGCTACGTGCAGCCGGGCATCACGCTCGACGGCTTCACGCTCGATGGTCGCAAGGACCACAGCTTCACCTTGAACGGCTATGTGAGCCGCGCGCTGAGCCGCACGTCGAGCGTCAATGTGAACGCCTATGCGGCGTGGTTCGACAGCGGCCTTCCCGGCAGTCCCGAAAGCGTCGGCGCCGGGATCAGTGGCAGCTATCACCGGACGCTCTGGATCGATCGTCTCCAGGGCTATGCCGCGGCCGGGCTCTTCACCAGCGACAGCGGCGACTTCGACGGCGATTTCGACAGCACGATCGCCTCCGGCCTCGTCGGCCTCAGATATACTTTCTAGCGGAGCGGGCGATGTACACCGACCATTATGGCTTCACAGACCAGCCTTTCCAGCTGACGCCCGACGCGCGCTTCTACTTCGACAGCCGCACCCACAAGAAGGCGATGGCCTATCTCGGCTACGGCCTGGCCCAGGGTGAAGGCTTCATCGTCATCACCGGTGACATCGGCGCCGGTAAGTCGACCTTGGTGGCGCACCTCCAGGCGACCATCGATCGCGCCCGCCTCAATGCGATCAGCATCGTCTCGACCCAGGTCGAGGGTGACGACATGCTTCGCCTCACCGCCCAGAAGCTCGGCATCGCCACCGACGGTGTCGCCAAGGCGCGGCTGCTCGACCTGGTCGAGGAGCGCCTCGCGGAGGAGGCGCGGCGGGGCAAGCGCACGCTTCTCATCGTCGACGAGGCGCAGAACCTGCCGCACTCCGCGCTGGAAGAGCTGCGCATGCTGTCCAACTACCAGGCGGGCGGGCGGGCGCTCTTGCAGATTTTCCTGCTTGGCCAGCCCGAGTTTCGCGATGAGCTCGCCCATTCGGAGCGGCTGGAGCAGCTTCGCCAGCGCGTCATCGCCACCCATCATCTGGATCCGATGGAGGCGAGCGAGATAGAGGGGTACATCCTCCACCGCCTCCGCATCGTCGGCTGGCGGGATCGTCCGAGCTTCGAGGCTGGCGCCTTCGAGGCGCTCTATCGCCACACCAACGGCATCCCCCGCCGCGTGAACCAGCTGGCCAGCCGGCTGCTGCTCTACGCCGCCATGGAAGAGCTGGAGACGATCGGCGAAGAGACGGTTGAAGCGGTCGCCGCCGACATGGCGTCCGACAGTCCCCGCCCGGTTCCGCGCCAAGAGCCCGTCCTTCCGCTACACGCCTCCGCGCCGCGGAGGCCGGAGCCGACCGGGCAAGCGACCCAGCCGGTGCACGACCTGGCGCTCGAACGCCGCGTCGCCGAGCTGGAAACGCGCTTGGAGGAGCAGGAGAAGGCGATCCGCCGCGTTCTCATCCTGCTCGTCGATTGGATCGAGAATGGCGAGGGGCCGCCGGACTATCGCCACCGCGCGGCCTGAGGTCGCCATGCTCAACGCGCTTTCGGTCGACGTCGAGGACTGGTTCCAGGTCGGCGCCTTCGAGACGGTGATCGCGCGTGAGGATTGGGACCGCCTGCTTCACCGCGTCGAGCGCAACAGCGACGCCGTGCTGGCGCTGTTCGAACAGGCCGGCGTGAAGGGCACCTTCTTCACCTTGGGGTGGATCGCCGAACGCTACCCCGCCCTCATCCGTCGCATCGCCGATGCGGGCCACGAGGTCGCCAGCCATGGCTGGGATCACAAGCGGGTCTTCACCCTCGGTCCCGCCACCTTTCGCGCCGATCTGGAGCGGGCGCGCATCGCCATAGAGGATGCCTGTGGCCAGTCTCCGATCGGCTACCGTGCGCCGAGCTTCTCGATCGACAAGCGCACGCCCTGGGCCCACCGCGTCCTGGCGGAGGAAGGCTATGCCTATTCTTCCAGCGTCGCGCCGGTCCGCCACGATCATTATGGCTGGCCCGAAGCGCCGCGCTTCGCCCACCGCCCGCTGGTCGACTCCCATCTGATCGAGCTGCCCGTCACCACCGTCGAAGTGGCCGGCCGCCGGCTTGCGGCGGGGGGCGGGGGATTCTTCCGCCTGCTTCCCTACCGTTTCTCCCACTGGGCGATCGCCCGCGTGAACGAGGACGAACGTCGCCCCGCCGTCTTCTATTTCCATCCCTGGGATATCGATCCCGATCAGCCGCGAGTCCGCAACGCGCCCCTGCGCTCGCGCCTTCGGCATTACATCCGCTTGTCAGCAATGCATGGCAAGCTGCTGAAAATACTCAAGGCCTATCCATGGGGGCGCACGGATGAGGTGGTCGCGGTGGAGCGGGAGCGGGTGTCATGAACGCTTTCGCACCCGTGGCGGGCGTCGCCGTCCGCATCGCCGACCGGGAGGACGCGGGCGAGCGGGAACGGATCGAGACGTTCATCGCCGCGCATCCCGACGCGCAGCCCTTCCACAGCCCGCGCTGGAGCCTCGCGGTCGAGCGTGGTTGCGGCCAGCGCGGCCATTATCTGCTTGCGGAAGATTCCTCCGGCAATCTCGTCGGCCTGCTGCCGCTGACGGAAGTCCGCTCCAGGCTCTTCGGAGCCGTCCTGGTCTCCACCGGGTTCGGCGTCGGCGGCGGCATCCTAGCGCATCATGAGGTCGCGGCCGCCTCGCTGGCCGACGCGGCCTGGAGCCTATCGCAACGCCTTGGCTGCCCGACCGTGGAGCTGCGCGGAGGCAGTATTCCGCCAGGTTGGCGCCGGTGCGAGGGTGCTTATGCGGGCTTCGTCCGCGCGCTACCGGACGAGGACGGTGGGATCCTTCCCTCGATTCCGCGCAAACAGCGGGCCGAGATTCGCCGGGCGCTGGGCTTCGGCCTCGACGTCTCGATCGGCCGCGGGACCAGACACCATTATCGCGTCTATTCCGAAAGCGTCCGCAATCTCGGCACGCCCGTCTTCCCGCGCGCTTTGTTCGAGGCGATGCTGGAGGCGTTCGGCGATGACGCCGACATTCTCACCATCAGCAAGGACGGACGGCCGCTCTCCAGCGTGCTCAGCTTCTATTTCCAGGGGACGGTCTATCCCTATTGGGGCGGCGGCACGGCCGAGGCGCGGACGTGGCGGGCGAACGAGCTCATATATTACGAACTGATGCGCCACGCCGTCCGGCGCGGCTGCACGCGCTTCGATTTCGGCCGCTCGAAGCTCGGCACCGGCGCCTTCGCCTTCAAGAAGAATTGGGGTTTCGAGCCCCAGCCGCTCGTCTACGCGGAACGCGCGGCCGATGGTGTGCCGCCGCGCGAGATTAACCCGCTCAGCCCCAAATACCGGATGCAGGTCGCCGCTTGGAAAAGGCTACCGCTCTGGCTCGCCAACCGCCTCGGCCCATCGATCGCCAGGGGGCTCGGCTGATGGACGGCATCCTCTTCCTCGCCCACCGCATCCCCTATCCGCCCGATCGCGGCGACAAGATCCGCTCCTGGCACATGCTGAAGCATCTGGGGGGCCTAGCGCGGGTGCATCTTGCCTGCTTCGCTGATGACGAAGCGGATGCAGCGCATCTGCCGGCGTTGAGGGAAGCGATGGCGGGAAGCCTCGGCGAGGCGCATGTCGAGGTGAGACGGACGGGCCGGTTGAAGGCGGGGCTTCAGGCCCTCGTGTCTGGTGAACCACTGTCGCTGCCGCTGTTCGACAGCCCCGCGTTCAGGGCTTTCGTGAACCCGCTGCTCGCCAGCGGTTCTGTCGGGACCGTCTTCGCCTTCTCCAGCCAGATGGCGCAGTTCGTGCCCCGAGGCGCCAAGCCGCGCTTCGTCATGGACTTCGTCGACATGGATAGCGCCAAGTTCGCCGGATATGCGGAGGAGGCGAGGGCGCCTTTTTCCTGGGTCTATCGGCGCGAGGCGGCAAAGCTGTTCGCCTTCGAGCGCGCCACCGCCGCCCGGGCTGACGTCAGCCTGTTCGTCAGCGAGTCCGAAGCGGGGCTGTTTCGGTCCAAGGCTGTACTTCCGGCGGCCGATATTCGCGCCATCCAGAATGGCGTCGATCTCGACTTCTACGATCCCGCCGCCGAATTCCCGAAGCTGGAGTCGATGGGCGGACCCCTGATCGCCTTCACCGGCCAGATGGACTATCTGCCCAATATCGAGGCGGTCACCACTTTCGCCCGCGACGTCCTTCCGCTGATCCGCCGGCAAAGGCCGGACGCGCGCTTCGCCATCGTCGGCCGCAGCCCCACCGAAGGCGTCCAACGCCTCGAGCAGGGCGAGAATGTCGTCGTGACTGGCGCCGTTTCGGATATCCGCACGTGGCTCGCTGCCGCCGATGTGGTGGTGGCGCCGCTCCGCGTCGCCCGCGGCGTGCAGAACAAGGTGCTGGAGGCGATGGCGATGGCGCGGCCTGTGGTCGCCTCGCCCGCCGCGTTCGAAGGCATTGAGGCCGAGCCCGGTCGCGATCTCATCGTCGCTAAAGGCACGCGCGCCCAGGCGGACGCCGTGCTCGGTCTTCTCGACCCGCAGGTTGCGGAGGCGATGGGCCGGAGTGCACGCGCCCAGATGGAACGAGCTTATCGCTGGGAAACCAGGCTGGCGCCGCTGACGGACATCCTCGCCGAACCGGGGCGGGCGGCGGCATGACCGCTTGGCTCCCGATCCGCGCCGCTGCCGGCGAGATGGACCGCGGCTGGCGCGTTCATCTCATCGCGCTCGGTTGTCTCGCCGGCGGCATCCTCATCCTTTTCCATCGGGATGCGGCCGATCTGGTCGCGGTCTGGCTCACACGCTCGACCTACAATCATTGCGCGCTGATCTTGCCGATTATCGGCTGGCTGGCGTGGCAGCGCTGGCCGGCGCTGAAGCGGCTCAAACCGAGCGCCTGGTGGCCAGGCTTGCTGCTGGTCGGCGCCGGGGCTTTCCTCTGGCTGCTGGGTGAGGCGGGCTTCGCCGCGATTGCGCGGCAGGCGGCGCTGATACTGTTGGTGCAGGGCGCCGTCATCACCTGCCTCGGCAAGGCGGTTTCGCGCGCGCTCGCCTTTCCGATTGCCTACGGACTTTTCATGGTCCCCATCGGCGATGAGTTGATGCCGGCGATGCAGACGCTGACCGCCGAGATTTCGATGGTGCTGCTGGGCCTTGTCGGCGTCCCGGCCCATATCGAGGGCGTCTTCATCACCACCCCCAGCGGTTATTTCGAAGTGGCGGAGGCCTGCTCGGGCGTCGAGTTCCTGATCGCCATGGTCGCCCTGGGCGCGCTCGTCGCCAATCTTTGCTTCACGTCGTGGAAGCGGCGCGTGCTCTTCATGATCGCGGCCGTGGTCATTCCGATCGTCGCCAACGGTATCCGCGCCTGGGGCACCATCTACATCGCCCATCTCACCGACATAGAATTCGCGGCGAGCTTCGATCACGTCATCTATGGCTGGTTCTTCTTCGCCTTCATCATCGCCGTCTTGATGGCCGCAAGCTGGCGCTTCTTCGACCGCAAGATCGACGACCCCTGGTTCGATCCCGACACGCTGCAGGCCGATAAGCCCGGGTCCAGTTTCGCCGTCATCCGCACAGCCGCGGCCGCTTTCGCGATCGCCGCCTTTCCGCTTGCCTGGTCGACCGCCATCGCCTCGGCCGGGCATCAGGCCGCGCCAGCCAGCTACTCCCTGCCGGATGTACCAGGCTGGCAGCAGGTGCCGCGCGAGAGCGGCCGCCCCTGGCAGCCCCATTTCGCCGGTGCCGATGCCCTGCGCATCGCGCGCTACCGCAATGCGAAGGGGCAGGAGGTCGATCTCGTCGTTGCCGTTTTCTCGCGTCAGGAGGAGGGGCGGGAGATTGTCGCCTTCGGCCAGGGCGCTATAGGGCCTCAAGCCCGATGGGCCTGGACGGCATCGGGGACCCCTGTGCCCGGCGGACGGTCGGACCGTATCGCCTCGCACGGGAGTGTCCGGGAAGTGCTGAGCTTCTATCGGGTCGGCGGGATACTCACGGGGAGCGACTACAGGGTGAAGCTGGAGACGGTGAAGGCGCGGCTGTTCGGCGGCCCGCAGCGCGCGGTGGCGGTGCTCGTCTCCGCCGAGGCGCCCGCGGACGGCGTTAGCCCGCGTCCCGCCATCGACGCCTTCCTTGCCGATCTGGGGCCGATCGCGGCCCTGGCCGACCGCGCCGCGGGACTTTAGCATGTGCGGCATCGCCGGCCTCTTTCACGTATCCGTCCCCAAGCCGGTCGATCCGGCGCGGGTCAAGGCGATGACCGACATGCTCGTCCATCGCGGACCCGACGGGAGCGGCATCTGGACGGGACCCGGCATCGGCTTCGGCCACAGACGTCTATCGATCATCGATCTTGCCGGCGGCGCGCAGCCCATGCTGACGCCCGACCAGAGGGCGGCGATCACCTACAATGGCGAAATCTACAATTTTCGCGAGGTGCGCCTGGAGCTTCAGGCGAAGGGCCACTCTTTTCGCACCGAAAGCGACACCGAGGTGATCCTCGCCGCGTGGCGCGAATGGGGGCCGGATTGCCTCTCCCGCCTGCACGGCATGTTCGCCTTCGCCCTCTATGACGCTGCGGCGGATGCGCTCTTCCTCGCCCGCGACCGGCTCGGCGTGAAGCCGCTTTACTATGCCGAGCTTCCGGACGGAGCGCTGGTCTTCGCCTCGGAGCTGAAGGGGCTTCTCGCCCATCCGCGCCTGCGCCGCACGGTCAGCCCCGAGGCGGTCGATGACTATCTCGCCTTCGGCTATGTGCCGGACGACGCCTGTATCGTCGCGGGCGTCAGGAAGCTCGCCGCGGGCCAGTACCTCCTCCTACAGCGGGGCAGGGGCGTCGGCCCGCCCGTCCGCTGGTGGGACGTCGATTTCAGCCATCCTGTCAGCGGCAAGCCGAACGCTCTCGCCGAGGAGCTGACCGAGATCATGCGCACGGCCGTCCGCTCGCGCATGGTGGCGGACGTTCCGCTCGGCGCCTTCCTTTCCGGCGGGGTCGACAGCTCTTCGGTCGTTGCGCTGATGGCCGAGGCCAGCCGGAGCGCGGTCGAGACCTGTTCCATCGGCTTCGACGAGGCGGACCATGATGAGACGGGATACGCCAGCCTCGTCGCCGACCGCTTTGCCACCCGCCACCGCGCCCGCACCGTCGCCGCCGCCGATTTCGGCCTGATCGATACGCTGGCCGACGCCTTCGACGAGCCCTTCGCCGACGCCTCCGCGCTAGCCACCTATCGCGTCAGCGAACTGGCGCGGGAGAAGGTGACGGTCGCCCTCTCCGGCGACGGCGCCGACGAGGCCTTTGCCGGCTATCGCCGCTACCGACTTTTCGCCGCCGAAGAGCGGGCGAGGGGGCTCCTGCCGGGGGACGTAGGCAGGGCTCTGGGCCGGCTCGGCGATCTCTATCCCAAGCTCGACTGGGCGCCCCGTTTCCTCCGCGCCCGCACCACCCTTCAGGCGCTCGGCAAGTCCAGCGGCGAGGCCTATGCCGAGGCGGTAGGCGTGACGCCGCCGGCGCTCCGCTCCCGCCTCTATGGCCCCGCGCTCCTTAAGGCGCTGCAGGGCCACCGGGCGGAAGAGCGCTATGTGAAGACCATGGCGGAGGCGCCGGCAAAGGACCCGCTCTCGCGCGCCCAATATGCCGATCTCAAAATCTGGCTCCCGGGGGATATCCTCACCAAGGTCGACCGCACCAGCATGGCCGTGGGCTTGGAAGCGCGCGAGCCCTTGCTCGACCACCGCCTGGTCGAATTCGCCGCGAGGCTGCCGGCGAACATGCGCCTTCGTGGCGGCAGCGGCAAATGGCTGATGAAGCGCGCGATGAGGCGCTATCTGCCGGAGGACATCCTCCATCGCCGTAAAATGGGCTTCGTCACCCCGATCAGCGCCTGGTTCCGCGGTCCCCTCGCGAGCGAGGCCGCCGCTATCGCCAGAAGTTCCGCTCTGTCCGAGCTGGGCTGGTTCGATGCCGCCGCCATATCGCGCCTTGCGGCCGACCACCGCGCCGGCAAGGCCGACCATGGCCGCCTGCTCTGGCAGCTGCTGATGCTCGACAAGTCGCTTCAGCGGCTGTTCGGCCTCGGCGCCTCGTCCGGATATATGGCCGCCGCGAAGTAGAGGCCGTCGGGCGGCGCGTTGAAGCCGAGCGCGTTCCGGTCACGCGCCTCCAGCGCCGCCTTGAGGTCCGCCGCGCTCCACTTGCCGCGTCCGACCAGCTCCAGGCACCCGACCATCGATCGCACCTGATGATGGAGGAAGGAGCGGGCCGCCACCTCGAACAGGATCGCCTCGCCTTCGCGCCGGACGTCGAGCCGGTCGAGCGTCTTCACCGGACTTTGCGACTGGCATTGCGCCGATCGGAAAGTGGTGAAGTCATGCCGCCCGACCAAGCATTGCGCCGCCTCCTGCATCGCCTCGGCGTCGAGCGGCACCGGCACCCGCCAGGCTCGCCCCGCCTCCAGCGCCAGGGGCGCGCGCCGATTGACGATCCGGTAGATGTAGCGGCGCCCGATGCAGCTGAAGCGCGCGTGGAAGTCGTCGGCCGCCTCTTCGGCCTTCAGGATCGCTACCGGATGTGGCCGCAGCTTGGCATTCAGCCCGTCGGCGAGCCGGAAGGCGGTGATCGGTTTTGCCACGTCGACATGGGCCGTCATCGCCAGCGCGTGGACTCCGGCGTCGGTGCGCCCGGCTGCATGGAGCGTCGCCTGCTCGCCGGTGATGCCGAAAACCGCCTCCTCGATCGCCTGCTGCACCGAAGGGCCATGTCCCTGCCGCTGCCAGCCCATGAACGGGCGGCCGTCATACTCCACGGTCAGGCGGAAGCGCGTCATCCGAGGCGGATGCCCGCCGGGATCGAAAAACCCCGCAGCAGCTTGGATGGCGTCATGACGGCACGGCCCGCCCGCTGGACGAAGCTCGGCACGATGGCGCCGGTGCCGCAGGCGATC
This sequence comes from Sphingosinicella humi, assembly GCF_003129465.1. NCBI lineage: Bacteria > Pseudomonadati > Pseudomonadota > Alphaproteobacteria > Sphingomonadales > Sphingomicrobiaceae > Allosphingosinicella > Allosphingosinicella humi. Next base: position 22,380 of record NZ_QFFF01000002.1, read on the forward strand.
TCCAGGCCATGATCGATCGTCGTCCCGGCCTCGCCGCTGCGCTCGTCCACGCTCGCCGCCAATATCTTGATCCGCTCGCCGCCATGTTCAAACCAGGCGCCGGGGAAGGGGTTGAACGCCCTGATCTGCCGCTCGACCTCTACGGCGCTCTTGCTGAAATCCAGCCGCGCCTCATCCTTGTCGATCTTGGCGGCGCAGGTAACGCCTTCCTCGGGCTGGGGCGTCGGCGTCAGGCGCGGAAGGTCGTCCAGCACCTCCACCATCAAGGCCGCGCCGATCGCCGCCAGCTCCTCGGTAAGTTCGCCCGCCGTCTTGCCGTCGACCGGCGTCTCCCGGACGGCGTACATCGGCCCGGTATCCAGCCCTAGCTCCATTCCCATGATGGTGACGCCGGTCGTCTCATCGCCGGCCAGGATTGCGCGCTGCACGGGCGCTGCGCCACGCCAGCGCGGCAGGATCGACCCGTGAACGTTGAGGCAACCATGCCGCGGCGCGTCCAGCACCGGCGCGGGCAGGATGAGACCATAGGCCGCCACCACCGCCACATCGAGATCGAGCGCGGCGAACGCTGCCTGAGCCTCCGCGTCGCGCAGGCTCACCGGCGTCCGCACCTCAATGCCCAGGCCCTCCGCCACTTCCTGTACCGGCGAGGGTCTCAGCGCCTTGCCGCGACCGGCGCGTCGTGGCGGCTGCGAATAGACGGCGACGACCTCATGCCCTGCCGCAACGAGGGCGTCGAGCGTCGGCACGGCGAAATCGGGCGTTCCCATGAAAGCGATGCGCATGGCACCGCTCTATCCCCTGAAATGCGCTTGGCAAGCCGCGCGCTCCCGCCTTATGCCCCGGCCATGACCTCGCCCGAGATCGACGCCCTCACGCAGGCGCTGGCCCGCCTTCCCGGCCTTGGGCCACGCTCGGCCCGCCGCGCGGTGCTGCATCTCATGAAGAAGCGCGAGACGGCGATGGCGCCCTTGCTCCGCGCTCTGGAACGAGTGAACGAGGCCCTCGCCGTCTGCTCCATCTGCGGTAACGTCGACACGACCAACCCCTGCGGCATCTGCGCCGATCCGCGCCGCGACGCTCGTCTGCTGTGCGTCGTCGAGGAGGTATCGGACCTCTGGGCACTCGACCGGTCCCACCTCTTTCCCGGTCGCTTTCATGTACTTGGCGGGCGTCTTTCAGCGCTAGAGGGAGTAAGGCCCGAGGATCTGGCCATCGACAGCCTGATCGCCCGCGTAGCCGCCGGCGGCATCGACGAGGTCGTGCTGGCGATGAACGCGACCCTCGAGGGTCAAACCACCGCCCATTATCTGGCCGAGCGGCTGGAATCCTATCCCATTCGCCTGACCCAGCTGGCGCACGGCCTCCCTGTTGGGGGCGAGCTCGACTATCTTGACGAAGGCACGCTGGCGCAGGCGCTGAGGGCACGACGACCGGTGGCCTAGCGCCTTGACGGCGGTCTTCTCCATACCTAGCTGAATCGGCATGGCCTTGCTTCCGATCATCGAGACTCCCGACCCGCTGCTGCGGCAGATTTCCACGCCTGTTGAGACGGTTGACGACGATCTGAGGGCGCTTATCGCCGACATGTTCGAAACGATGTACGCCGCGCCCGGGATCGGCCTCGCGGCCATCCAGGTCGGCGTGCCGAAGCGGGTCCTCGTCATCGACCTACAAGAACCGGAAGAGGAGGGCGGCGATCCCGTCCGCGATCCCAGGGTCTTCATCAATCCCGAGATCGTCTGGGCTTCGGAGACGCTTCAGTCCTACACCGAAGGATGTCTTTCGGTGCCCGACCAATATGCCGAGGTCGATCGCCCGGACCGGATCCGCGCCCGCTGGCTGGACGAGCAGGGCAAGGCCCGTGAGCAAGAGCTGGACGGCCTCCTCGCCATCTGCCTCCAGCACGAGATGGACCATCTGGAGGGCATTCTCTTCATCGACCATCTCTCCCGCCTGAAGCGTGACATGGTGCTAAAGAAGCTCGCCAAGACACGCAAAGAATTAGCAAAACGCGCCGCCTAATCCCCGCGTCATCCCGGCGAAAGCCGGGACCCAAGAATACCGCGTTGCCGGTTAATCAGCGGATTAGCCGCTCTTCTTTCTTACCTGGGTGTCCTTGGATCCCGGCTTTCGCCGGGATGACGCTAGTTTCGGAATTCGCTTCCGACGCCTCTCACTCCGCTGGACCGCAATAGATAAGCCCCGCATCGGCGATGCTCTCGGCCTCGAACAGCATCGCCTGGGCGGATTCGGCGAAGCGGATCTTCAGATTGTCATCGACCGGCGGTCCCTCCGACGTGCAGCGCGCGGAGATATCGTAGCCGCCATCGGCCTGTACAGCATTCACGAACTTGCAAACCGAGCCGGCCGGCGTTTCCAGGCTCTCGCGTGTGAAGCGCCAGGCCTGGCCATCGCACATACCGGCCTCGGCGGCCCATAATCCCACGAAGCGGAAGGCGCCGGGCGGCGGCAGGCGATGGCTGCTGGCGTCGCCCACGCCCTCATTCTCATTGCCCACCTCTGACGCTGTCGGCGGCGGAGGTGGCGCATCGGTCTCCGATGGAGGGATCGCGATCGCAGCATTCTGCTGGGCCAGTTCGTCTGCTGGCTGGGCTGCATTGTCTGTAGCCTGGCCACCGCCGCAGGCGCTGAGTGACGTCATGGCGGCAAGCGCGACCGAGGCGGACAGCAAGGGGAAAGCACTCTTGGTCATGAAGTCATAATGCATCGCGCGCCCATCGGGTTGCGTGCCCGACCCTGCTCCATCAGAAGGTCTCGAGCGCGGCGCGGCAGTCGCGCGCGCACTCGCGGCACATCTCGGCGCAAAGCCGGCAATGTTCATGGTCGTGGCGGGCGCATTCCTCCGCGCAGATGTCGCAGGCGGTGACGCAGAGCTGCAGCATCTCCTGGAGCAACAGCTCGTTCGAGCCGGTCCGCCGCGTCGCCAACTTGAACGTCGCGTCGCAGACATCGGCGCAATCGAGGCAGGTGCGGATGCATTGCCGCATGTCCATTTCCTCAGCAGCGCAGGCGTCGGCGCAGCTGGTGCAGATCGCGGCGCAGAACATGGCGTGCCGCACCGCCAGCGCGAGCGGCTCGTTGAGATCGCCGCCGACTTGCGGATGCGCGGCGATCATCTTGGCGATGGACATGACGGATCTCCTGTCTCGGTTCGGAAGGCGAACGGATTTTTGAGCATCGCGGTTCCCGACCCCCTTGAGCCACAGCGGCGCCTGCTTTAGGTTCGCTATTCGTTCCGATTGAGGGGGAGCCAATGGATCCGGTCATCTTTGTCGTGGTGGCGCTCCTCGCCGGCCTCAGCGTCGGCTGGTTCGCCGGCAGCCGCCAGGCTGCCGCCTATCGCGAGGAGCGGGACGCGCGGCTCGACGATTTCCGCAAGGCGATCGCCGATCTCGCCGCTGCCGAGGAGCGGGCGAAGCAGGTGCCGCTGCTCTCAGCCCAGCTGGAGGAGGCTCGGCGCGAATGCGGCGAGGCGCGGACGGAATGCGCTCGTCTGGCCTCGGCGCAGGAGGAACGGCAGCGCGCCTTCGAGGCGCAGCTCAAGGAGCTCAAGGAAGCGCGCGAGGCGCTTTCGGCCCAGTTCGGCGAGATCGGCGGCAAGCTGCTCGGCGAGGCGCAAAAGCAATTCCTGGAGCGCGCCGATGCCCGCTTCAACCAGGCCGGCGAGAAGAGCGAGGAGAAGCTGAAGACGCTTCTTCAGCCGGTCGAGGCGACCTTGAAGCGCTACGAGGAGAATCTCACGCGTGTCGAAAAGGATCGCGTCGGCACCTATGGCGAATTGAAGGCGGCGGTCGAGCTGGTCCGGTCGGGCCAGAGTCAGGTGCGGGACGAAACGGCGAAACTGGTCAACGCGCTCCGCTCCAGCCCCAAGGCGAGGGGCCGCTGGGGCGAGCAAAGTCTTCGCAATGTCCTGGAACAAGCCGGCCTATCTTCTTACATCGATTTCGAATCCGAGGTATCGGTGGAGACCGAGGAAGGGCGCTTGCGGCCGGACGTCGTCGTCAAGCTGCCCGGCGGCCGTAACATCATCATCGATGCCAAATGCTCTCTGAACGCATTCCTGGACGCCGCCGACGAGGTCGACGAGGTCGCCCGCGCGGGGCATCTCAAGGCGCATGCCGCGTCGCTCCGCAATCATGCGATGCAGCTTGGCGGCAAGGCTTATTGGCAGCAATTCGGCGACGCCGCCGATTATGTCGTCATGTATATTCCCGGCGAACATTTCCTCACCGCCGCGCTGGAGCAGGATGAAGGGCTATGGGAATGGGCGTTCGAGCGCCGCGTCCTGCTAGCGACACCGACCAATCTCGTCGCCATCGCCCGCACCGTCGCCAGCGTCTGGCGCCAGGAGAAACTGGCCGAGGAAGCGGCCGAGATTGCCCGGCTGGGCAAGGAGCTCCATTCGCGCCTCGCCACGATGGGCAGTCACGTCGTCAAGCTCGGCCGGAACCTCGAACTGGCGACCGGCGCCTATAACAGCTTCGTCGGCAGCCTCGAGAGCCAGGTCCTCACCCAGGCCAAGCGCTTCGAGGCGTTGGAAGTGGCGCATGGCGGGAAGGAGATCGACCCGCTGCCGGTGATCGACACCACCCCGCGGGCCCTCACGAAACTTAGTGCCCAGGACGAAGCCGAGGCTGCGGAATAGGGGGCTAACGGGCCTATGCTGACCCGTTCGTCCCGAGCGCAGTCGAGGGGCGTGTGTGATGACTCTGTGCCAGCGCCCCTCGACTTCGCTCGGGACGAACGGAGCAGGTGACAGGAAGGCTGCGAAGGGTTCGGGCTCACATGTCCCAATCGGGCCAGCGCTGGCCGCCGCAGCCGTGAAGGGTCTGGCCGTCGGCGACGACCATTACCGTGTCGGCATAACCATGACCGCTCATGGCGTCGTTGCAGCGGCTGTGGGTGACGTCGACGATCAGCCGCTCGGTCTCATAGCGGTGGCCGTTGAAGGTCGTGCGCGGATCGGGCGCCGACACGGTGATCCGCGTTTCGCCATAGTCGCCCACATAATCGATCCGATCTTCCGCGATCGTTACCGTCCAGCCCGGTTCCTGACCAAGCGCGCGATACACCGCCTCTTCGCCAATCGGCGACGGAGGGGTCGTGGCGGGATAGGCGCAGGCGCCGGTGGCGGCCAGCAGCAGCCAGGCAGGCCATTTCGGCACGGTAACGGCTCTCATAGGCGGGAAGCGCGTGAACGGACTCACTTGTTCCCGGCGTGGCGCCATTGGTTGATGACCTCATAGGCCATCACCGCGGTCGCCACCGCCGCGTTCAAGCTGTCGGCCTTGCCCCGCATCGGGATCTTCACGAGCGTGTCGCACTCGGCCTCGTAGGTAGAGGGAAGACCCTGCGCCTCGTTGCCGACCAGGATGAAGGCGGGCTTGCGGTAGCGCGGCTCCTGATAGTCGAGCGCGGTGTTGAGGCTGGTGCCGATCAGCTCGCCCTCGCCGGCCCGGAGCCAGGGGATGAAATCCGGCCAGCCAGTGGTGGCGATCGTCTGGGTGAAGAGCGCCCCCATCGTCGCCCGCACCGCCTCGACCGAGAAGGGGTCGACGCACTCGTCGACCAGGATCAGCCCGCCCGCGCCGACGGCGTCGCCGGTGCGCAGGATGGTACCGAGATTGCCCGGATCGCGCAGCGCCTGGGCCACGATCCACAGGTCGGCGCAGGCGCGGTCGATCCGGTCGAGGCTCGTGTCCCAGGTCCGGAAGACGCCGAGCACCGTCTGCGGATTCTCCTTGCCGCTCAGCTTGTGGAGAATGTCGGCATTGGTCTCGATGACGTCGCCGTGCGCGGCCTCGACCTCGGCGATCAGGGCTGCGAGCAGCGGATGGTTCGTGCCCTTGGCGTAGAAGAGGATAGCCGGCAGCCGCCCCGCCTCGCGCGCTTCGGTCAGGATGCGCAGCCCCTCGGCGATGAACATGCCCTGGCGCCGTCGTCCCTTCTTTTCGCGAAGGGCCCGGACGTCCTTGACGAGCGGATTGGAGAAGGCGGTGATCTCGCGGGGCATGGACTAGGGTCTCGTCATTGCGAGGAGCGGAGCGACGAACCAATCCAGTCCGTCGCCGTCGAAGCCAGTCTGGATTGCTTCGCTACGCTCGCAATGACGATGAACATCATTCCTCGCCGAACTTGGCCTCGACCAGATCCGCCAGTGCGTCGGCAGCGGCCTCCGCACCGTCGCCCGCGGCCGTGATGGTGATGGCGTCGCCCATGGCGGCGCCGAGCATCATCAGCCCCATGATAGAGGTGCCGCAGACCTTGGTTCCGTCCTTCTCCACCTCGATCGTCGCGGACAACTCGGTAGCCAGCGTGACGAACTTGGCGCTCGCTCGAGCGTGGAGACCGCGCTTGTTGGTGACTTCAACCGTGCGGCTAGCCATGCTCAGGCCGCTTCCCCCAAAATCTCCGAGGCAACGGAGATATATTTGCGCCCCGCCTCGCGGGCAGCCGCGACCGCAGCCTTCACTTCCATCGTCTTGCGGGCGCCTTCGAGGCGAATCAGCATCGGCAGGTTCACGCCGGCGATGACCTCGACCGACTCGGATTTCATCAGCGAGATGGCGAGGTTGGAAGGAGTCCCGCCGAACAGGTCGGTCAGCACGATGACGCCCGACCCGTCATCCACCTTCGCGATTGCCTGCGCGATATCGTTGCGCCGCGCTTCCATATCGTCGTCGGGGCCGATGCAGATGGCTTCGATCCGCTGCTGCGGCCCTACAACATGTTCCATGGCGACGACGAACTCGGCGGCGAGCCTGCCGTGCGTCACCAGCACCAAACCGATCATTTGAACACCTTGGCTTAGTCTTTCATCTCCGCGCGCTGGCCCCCCGCAGCCGGCTGTCCCTCAACCGGATCCCGTGGTCGGGATGCGAGGTCGCGATGTTCGACCGTGGGCGAAAATCCGGCATCGCGCAACCGTGATGCCACCCGTTCGGCGACATGTACCGAACGGTGGCGCCCGCCGGTACAGCCAAAAGCGATGGAAACATAGGCTTTTCCCTCGCGGCGGTAGCGGGGAAGGAGCATCAGCAACAGTTCCTCGATCCGGCTGACCGCTTCCTCATAGCCCTCGTCGGTCGCGATATAATCGGCCACGGCAGGATCGAGACCGGTCAGAGGGCGGAGATCGTCCTCCCAGTGCGGGTTCTTGAGGAAGCGCATGTCGAAGACGGTGTCGGCGTTGCGGGGCAGCCCCCGCGCAAAACCAAAGGACATGACGTGGAGATAGGGCGCCTTGGTGCCGCCGAAGCGATCGCGGATCTGCTGCTGGAGGGCATTCGAGTCGGTGTCGGTGGTGTCGATGATATAATCGGACCAGCGGCGCAGCGGCTCCATCAGGTCGCGCTCGGCGGCTATGCCGTCGGTGGCGGGACGATCGGGCGCGAGCGGATGGCGGCGCCGCGTCTCCGAAAAGCGCCTCAGCAGCTCCGAACCGCCACAGTCCAGATACAGCGTCTCGATCGGATAATGGGATTCGTCCGCCAGCGTCTTGATCTGCTGGACGATCTCTTGAGCGTCGAAATCGCGCGTGCGGCTGTCGATGCCGATCGCCAGCGGCCGGCGTCGCCTGCCACTGGCCTTGGCGAGGGGCGTCGACAGCAGATGCTCGAGCAGCGACAGGGGCAGGTTGTCCACCACTTCCCAGCCGCTATCCTCGAGGGTGCGAAGGACGGTCGACTTGCCGGCGCCCGAGAGGCCGGTGACGAGCAGGATCCGCTTGGGAGTGGCGCCCTTCGTCACGTCACCGTGAGTCCGAATTGGGCGAGCGCCAGCTCCACCTTGACGGGCGCGGACGGCTCGAGCGCGCTGAGCCCGATCACCGGCACCTTGACGCCCGCCACCACCAGCGGGTCGTGCATTTCAGGGAGACGCTCGACATCGCGGTCGAGATCGACGGCGAGGCAAACGGGCACGTCGCCGACCGCATCGAACTCGATGAGCCCGACGCCGCGCACCTCCATCTTTCCGGCGATGTTTCGCGGCGGCGTGGCGACCAGCCGCCCGTCCACCCGCTTGAGGACGGTGTAATCGTCGCTCACCAGCTTGGCGCCCCGGTCGATGAGGCGCAGCGCGAGGTCGGACTTTCCGGCGCCGGAACGGCCGGCGATGAGGATCGCCCGGCCATCCTTGGCGACGCAGGAGACGTGGAGCGTTTCGGAGGAGAGGGACGGTCCGGTCATGCGATTACCCCTGGAAAGCGTATCACGAAACGGGCTCCCGTTCGCCCGTCATGGCGATCCTCGACCATGATCCGGCCATCATGCCCTTCGACGATCGCCTTGACGATGGCGAGCCCGAGGCCGGAGTGGCGGCCGAAGGCCTCACCTTCCGGCCTGATGCTGTGGAAGCGGTTAAAGATCGCCTCACGCCCCTCCTGGGGAACACCCGGTCCCTCATCCTCGATGCTGACAACGACATCCTGATCGATGCGGGCGGCGGCGATCTCGATGAGCCCGCCTTCGGGCGAAAAGGAGATGGCGTTGTCGACGAGGTTGTCGAAGACGCGGGCCAGGCGGGATTCCTCGCCCTGAACAACGGCGGTGCCGACGCGGGGACGGGCGAAGGCGATGCGGACGCCGCGTTCAGCGGCCCGAGGCTCCCACAGGCCCAGGAGCGACTCGACCAGATGGCCAAGGTCCACCGATTCGAAACGGGCCCGGGAAAGCTCGGCATCGAGGCGCGACACTTCGGCGATGTCGACGACGAGGCGGTCGAGTCGGACGACGTCGTTGCGGACCACGTCCAGCAGCTGCGCCCGAAGCTTCGGATCCTCGACCCGGTCGAGACTATCGACGGCGGAGCGAAGCGAAGCGAGGGGGTTCTTGAGCTCATGGGTGACGTCGGCGGCGAAGGCCTCCGTCGCGTCGATCCGATAGCGGAGCGAATGCGTCATGTCGTGCAGCGCGCGGGCGAGGAGGCCGATCTCGTCGCGGCGGGCGGGAAGGAGCGGTACGTCCACCTCCCGGGCGCGCCCCAGCCGGACTCTATGAGCCGCCCGCGCCAGCCGCCTCAGCGGCCGCGCGATCGTCCGCGCCAGGAAGAGCGACAACAGCACCGACAGGAGGATCGTGCCGGCGAGGATAAAGCCGAGCGTCAGCCTTTCGCTCCTGACCCGCGTGCGGATATCGCGCGCATTGCTGGTGACGAGGAGCACATGATCCCCGGCAATGGGCGCGGCGGCGGAAAGAAAGGGAGAACCCTCAGGAGCTTCGCGGAACGCGACCGTCGAACGCCCATGCGCCAGTGCGATCCGCGCCTCGGGCCAGTTGGCAAGATTTTCATCGGGGTCCGGCACGAGGGGCGGGGGGCGCTCCGCCCCAACGACAGCATCGACAAGGGCATCGAGGACTCGCGCGGCCTGCTTGTCCCAGGGTTCCATGGCCGGGTTGCGCAGGGTGTAAGTCGCGGGAGCGCCGGCCCAGCTGTCCATCCGCTTGCTGCCCGAAGCGGCGTAGACTCGCAGCCGCGTGCCCGATTCCTGCCCGAGGCGGTTAAGCAGCGGCTTTCGGGCGTCCGGCGGCGTCGCCTGCAGCGCAACGGCGATCAACTGCGCCTCGGTTCGTATCTGCCTTAGCCGGTCCTCCGTGGCGCGGTTACGGTAGCTGTCGAGATAGAAGAAGCTGCCGGCGAGGATGACCAGCGCGAAGATGTTGACGGCGAGGATGCGCTGGGTGAGCGACAGGCGCCCCGACCAGCGCAGCGCCAGCTCGCGCTCGTCACTCCTCGGCAAAGCGGTAGCCCACGCCGTAGAGCGTCTCGATCGCGCCGAAGCTTCCGTCCACGGCGCGGAACTTGCGGCGGAGGCGCTTGATATGGCTGTCGATGGTGCGGTCGTCGACATAGATATCGTCCTGATAGGCGACGTCCATCAGCTGGTTGCGCGACTTCACGACGCCCGGCCGCTGGGCGAGTGCCTCCAGGATCATGAATTCGGTGACGGTCAGCGTCACGTCCTTGCCGTCCCAGGTGACGCGGTGACGCGCCGGGTCCATGGCGAGGCGACCGCGGACGATCTGCACCGGCTCGGCTTCCTCTTCGCCCGCGGGCGGCGTCGCGCGCATTTCGGCCCGACGGAGGACCGCGCGGATGCGGGCGATGAGCAGGCGCTGGGAGAAAGGCTTGGCGATGTAATCGTCCGCGCCCATGGCGAGGCCGAGCGCTTCGTCCAGCTCGTCGTCCTTGGAGGTGAGGAAGATGACGGGGACGGCGCTCTTTTCCCGCAAGCGGCGGAGCAGCTCCATGCCGTCGAGCTTCGGCATCTTGACGTCGAGCACGGCCAGATCGGGCGGGTTCTCGGTCAGGGCCTTCAGTGCCGCCTCGCTGTCCGAATAGATGCGGGTGATGAACCCCTCCGCCTGGAGGGCGATCGAGACCGAGGTCAGGATGTTCCTGTCGTCGTCGACGAGGGCGATCACTGTCGACATTGGCACGCCTCCCGCCGCATAGGCCAAGGCTCTATCCAAAGCGGCGCATGCCCGCAACCGGCCGGCGAGCTTCGCTTTTGACGGGCGCCTGGGTTATATATATGCGGACCCGCAACAGGTTGGCGGCGCGTTCTGGTCGCCTATCGTTCGATTCAAACAGGAGATCATCGTGGCCAATCGCGTGCCCGCCCACGGGCTTGCCGAACAAGGTTTTGAGACCAACGCCGAACTGCACTGGAATCTCGGCGCTCCGGCGCTTGTCGAGCAGGCGGTTTGCCGCGGCGAAGGCATCCTCGCCAAGGACGGTCCGCTGGTCGTCGAGACCGGCAAGCACACCGGCCGCTCCGCCAAGGACAAGTTCACCGTCCGCGACTCGGAGACCGAGGACACGATCTGGTGGGACAACAACGCCGCGATCACACCGGAGCATTTCGCGGCGCTGAAGGCGGATTTCCTGGCCGAGGTCGCGAAGAAGGACCAGTTGTTCGTCGCCGACCTTTACGGCGGATCGCAGCCCGAGCATCGCGTCCGCGTCCGCGTCATCAACGAACTCGCCTGGCACAACCAGTTCATCCGCACCATGCTCGTGCGCCCGGACGCCTCGGAGCTGGAAGGCTTCGTCCCCGAATTCACGATCATCGATCTGCCGAGCTTCCGCGCCGACCCCGCCCGCCATGGCTGCCGCTCGGAGACGGTGATCGCTGTCAACCTCACCGAGAAGATGATCCTCATCGGCGGCACCCGTTATGCCGGCGAGATGAAGAAGTCGGTCTTCGGCGTGCTCAACTATCTCCTGCCGGTGAAGGGCGTGATGCCGATGCACTGCTCGGCGAATATCAGCCCCGACGGCGACACCGCCGTCTTCTTCGGCCTGTCGGGCACCGGCAAGACGACCCTCTCCGCCGATCCCTCCCGCACCCTCATCGGCGACGACGAGCATGGCTGGTCGGACACTGCCGTCTTCAACTTCGAGGGCGGCTGCTATGCGAAGATGATCCGGCTGTCGGCGGAGGCGGAGCCGGAGATCTATGCGACGACCAAGCGGTTCGGCACGGTGCTCGAGAATGTCGTGATCGACCCGGTCACTCGCGAGCTCGACCTCGACGACAATCGCCTCGCCGAGAACAGCCGCGGCGCCTATCCGATCGACTTCATCCCCAATGCGTCCGAGCACAATATGGGCCCGGTGCCGAAGAACATCGTCATGCTGACCGCGGACGCTTTCGGCGTGCTCCCGCCGATCGCCAAGCTGACGCCCGACCAGGCCATGTATCACTTCCTCTCCGGCTACACCGCCAAGGTCGCCGGCACCGAGATTGGCGTCACGGAGCCGGAAGCGACCTTCTCGACCTGCTTCGGCGCCCCCTTCATGCCGCGTCACCCCAGCGTCTACGGCAACCTCCTCAAGGAGCGGATCGCCAAGGGCAATGTTGATTGCTGGCTGGTCAACACCGGCTGGACGGGCGGCAAATATGGCGTCGGCAAACGCATGCCGATCAAGGCCACCCGCGCGCTCCTCAACGCAGCGCTCGACGGCAGCCTCAAAAATGCCGAGTTCCGCACCGACGAGAATTTCGGCTTCGAGGTGCCGGTGAGCGTGCCGGGGGTCGACAGCGCCATCCTCGATCCGCGCGAGACCTGGGCCGACAAGGCCGACTATGACGCGACCGCGGCCAAGCTGGTGAAGCTCTTCATCGACAATTTCGCCAAGTTCGAAGCCCATGTCGACCAGAGCGTGAGGGAAGCGGCTCCGCACGCGGCCTGAGGCCGGGTGAGGGAACCCGAACAGGGGCGCGTCGGCCAAGGCCGGGGCGCCCCTTTTCTATGGCGCCAATTCCTCCTCTCTTATGATCGTCACGCGCGCTTGGGCCCGAACAGGGCGTCGAGCGAGGTCCTGCCTGACTATGACGACGCAGATCGCCGTCAGAACCGAGATGGCGAGAAGCTCTCCTCCGTCTTCCACAACGGTGAGCGGCTGATTGAGGAGGGGGCTTTCATGGAAGATGTAGTGGACCGCATCCGCGCCGACCGCGAAGCCTCCGAACAGGGTCAGGCAGACCACGATTGCCAATACGGCCCCTCTTTCCCTTTGTGAGGAAAAGTAAGCCGAGAGCGCCGCGATGGCTCCAAGCGTCAGCGCGAGAGCGGCCGAGAAGACAATCTCCCCCAGGAGAGGTCTGTCATTCATCCGAGCCCCGATCCGCTCATGAATCGCGAAATGATTGTCGACCGCCAGATAGAGAAGGCCCAATGCCAGAGGCAGCATGGCCACCCGGCGCGTGACAGCGGCCGACAGTAGCAAAGCCATTCCCGACAGGATCAGCTTCAGATTCTCCCAGGCCTCTGAAATACTGTCTTCCTGATCGATCTTGGTCCAGGTCGTGTCCCAGTGATACGTCCAGGAAACGACATAGATGTGGATAACTATCAGGGTCGCATCGACGGCGAGAATGATCGCGAACAGCCTTGAAGCTGCAGCTGTCGTGACGATCGAGAGTCCCCGCTCGATCATGGCATCAGGTAAAGGAGGTCTCCACATGCTCGCCTCCCTGCAATTCTGACCGCGGCATTGTCGCGAACCAGCGGGTAGAAACGTAGCAACGCCAATCGAAATGGAGCCAGCCGCAAGCCGGTATACCCGATTTGCCATCGGTGTTCACGCGCATAGCCGAACGTCCGCCCGCAAGTGGCGCCTCAAGCGGCGGCCACAATCCGTAATCTCTGCTCCGGATCGTTGTCCGCGTGGAGGTAGGCGGGGTCGAAATCGCCGGCCCTGGCGAGCGCCTCCCAGTCGAGGATGTGCACCGTCCGCCCCCGAAGGGTCACCAGACCATTGTCGCGAAGCGCCTTCAGCGTTCGGTTGACGTGGACGCAGGTCAAGCCGAGCGCGTTGCCCAAATGCACCTGCGTCAGCGGGAACTTGAACTGCCGCTCGCCCTTGTCGCGCGCTCCGCAACGGATCGCCATCTCGCACAAGAGGTGGGCCATGCGTGCCCGGGCGTCCCTGCGGCCGACATTGACGACCCACTGCGAAAGGATCGAGGCGTCGACCATGCAATCGCGCCAGAAGGCTTCGGCAATGGCCGGGAAGCGTGCGGCCAGCGTTCGCAAGGAGGCGTGCGGAATCCGGAGGATCGTCGTCGTTGAGAGCGCCTGAAGGGCGGACGTGCCCTCGGGCTGCACGACCGAGTGGAGGTCGGCCATGTCGCCCGGAAGGTGGATGGCCGTGATCTGACGCTCGCCTTCGCTATTCTGGCCGAAGCGGCCGACAATCCCTTCGACGACCAGGGAGACATGATCGACTCGCTCTCCGAGGTGCACGAAGTCCCGGTTTGCGGGCACCTGTGCCGCATAGGCGGGCAGATCGAGGATCGCCTTCTGCTCTTCGTCCGTCAGGACAGAGCGGCGTGTGAGCCTGTCGAGGAAGTGTTCCAGGTTCGAGGGTTGGATCGATTGCGAGCGCGCCATGATGTGCTCCATCCTGGCAAGCGGGAGCACGTAAAAAGCCGTCTCTCAGTCACCGGCGCCTGCGGGAGGGGGACTAACCGGCGATAAGGAGAAAACGATCTCGATCAACCTAGCGTTCCATGCGCCACTTAATCGGCTCTATGGTCAGCCGCAGGTAGCCCCGGTTCCCCGAAGAGAGCAGTTCTAATTCGTCGGTTGCTGCGGAATTCCGAGCGTCTCGACCTTCAGGCACGTGCCTTCGGCGCCGACCACGCGGACGCGGGTGCCGACTTCGGCGTCGGGGCCGCGGGCGCTCCAGACGCCGTCGCCGACCCGGACCCGGCCGTGACCGCCCTCAATGGCGGTGACGACGGTGACGGTCTCGCCGATGAGGCGGGCGGCGCGGTCGTTGAGGAGGGGGTCGCTGCTCTCGACCGGGTTGCTCGCATACCAGCGGCGGCCGACATAGACGGCGGCGATCGCCAGCAGAGCGAACAGAGCGAACTGGAAGGCGAGCGGCATGCCCAGTAGCAGCGCCGCGAAGCCGGTGACGGCCGCCGCCGCCGCCAGCCAGATCAGGAACACGCCCGGCATCAACAGCTCGGCGATGCCGAGCACGGCCGCGGCGATCAGCCAGATCCAATGCGGGTCGATGCCGTCGAAATTCATTGGCCGCTTCCCTCGAAGGGGCCGGGCCGCTTGGGCACGGGCGGCGTGGCTGCGGCGTTGCCGGCCAGTGCATCGCGGGCGATCTCGCCGATGCCGCCCAGGGTGCCGATGAGCTGGGTCGCCTCGACCGGGAAGAGGATGGTCTTGGCGTTGGGGGACGCGGCGAACTTGCCGACCGCCTCGACATATTTCTGGGCGACGAAATAATTGAGCGCCTGGTTGTTGCCGCCGGCGATGGCGTCGGACACCACCTGCGTCGCCTTCGCCTCCGCCTCGGCCTGGCGCTCGCGGGCCTCGGCGTCACGGAAGGCGGCCTCGCGGCGGCCCTCGGCTTCGAGAATCTGGGACTGCTTGTCGCCTTCGGCGCGGAGGATCTCGGAAGCGCGCAGGCCCTCCGCCTCGAGGATGGCTGCGCGCTTCTCGCGCTCCGCCTTCATCTGACGGGCCATGGCGTTGACGATGTCGGCGGGCGGGCGGATGTCCTTCACCTCGACGCGGGTGATCTTGACGCCCCAGGGGGTGGTCGCATCATCGACGACGTGGAGCAGCCGTGCGTTGATCTCGTCGCGCTTGGAGAGGGTCTCGTCCAAATCCATCGAGCCCATTACCGTGCGCAAATTGGTGGTCACGAGGTTGAGGATGGCGACGTACAGATCGGAGACTTCGTAAGCGGCCTTCGCCGCGTCCAGCACGTTGAAGAAGACCACGCCATCGGTCGACACCATGGCGTTGTCCTTGGTGATGATCTCCTGCCCAGGGATGTCGAGCACCTGCTCCATCATGTTCACCTTCCGGCCGACGCGATAGAAGAAGGCCGGGTAGAAATTGAAGCCGGGGCGCGCGACGGTCGTGAAGCGTCCGAAATATTCTATCGTGTATTGATAGCCTTGCCGCACGATCTTGATGCTGGCCATCAGGTAGATGATGACTAGAGCCAGGACGAAGAACAGTGCGGTTGCTTCCATCATATCCACTCCCCCCATCGCGATGCCGGATATAATGTAGACAAGCGGGCCCGCTTCCAAGCAGAATCGGCGCCATGTTCACGACAGACCTCCGGCATTGCCGCTCCCTTCTGTTCCTGCCCGCTTCCAATCCCCGCGCCATCGAGAAGGCGCGGAGCCTCGCGGCCGACATGATCGTTCTCGACCTCGAAGATGCGGTGAAGCCGGAGGACAAGGCCGAGGCTCGGCGGGCGGCGGCCGAGGCGGCGCGGGCCGGCTTCGGGGGGCGGCCGACCGCGATCCGAGTGAATGCGACGGGAAGCGAGCCTTTCGGAGAGGATATCGTCGCCTTACGGCGCGGCGCGGCCGACTATATCATCCTGCCCAAGGTGACCGACCCGCGTCAGCTCCACGACGCCGGACAGCTCACGGAAAAGCCGATGCTGGCGATGATCGAGACGGCCGCCGGCGTACTCGCGGCGCCGTCGATCGCGCTCGGTGCGGCTGCGCTCATCATCGGCACCAACGACCTTGCCGCCGACCTTGGAATGCCGGCGGGGGCAGGGCGCGAGGGCCTGTCGCACGCGCTGCAGACGGTGGTGCTCGCCGCCCGCGCCGCCGGCATCGCGGCGTTCGACGGCGTCTACAACCGACTCGAGGACGATGACGGGCTGGCCGAGGAGTGTCGCCAGGGACGCGCCTTCGGCTATGACGGCAAGTCGCTGATCCACCCGAGCCAGATCGACACCGCCAACCGCCTTTTCGGTCCGAGCGAGGACGAAGTGGCCGCGGCCGAGCGGCTGATCGCGGCGGCCACTGGCGGGGCGGAGCGTTTCGAGGGTCGGATGATCGAGACTCTGCATGTCGACGCTGCCCGGTCCGTTCTCGCCCGGGCGCGGCGCTAGAAGCTTTCGGCTTATTGCCGATCCGAAAAGATATTCGATCAGGTGGATGACCAATCCGTGGTTTTCGGGATTGGCGGCTGTGTTCTTGGGTTCCGGCTTTCGCCGGGATGACGGGAGGGGTGTCGCTTGCCAGCGGTGGGCGTGACGGCTTAAGCGATTGCATGGTTTCAAGAGTTTTGCTGCGCGCCGCCCCGCTTCTCGGCCTCATCCCCGCTATCCTTCATGCCGAAACGCCTACCGTTGGCGTCGAGCAGATGCGGCGGCACATCGAGGTGCTGGCGAGCGATGCCTATGAGGGGCGCAAGCCGGGGACGGAGGGGGAGAACAAGACGCTTCTCTACATCGCCGAGCAGTTCCAGCAGGTCGGCCTCGAGCCAGGAGCGGGCGATCATGGCTGGTACCAGCCCGTGCCGCTGACCGAGCGGAGGCCCCACGGTCATCGCACGCTCTGGACGGCCGGCGGAACGCCGATCGCCTTCAACACGAAGGACGTCATTCTTCTGGGTGCCAGTCCCAAAGAAGTGCTGCGCGACGCCCCGGTCTGGTTCGTTGGCTACGGCTTGCCGGAGCAGATCGCCGGCGCCGACCTGAAGGGAGCGGTGGCGCTGCTTCTCTATGAAACGCCCAAGGGCGGGCCCGATTACGGCGAGCGCGCCAAGGCGCTGGCCAAGGCCGGCGCCGCCGCCGTCATCGGGATCATGGACGACGAGATTCCCTGGTCGGCCGTGACCGGCGCCTATGCGCACGGGCAGACGCGGCTCGATACCGATCCGCGCGCGCTGATCGGCGGGGTCATGCTGCTGGGGGCTGGCGAGAGGCTGGTCGAGGTGGGCGGCGGCAATGTCGCCGGCGCGGCCGACCCCGCCTTCAAGCCGCTGGCGCTCGACCTCATCGCCTCGTTCGACGTCTCGACCGAAGTGCGATCCTACAAATCTCACAATGTGATCGGCCGGCTGCGCGGCAGCGGCGACACTGGCGAGAGCGTTCTCTATCTCGGTCACTGGGATCATCTCGGCATCTGCCGGCCGGAGAGCGCCAAGGACCGCATCTGCAACGGCGCTGTCGACAATGCCAGTGGCATCGCCATGCTGATCGAGATCGCCCGCGCCATCGCGGAAGGGGCGCGGCCGGCGCGCGATATCCTGTTCATGGGCACGACGGCCGAGGAGATGGGGCTGCTGGGCGCCGAATATTTCGCGCAGAACCCGACCGTCTCGCTCGACTCGCTGGTGGCGGCAATCAACATCGACACCGTGGCGATCGCCGGCCTCGGTGAGCCGGTCGCGATCGTCGGGCGAGGCATGACGCCGCTCGACCCGCTGGTCGACTCGAGCGCACGCGAGCTCGGGCGCGAAGTCGACACGGACGACGAGGCCAACGCCCTGGTCCAGCGACAGGATGGCTGGGTGCTGACTCGTGCCGGCGTGCCAACCGTGATGGTCGGCGGCTCCTTCTCCGATATGAAGGTGCTGGGGGATTTTCTCGGCGGCCCCTATCACCAGCCGGAAGACGACCTGAAGCGGCCGCTGGTGCTGGAAGGCGCGGCCGAGGACACCGAGTTGCTGATCGCGCTCGGCCGAAAAATGGCCGATCCCGAACAGTATCGGCCGGGGCGCTAGCGCTTCGGCCCTTACCTTCCTATGTAGCGGCACCGAATCCCGACACGCGAGAAAGATCTATGGACATCAGCCTGGGGCTCACCTTCGACGACGTGCTTCTGAAGCCCGGCGAATCGAACGTGCTACCCAGCCAGGCGGATACCAGGACACAGGTGACGCGGGAGATCGCGCTCAACATCCCGATCCTCTCCTCGGCCATGGACACGGTTACCGAGTCGGACATGGCGATCGTCATGGCGCAGCTCGGCGGCATGGGCGTCCTTCACCGCAACCTCGAGGTCGAAGAGCAGGCGGCGGCCGTGCGCGCCGTCAAGCGGTTCGAAAGCGGCATGGTGGTGAACCCCATCACCATGACCGGCGACCAGACCTTGGCCGAGGCCCTGGAGCTGATGGCGCGGCACCGCATCTCCGGCATCCCGATCACGGAGAAGAACGGGCGTCTCGTCGGCATCCTCACCAACCGCGACGTCCGCTTCGCCGAGAATCCGCGCCAGCCCGTCGCCGAACTGATGACCAGCGAGAATCTCGTCACCGTGGGTCCCGGCGTAACCCAGGAAGAAGCCAAGCGCCAGCTTCACCAGCGCCGCATCGAAAAGCTGCTCGTGGTGGACGACAATCGGCGCTGCATCGGCCTCATCACCGTCAAGGACATCGAGAAGGCGGTGAACTATCCCAACGCGACCAAGGACGCGTCGGGACGTCTGCGCGTCGCCGCTGCGACCACGGTGGGCGACAAGGGGTTCGAGCGCACCGAAGCCCTGATCGACGCCGAATGCGACCTCATCGTCATCGACACCGCCCACGGGCATAACCGCGAGGTCGCGGCCGCCGTGGAGCGGGTGAAGAAGCGTTCCAACGCCGTCCAGATCGTCGCCGGCAACGTCGCCACCGCGGAAGCGACCAAAGCTCTTATCGGCGCGGGTGCGGACGCGGTGAAAGTGGGCATCGGGCCCGGTTCCATCTGCACCACGCGCGTCGTCGCCGGCGTCGGCGTGCCCCAGCTCACCGCCATCATGGACGCAGCCAACGAAGCGGCGAAGAGCGGCACGCCCGTGATCGCCGACGGTGGCCTGCGCACCAGCGGCGACCTTGCCAAGGCGCTGGCGGCGGGCGCCTCGACGGTGATGATCGGCTCGCTGCTCGCCGGCACCGAGGAAGCGCCCGGCGAGATGTTCCTTTATCAGGGGCGCAGCTACAAGAGCTATCGCGGCATGGGATCGGTGGGTGCCATGGCCCGAGGCTCGGCCGACCGCTATTTCCAGCAGGACATCAAGGATCATCTGAAGCTGGTGCCGGAAGGCATAGAGGGCCAGGTTCCGTACAAGGGCCACGCCAAGGACGTGATCCACCAGCTGGTCGGCGGCGTGAAGGCGGCGATGGGCTATACCGGCGCGGCGACCATCGAGGAGCTCAGGACTCGCGCCCAGTTCATCCGCATCACCAATGCCGGCCTTCGCGAAAGCCATGTCCACGACGTCGCCATCACGCGCGAGGCTCCCAATTATCCGACGCGATAGACGTTGTCCGTCGCGCTGGATGGTAGATGAATCGTTCGAGCCGAGCGGAGTCGAGGCGCGCCGGCACGCAGCCATCACACCCGCCCCTCGACTTCGCTCGGGACGAACGGAGTCCTTCGCGTGAAGCCTTCAGCCCGCATGCAGGCGGCGATCGAGCTGCTTGACGAGATCATCGCTTCTTCGCGCGAAGGCGGGGCGGCGGCGGATACGGTCATCGCCCGCTATTTCAAGAGCCGCCGCTATGCCGGGTCCAAGGACCGGCGCGCCGTGCGGGAGCTTGTTTATCGGGCGATCAGGAGATCGGGGGAAAGGCCAGCCTCCGGCCGCGCCGCGATGCTCGGCCTCGCCGATGCCGCCCCCGAGCTTGCTGCGCTGTTCGACGGATCGCCTCACGGTCCCGCACCGGCGGACGCTGAAGAGGAGCCAGCCCTCGCGAGCGCAGCCCCGGACTGGCTGCGCGACCAATTTGATCCGCTGATCGATGACGCCGAACTGGCCGCGATGCTCGGGCGGGCGCCGCTCGATTTGCGCGTCAACCGGCTGGAAGGGTCGCGCGATGAAGCGCTCGTCGCTTTTCCGGAAGCGGAACGGGCCCGCCTTTCACCGATCGGTCTGCGCTTGCCCGACGGCTTCCAGGTCGAGGCGACGGATGCCTGGCGGACGGGGCTGGTGGAAGTCCAGGACGAAGGCAGCCAGCTCCTTTCCCTCGCCTGCCGTGCGGAGGCGGGAATGACCGTCCTCGACCTCTGCGCCGGCGCAGGAGGCAAGACGCTCGCCCTCGCCGCCGAGATGGGCGACCGCGGTAGGATCGTCGCCGCCGATACGGATCGAGCCCGCCTGTCGCGGATGGTGCCCCGTCTCGAGCGCGCGGGCGTGTCGATCGTCGAGACGCGTCTGCTCGATCCGGGCCGCGAAAGGGCGGCGCTCGCCGACCTCGGCGGCACAGCCGATATCGTGCTGGTCGACGCGCCCTGCTCGGGCACCGGGACGTGGCGTCGCAATCCCGAGCTGCGCTGGCGGCTGACGCCCGAGCGGCTCGATCGTCTGGTCTCGCTCCAGGCACGGCTTCTCGACATTGCGGCGGAACTGCTGCGTCCGGGCGGTCATTTGGTCTATGCCGTCTGCTCCCTGCTGGAGGCGGAGGGGCGCGGCCAGGCGGCAGCCTTTGCCGGGCGCCATTCAGGCTTCGTATCGGAAGTGCCTGATATGGCGGGCGGACGTCGGTCGGGGGAGGGGGCGTTGCTGTCTCCCGCCCATGATGGGACCGATGGCTTTTTCGTCGCGCGCTGGCGGGCGCCATGCTAAGCTTGCCGGCGGCAGGTTATGGAGATTTTGATGCGCCTTACCCCCATCGCCCTTTCCGTCGCGATCGCCCTCGCCACCATGGCGAGCGCCGGGCACGGACAGCGGCCCGACGCCCAGATCGATCCGCAATCGCTGGCGTTGCTGCAGCAGGGGGAGGCGCTCACCGCTTCGGGCCAGTATGACGCGGCGATCGATGCCCTGGAGACCGCGCTGGTCGTCGATCCGCGCAACCGCCCGGCCTATGTCGCCCTCGCCCGCGTCGCCCAGGCTCAGAAGCTTCCGGGCAAGGCGATCCGGCTTTATTCCGAAGCGCTGGTCCTGGAGCCGAACGATCTCGGCGCACTGGCGGGACAAGGCGAAGCGCTGGTGCAGCGCGGCGCGGTGGAGCGGGCCAAGCGCAACCTCGACCGCATCAAGACCCTGTGCGGCAACCCCTGTCCGCAGGCGACGACCCTCGCCGGAGTTATCGCCAAGGGGCCGCCCGCCGAGATGATGACCGCGGAAGCGCCGGCGACCAAGATTCCCGAAAACGACAACTAGGCGCCGGGCCGCGTCCCCATCGCGCGCGCCACCGCCACGAAATCGTCCACGCTCAGCGTCTCGGCCCGTCGGGCCGGGTCGATGACGGTGGCGGCCAGCGCGTCGAGCGCGCCCGGGAGGGCCTTGAGGCTTTGCCGCAGCATCTTGCGCCGCTGGCCGAAGGCGGCGCCGGTGAGCGCCTCAAGGGTCGCGGCCGAAACGCCTGCGGGCGCCTCCTTGGGGACGATATGGACCACCGCCGACATCACCTTGGGCGGGGGAACGAAGGCCGAGCGATGGACCTTCATCGCCAGCCGCGCCGCGCTCCGCCACTGGGCGAGGATGGAGAGACGGCCATAGGCCGAGTCGCCCGGGCGGGCGACGATCCGCTCGGCCACTTCCTGCTGGAACATCAGGGTCAGCGACTTCCACCAAGGCGGCCAGGCCTCGCCGCCGAGCCAGCGGACCAGCAGCGCGGTCCCGACATTATAGGGTAGGTTGGCGACGATATGCGCGCCCGGGCCCGCCTCGGCCGCCTCGTCGATGGCAAGGGCGTCGCCTTCGATCACCCGCAGGCGCCCTCCGGAGGCGGCGTCCAGCTCGGCCAGCGCGGGGAGGCAGCGGCGGTCGCGCTCGACGGCGGTGACATGCGCCCCCGCTTTCAGCAGCGCGCGGGTGAGGCCTCCGGGCCCCGGGCCGACCTCGTAGACGCGCTCGCCCTCCAACGGCCCCGGCGCGCGGGCGATGCGGTCGAGTAGCTGGCTGTCGAGCAGGAAATTCTGGCCGAGCGCCTTGGACGCGCTGAGGCCGTGCCGGGCGATCACTTCGCGCAGCGGCGGGAGGTCGATCACCCCTGAGCGATGCGCCGGGCGCAGGCTCCGGCGGTCTTCAGCGCCGCGATCATTGCGCCAGGATCGGCCTCGTCCCGGCCGGCGATGGCGAAGGCGGTGCCGTGATCGGGCGAGGTGCGGACGATGGGGAGGCCCAAGGTCATGTTCACGCCCTCGTCGAAATGGAGGGTCTTCAGCGGCACCAGCGCCTGATCGTGATACATGCAGAGCGCGGCGTCGTAATCCCCGCGGCGGCGCTCGTGGAACAGGGCGTCGGCGGGGTAGGGGCCGCTGACGTCGAAGCCTTCGTTCTGGAGCTGCTCGATCGCGGGAATGATGACGTCGATCTCCTCGCGGCCCAGCGCGCCGTCCTCGCCGGCATGAGGGTTGAGGCCGGCTACCGCCAGGCGTGGCCGCTCGAACCCGAACTGGCGCTGGAGGCCGCGGACGGTCGCTCGTGCCTTGGCGACGATCCGATCGCTGGTCAACGCGTCGGGAACCTCGCGCAAGGGGAGGTGGACTGTGACCGGCACGGTCTTGAGGCTCGGCCCGACCAGCATCATCGCGACCAGCTCGCTGGAGACGCCGCAGCGTTCGGCGACGAACTCCGTCTGGCCGGCATGGGTGAAGCCGATGGCGTAAAGCTGCGACTTGGAGACGGGGCCGGTGACGAGGCCGGAGGCTGCGCCCGAGCGGGCGAGACCGACGGCGATCTCAAGCGCGTCGAGCGAGTTGCGGGCGCCTTCCATGTCGGGCCTACCGGGCGTCACCGCATGGCCGCCGCCGACGCGGATGACGGGGAGGGCGGTCCCGAACGAAGGCACGGATTCCGCCGGATCGGTGATCGGCCGGACCGGGCCGCTCCACACTTCCTCGATCGCCTCACAGTCGCCGACGGCGAAGAAGGGCGGAACGGCGTCCGTTTCCCGCCTCTCCCAGGCCTTGGCGATGATCTCGGGGCCGATGCCGGCAGGGTCTCCCAGCGAGACGGCGAGGGGCATCGACAAGGTCAGCCCCCTTTATCGATAATCGACGACCGCGTCCCGACGAAGGTCGCGCAGATACCGCTGAGCGCGGCGGTTGACCCGCTCCTCGTTGAGCTGCGCGTAGACCTGGTCGAACGAGGGGCCATCGGTCTGGACCGGGTCGTCCCGGCCGCAAAGGACGAGGATGCGCACGCCGTCCGCAAGGGAACCGAAGGGCGTCGTCGCCTGGCCGATGTTCATGCTGAGCAGCATGTCCTGGAGGGCGCGGGGAAGGTCGCGCGCCCGCACCTGGTCGCTGGAAACGACCTCGGCGCCGATCGCGGCGGCCGCCTTTTCGGCATTGCCGCACCCGCCCATGGTCTGGCCGGTCTCGGCCAAGCGCGCCACCAGTGGCTCCGCCTGAGCCTGGGTCATGCCCTCGGGGAAGGTAATGGAGAGCTGCTTGAGGCTGAGCACCGCGTCGCGCGGATCGTTGGTGAGAATCTGGCGCGTGTCCTGGACGGCGATGATCGAATAGCCGCCGGGAATGGCGATAGGATCGCTGACCCGGCCCACGGGCAGGTTCTGGGCCGCCGCCGCCAGGGCCTGGGGCAGCTGCTCGGCCTGGACCCAACCGAGGTCGCCGCCCACCGCCGCCGTCGATGCCTCGGAGAATTGCCGGGCATAGGCGGGGAAAGACGCGCCGTTCCGCAGCTGCTCGACGATGCGCGCGGCGTTGGCCTGGGCCTGGGCCGCCGTCTCGGGCGTCGAGGACAGGTAGATCTCGGCGATCCGATACTCCTGCTGCCCCTTGGCAGCCTGGAGCCGCTCGATGATCTGCTGCACCTCTTCCTCGCCGACGTTGACGAAGGGCTCGATGCGGCTGCTCTGGAGCCGGCTCCAGGCCATTTCGCCGTGGATCTGGCGCTTGACCGAGCGGTCCGAGGAGCCGCGGGAGCGCAGCATCTCGGCGAAAGCTTGCGGCGTGCTGCCGAAGCTCTGCGCATATTGACCGAAATAATTGTCGATCTCGCTCTGCGTAACCTTGATCTCGGCGGCTTCGGCGGCCTGGATCTGCAGCGTCTCGTCGACGAGGTTGCGCAGCACTTGGGCGCGTAGCCGCTCCATCTCCTCGGGTGGGACCTCGGTCGCCTGATTGGCGAGCAGGATAAGCGCCATGCGCTGATCGACGTCGGTGCGGGTGATGACGTGGCCGTTGACGATGGCCGTCGCCTTCACGACCGAAGGATCGGTGTCGCCGAAGATCTCGGGATTGGCCGGGATGTTGAGAACATCGGCCGAGCCGCCCTGGTCGCCCGCGGTCTGCGCCACCGCCGTCGCGGCCGCCACCGACCCGGCGAGCATCAGCGCCGCCCTCCCAAAAGTGCCGAGCTTCATCGTTCCTCCAGTAAATTGAAGCCGTTCATGTGCCGCGAAGTTGCTGAACCCAGGCTGAGCAGGTCGTCAGCATCGGTCCCGCGGCCCCCAACGCCGGCTTCTTCTAGCGCGCTTTCACCAAATGTGGAGCGATAATTGGGCGCGGGGCCGTTCACCTTTGAAGACCCAGGTTCTTGAGAGCGATGCGGAAAAGGAAAGTGTTGCCGCGGCGGAAGTCGCCCGTCGTCTCATAGTCGCGGCGCCAGGTAAGGCCGATCTCGATACAATCGTCGTCATAGGCGATGCCGAGGCGGTGGCGGACGGGCTCATAGCCGTCGGCGTCGGAAAGCGGGTCCTCCTCACGATTGGTGAGATCGACCACCGCCGAACCGAAAACAGACCAGTAATTGGCGAACTTGACCCGCCCGCCGATCCTCACCTCCTCCCGGTCGCGCAGATCCTCGATCGCGGGATCGATATCGCGGTTGAGGCGGAGATACCCGATCGTGGCATAGGTCTGGCGGCCGCCGACGACAGCGTCGATCTCGTTGCGGCGGATGGCGAGGCTGTCCTTGTCGAGCCGGAAGCGGTGGACGACGTCGAGCTTGCGGCCGAGCTTGACGCTGGTCCGGCCGACGAAATCGGAGAATTGGTCGGAAAGGCCGGTGCCGACGGGAAAGATGTTCGACTTGTCGTCGAGGCGGTAGCTCTGGCCGACGGTGGTGCGGATGGCGGTGCCGGGAAGATCGAGGGCCCACTCGACCCCGTAGGTGACGCGCGTGCCATCCTCCCAGCGGTCGTAGCCGGGAAAGCGATTGAGGGCGAAAAGGTTCGAATCCTCGAGGTCGACCGCGCGCGCGTCCTCGTTCGGGATATCGAGATTTTCGGTCGGCGGGGTAGCGACGAGCTGGACTCGCGGCGTCAGCCGCTGCGTTCCACCCAGAAACTCGCCGATGAACGGCCATTTGAGGTCGGCCGCCAGCGCGCCGATCGCGCGGCTGCTCCAGCCTTCCTCGCCGCGATACATCTCGATCGGCGTGAGCAGCGTGTCGCTCGTATGATAGATATCGCCACGGCCATAGGCGGTGAGTGTCAGTTCCTGGCCCATGCCGGTGATGCTCCGCCGCTCCCACATCGCGCTGGCGAAGGCGCGCTGTGTGTTCTGGCCCTCGGTGCGGAGGATGGCGAGGCTGTTCGCCTGAAGCTCGATATTGCCGTCCCACACCGGATCTTCGAGGCGGAAACGCGCGTCCACAGCCGGCAGCGCCACCGGCTGCTGGCCGGCCACGTCGGTAAGCCGTAGCCCCTGGAAGGCCCAGCCCGCGATGGAGATATAGCTGTCTTCGTTGATCCGCTCGGCGTTGACGACGCTGCGGAGGCGATCGTCGCGGGAGATGTCGTAGCGGCGCAGGAATGTACGGTCGGTCACGTAGCGCCCGGACGCGGTGATGCTCCACTCCGGGTCGAGCTGGAACTTGCCGCTGCCTTCCAAATAGGCGCGAATGCCTTCGTTGCGATCCAGCGTCGGCGAACCGAGCGGGTCGAGGCCGATGCGCGAGCTGTGGGTGACATAGGCGCCGAGCTCAAAGGCGCCGAGCTCCGTCAGCTGCCGATAGCGGCCTTCGAGCATCGGCAGCACGTCGGTGTAGATGTGGGGCGTGATCGTCGCGTCCTTGTTAGGCGCGATCTTCAGATAATAAGGAAGGCTGAGCTCCAGCCCGTTGCTGCGGCTGATCCTGATATCCGGAACGAGCAGCCCGGTGCCACCGGCCTCAGTCCCATCGGGATGCGACAGGCCGGGGAGGCCGATGATCGGCATGCCGAACAGGCTCAGCGTCGCGCCTACATAGCGGATTCGGTTCTTGATCGGATCGTGGACGACCTTGACGGCGGTGATCTTCCAGGTGGGGTCCCTGGGGCAGCCCTCGCTGTCGACGACCGCGCAGGGCGTGTAGGCGGCGCGGTAGAGGGTGGTGCGGCCGTCATCCCGTTCCGCCCGGTCGGCGGCGAGGCGGCCGCCGTCCTCCAGAACGAGGAGCATGTTGTCGACCATGCCGTCGCGCAGGGTGTCGGTCAGTACGATGCTGTCGCCATAGGCGGCATCGCCCTGCGGGTTGACGACGCGGACATTGCCCTCGGCGCGCACTTCGCCGGTCTCGCGGTTCCAGACCACGGTGTCGGCGCGGAGCCGATTGCCTTCGGTCGTCATCCGGACCTCGCCGCTGGCGGTGACGATATCCGCCTGGCTGTCATAGGTGAGTTGGTCGGCGCTGAAATCGACGGTCCGCTCTTCTCCGCCGGTGGATGGGGGTGGGCTGGTCTCCTGCGCTGCTGCCACGGCAGGCGCGCACAGCAGCAGGGGCAGGGCCGTCCGACAGAGGAGATTCAGCGTCTTCACGATTTCCGCAACATTGGCCCCGCCGCATTGGCACGCGCGACGAACGAGCCTATCGCATCACAAGCCGCCGCCTGCAATGGCGGAAGCCGAAGCCCGAGTTTTGCCACCGGCCAGTCGTTCGCCTATCAGGGCGGCCAGTTTCCCCACGCTACCCAAGCGTCCGAGTCCGATCAGGAGGTTATCCGCCCATGAAAGTCAGCTTCGCCTCGCAGCGCCCGGAAGGTTCCTATGCGCTCGCCATCCCCGTTTGGAGCGAGGACATGCTGACGGACAGGCTGGCGGGGATCGACGAAGCGGGCCGCGCCTTGGCGGCGCGTGCGGCCGAGGCGCAGCGCTTTGAGCGGGAGGTCGGAACGATCGCGGAGAGCTTCGTGAGCGAAAGCGACAGCGCCCGCCGACTGCTGATTGTAGGCCTTGGCGGCAAGCGGGACGATGAGGCCCTTTATGAGCGCGTGGGCGGGGCGCTGACCGCTCGCCTCCTGACCTCAGGCGAGACGAAGCTCGTCGTAGACCTTACCGGCCTTGACCTGGACGGCGAGGCCGCGGCGCGGATCGCCTTCGGTGCCGCCGCCCGCAGCTGGCGCTATGACATCTATCGCACCAAGCTAGGCAAGAAGGCGCAGCCGACCCTGGAGGAAGTCGTGATTGTCGGGGGCGGCGAGGGCGCCGAGACGGCCTGGTCCGACAAGGCGGCGCTGCTCGAGGGCATTTCCTTCACCCGCGAGCTGGTCACCGAGCCCGCCAACATCATCTACCCCGAGACCTTCGTGGAGCGGGCTCGCGCTCAGCTGGAGCCGCTCGGCGTCGAGATCGAAGTGCTCGACGAGAAGGCGATGACCGAGCTCGGCATGAACGCGCTGATGGGCGTCGCCATCGGCTCGGCCCGGCCGCCGCGCCTCCTCGCCCTGCGCTGGAACGGCGGCGGGGACGCGAAGCCCGTCGTCTTCGTCGGCAAGGGCGTCACCTTCGACACCGGCGGCATCTCGATCAAGCCCGCCGCCGGCATGGAGGCGATGAAGTGGGACATGGGCGGCGCCGGCGCCGTCGCGGGCGCGATGAAGGCGCTCGCCGGGCGCAAGGCGAAGGCCAATGTCGTCGGCATCTGCGGCCTCGTCGAGAACATGCCCGACGGCAAGGCGCAGCGTCCCGGCGATGTGGTGAAGTCCCTCTCCGGCCAGACGATCGAAGTCATCAATACAGACGCCGAAGGCCGCCTCGTCCTGTGCGATGCTATGGCCTGGGCGCAGCGCCAGTATAAACCTGAGGTGATGATCGACCTCGCCACCCTTACGGGCGCGATGATCATTTCCCTGGGCTATGAATATGCCGGCCTGTTCTCGAACGACGACGGCCTGGCACAGAAGCTCGCCGACGCCGGCATGAAGACCGGCGACAAGGTGTGGCGGATGCCGCTTGGCGAGGTCTACGACAAGCTGATGGACTCCCCCATCGCCGACATGAAGAACAGCGGCCCGCGCGAAGGCGGCTCGATCACCGCCGCCACCTTCCTCCAGCGCTTCGTCGAGGAAGGGGTGAAATGGGCGCATCTGGACGTCGCCGGCATGGTCTGGGCCAACAAGGCCGGGCATCTGTGGGACAAGGGCGCGACAGGCTACGGCGTGGCCCTCCTCGACCGTTTCGTGAAGGACAATTTCGAGAGCTGATCGCCCTACCTCCACGTCATCCCTGCCTCCACGTCATCCCGGCGAAAGCCGGGACCCAAGAACACCGCTTCTACGGAGGAGGCCGTGTTCCTGGATCCCGGATCAAGTCCGGGATGACGATCGGAGCGAAAGGGTATCGTGACGCCTCTCGCCCGACCGCCGGATATGCTCGTCGATTTCTATCACCTCACCGCCTCGCCCATCGAGCGAGTCCTCCCGCGCATCGGCGAGAAGCTGCTGGCGGATGGCGAAAGGCTGCTGATCGTGGCCGAGCCCAGCCTCCTCGGCCAACTCGACACCCACCTCTGGAGCTACGCCCGCGACTCCTTCCTGCCGCACGGCCGCCACGACGGTCCGGCGCCCGGCGAGCAGCCGATCCTCCTCTCGTCCGAACCGGAGGCGGCGAACGACGCCCGCAACATCGCCCTCGCCGACGGCCGCTGGCGAGACGAAGCTCTGACGTTCGAGCGCGCCTTCTACTTCTTCGACAGCGCCCATATCGAAGACGCCCGCCAAAGCTGGCGCGCGCTCAAGGACAAGCCCGAAGCGGAGTGCCGCTATTGGAAGCAGGTCGACGGGAGGTGGGTGCAGGGACCTTGAGGTTGTCGATCTAGCTCCCTTGCGGTTTCGCGCATCGCCTCTTAGAGCGCGCCCATTCAATCCCGCATTAATGGAGCTTTGCCGGCCATGGCGACCGAACGCACTTTCTCGATCATCAAACCCGACGCCACCCGGCGCAACCTGACCGGCGCGGTCACCAAGATGCTGGAGGATGCAGGCCTGCGCGTCGTCGCTTCCAAGCGTATCCACATGACGCGTGAGCAGGCCGAAGGCTTCTACGCCGTCCACAAGGAGCGCCCCTTCTTCAACGATCTCGTCACCTTCATGATCTCCGGCCCGGTCGTCGTCCAGGTGCTGGAGGGCGAGAATGCGGTCGCGAAGAACCGCGAAGTGATGGGCGCCACCAACCCGGCCCAGGCCGACGAAGGCACGATCCGCAAGGTCCACGCCGAATCGATCGAGGCCAATACCGTCCACGGCTCCGACAGCCCGGAGAATGCGAAGATCGAAATCGACTTCTTCTTCAAGCCGGAAGAGATCGTCGGTTGACGATCAGTCGGGGGGCTGATTGGCAAACGACGATTGGGTTGACGATCAGTCATCGGAACAAGGGCCCGGGCGGAAACGTCCGGGCCTTTTTCTTGGTCGTCACCCCGGACTTGATCCGGGGTCTATGAACACCGCCGCATCTCGTCCTACACCACCTGTGATCATGGATGCCGGATCAAGTCCGGCATGACGAGATGGAGGCGAGTACGTCAACGCGACCGCGCCTTCCAGATCGCATCCAGGCGGGCTTGGGCGTCCTTCGGCCGGGCCCGTTCTATGAGCGCCAGCCCGCGTAGCTCTACGTCCGTGTCGAGGATGCCGCTGTCGAGGCGGTAACCTATGTCGTATAGAGCGGTGTCGCTATAGGTCTCGCCCTCGCTGACGAAACGGGTGGTGATCGCGACGGGAAGGCGGAGGTCGCCGGACGAGCCCCGGCGGTCCAGATCCTCCACCGCATCGTCTATCCAGCCGGCCTCGATCCGCGGCTCGATCACCGCGTCGATCGCACGTGCATCCAGCGCCGTCGGGAAGCGGATCGTGAGGCTCTGGATCACCTTGTCCGCTTCGGTCGGCGCGAGGGCCAAGGTGCGGGCGTCGCGGCTGGCGGCAGCCGTCAGCACCAAGCTCTGCGATCGTTCGGCCGCCGCCGCCTTCGCCACTGCTTCGTCGGCCTTCTCGGCGGCGCGCTCCGCCTCCGACGCTGTGCGCTCGCTATAGCTGTTCCAGAAGGTGAGGGCGGAGATGATCAGCGCCGCCACCGCCACCATCTCGCCCAATGTGATCCAGCGCCGGCGGATGGCGGCGGCTTCGGCCTGGGCTTGGGTCTGCTTCTCGGGCATGTTTCTCCCCTATTTGGTCATTGCGAGCGGAGCGAAGCAATCCAGACGCCACCGAGCTGGATTGCTTCGTCGCTTCGCTCCTCGCAATGACGCATAGCTTCAGATTACATCCGCGAGCTTGCGCGGTGCGGCAAGGCGCCAGCTCTTCAGCAGCCATTCGCTGACATGATCCCAGTCGACCTCGCCCTGGTCGAGCCGCAGCCCGATCCAGCCCGAGGGACCCAGATAAGCAGGACGAAAATAAAGGTCCGGCTCGGCCTCGATCAGCATCGCCTGCTCCTCGGCGCCGCTGGTCTTGACCAGCACGGCGGTGATGCCGTTGCCGTGATGATCCTCGCTGAAATAGGCGAACATCTTGCCGCCGGCGACGGTGAAGCCCGGGGTGCCGTGCGAGAGTTTCTCCTCGGCCGCGGGGAGGGCGAGGGCGAGTTCGCGCACCTTGTCCAGCAGCGCATCGGGCCGGGTCTCGCGGGTGACGAGGTCGGCGAGGATGCGGGGATAGAGCTGGTGCTCGGCGATCAGAACGCGGGCGGCGAGCGTCGCTGGCGTGTCGCCGTCCAGCACCGCGACCTCCGTCTGACCGAGCACGGGCCCGTCGTCGAGTTCCAGCGTGACGAGATGGACCGAGCAGCCCGCGACCCGGTCGCCTGCCTCCAGCGCGCGGGCATGGGTGTCGAGGCCCTTATATTTGGGCAGGAGCGAGGGGTGGATGTTGACCATCCGCCCGGCCCATTTCTCGACGAACTCGGCCGAGAGGATGCGCATATGGCCGGCGAGGGCGACATAGCGCACTCCCGCCGCTTCGAGCTCGCGGTTGAGGATTGCGTCATAGTCGGCGCGCTTCATGCCCTTGTGGCCGAGGGCGAAGGTCGAGATGCGCTCCGCTTGCGCGAGGGCGAGCCCCGGCGCGTCCGGATCGTTCGATGCGACCAGCGCGATCTCATAAGGGCAGTCCGGCTGCCGCGAGGCGTAGAGCAAAGCGGCCATGTTGGAGCCGCGCCCCGAGATGAGGACGCCGACCCGCGCCTTTTCAGCCATGGTGGGTCGCGGTCCAGGCGGCGCGGGCGCTCCAAGCCTCGTCCGAGCCCGACACGGTGCAGCCTTTTTCGCCCGCCTCGATCCGGCCGATCCGGAACACCGTCTCGCCGGCCGCTTCCAACTCCTCGGTCACCGCGTCGGCCGCGTCCGGAGCCACCACCAGCGCCATGCCGATGCCGCAGTTGAAGGTCCGCGCCATCTCGCCGGGCTCGATATTGCCCTGCGCCTGGAGGAAGGCCATCAGCCGCGGCTGCGGCCAGGCGTCGGCGTCGACGAAGGCGTGCAGGCCCTCGGGCAGCACGCGGGGGATATTCTCGAGCAGGCCGCCGCCGGTGATATGGGCGAGGGCGTGGATGCGGCCCGAGCGGACGACCGGCAGCAGTGATTTCACGTAGATTCGCGTCGGCTCCAGCAAGGTTTCGATCAGCAGCCGGTCCTGGTCGAACAGGGCAGGGCGGTCGAGCTTCCAGCCCTTGTCGGCCGCGAGGCGGCGGACCAGCGAGAAACCGTTCGAATGGACGCCGGAGGAGGCGAGGCCGAGGATAAGGTCGCCCGCCTGCACCTTGTCGCCGGTCAGGGCCTCGCCGCGCTCCACCGCGCCGACGCAGAAGCCGGCGAGGTCATAGTCGCCCTCGGCATACATGCCCGGCATCTCGGCCGTCTCCCCGCCGATGAGGGCGCAGCCAGCCTGGCGGCAGCCCTCGGCGATGCCGGCAATGACGGCTTCGGCGACGCCGCCCTCGAGCTTCCCGGTGGCGAAATAGTCGAGGAAGAAGAGCGGCTCGGCGCCCTGGACGATGAGGTCGTTGACGCACATGGCGACGAGATCGATGCCGACGCCGTCGTGGCGGCCGCTGTCGATGGCCAGCTTCAGCTTGGTGCCGACGCCGTCATTGGCGGCGACCAGCAGCGGGTCCGTGTAGCCCGCGGCCTTCAGATCGAAGAAGCCGCCGAATCCGCCGAGCGACGCGTCCGCTCCGGGGCGTGCCGTCGATTTCGCCAGCGGGCCGATCGCCTTCACCAGCGCGTTGCCCGCCGCGATGGAGACGCCCGCCTTGGCGTAGGTGTATGACTCAGTCTGTTCGTCGATTTCGCTCATATCAGCGCGCCTAGCGACAACAGGCTTGGATTTCCACGATCAACTCGCCAAAAGGCGGCTTGTGAAGCTTTTCAGACGTCGAGCCCCCCTCATCCTGATGGCCGGCGCCCTTGCCATGGCGGGGGGCGGAGCCCTTTACGCGCAGCTGGAAGGCGCCGAGCGCGGCGTGCCGCCGATCGACAGCTCCAGCACGCTGGAAGTGACCGGGATCGAGGTCGACGCGAACGGCAAGACCTCCGAGGAGGCCCGGCTTGCCGGATGGCGGCAGGCGCAGAGGCTCGGCTGGGCCGCGCTCTGGGCGAAGAGCAACGGGCGTCCCGCCTCGCAAGCACCGGCGCTTACCGACGCCGTACTCAACACCATCGTCGCCGGCATCGTCGTCGAGCAGGAGCAGATCGGTCCCAACCGCTACATCGCCCAGCTCGGCGTTCTGTTCGACCGTTCCCGCGCCGGGCAGATGCTAGGCGGCGCTCAAGGCCCCACGCGACGTTCGGCGCCGATGCTGGTCATTCCGGTCCTGCAGACGGGCTCCGGCGCCTACAGCTTCGAGTTCCAGAACGAATGGCAGAAGGCCTGGGCTCGCTTCCGCACCGGCGGCAGCGCCATCGACTATTTGCGCCCGACCGGCCTCGGGGTCGATCCGCTCCTCCTCAACGCCGCCCAGACGCACCGGCCCGGCCGCGCCTGGTGGCGCATGATCCTCGATTCCTATGGCGCTGCCGACGTGATCGTGCCCGAGGTTCATCTGAAGCGGCTCTATCCGGGCGGGCCCGCCATCGGCACCTTCACGGTTCGCTTCGGTCCCGACAATGTGGTCCTCGACCGCTTCACCTTGCGGGCCGAGAATAGCGGCGCCATTCCGCGCCTGCTCGACGAGGGCGTGCGCCGGATCGACCAGTCTTATACCCGCGCCCTGATGGCCGGCATGCTGACTCCCGACCCGTCGCTGATCGTCGAGGAGCCGGACATCGCGGCCGACCTGGCCGAGCAGATCGAGGCGGCGGGGGAGGCCTTCTCCACGCCGACCACGACGGCGCCGGTCCCGACCGGGGTCGCCACCAGCTTCAACATCCAGGTCGATACGCCGACCGCTGCGGCAGTGAGCCAGGCCGAGCTGTCGGTGAGCCGCATCAACGGCGTCACCTCCGCGCTCACGACCAGCCTGGCGCTCGGCGGCACTTCCGTCATGCGCGTCACCTTCGTCGGCGATTCGGCGTCGCTCCAGGCCGCGCTCCAGGCGCAGGGCTGGCAGGTGCAGGGCTCGGGCACCACGCTCCGAATCTCCCGCCCCGGTGGGCAATAGGCTGGACGTGGCCCAGATCGCGCTACCGCTCGACTGGCCGGTGGCGGACCGCGACGAGGATTTCCTCGTCTCCGACGCCAATCGCGCCGCCTTCGACCATTTCAAGCGCTGGTCGCTGTGGCCGGTCATGGCGACGATCCTCACCGGTCCCCGCAAGTCGGGGCGAAGCCTGCTCGGCCGAATCTTCGTGCGCAAGACCGGCGGCCGGCTGTTCGACGACGCCGAGGATCATGAGGAAGAGTCGCTGTTCCACGCCTGGAACGAGGCGCAGGAGCGCCGCAAGCCTCTGCTCGTCATCGCCGACGCGCCGCCGCCCGCCTGGGAGATCAAGCTTCCCGACCTCAAGTCGCGCCTCGCCGCCACTCCGCACGTGCACATCGAGGAGCCGGACGACGCGCTGCTCGGCGACCTGATCGTCAAGCTGCTCGCCGACCGCGGAGTCGCCGCCCCGCCGGAGCTGCCGGAATATCTGATCCCGAGGATCGAACGCAGCTATGTCGCCGTTCAGCGGGTGGTCGAGAGCCTCGACCGGGTAATGCTTTTGCAACATAGGCGTATGACGGTGCCGATGGCCCGTCGCGCCCTGGTCGAGTCGGGCCTGATCAAGCGAGCGAAGAGCCGAGCCTAGACATGGAAAAACCCGCGGCCTCACCCGCCAACGATCTCGGTCCCGGCAGCGGCGCCGGCGGCGAAGCGCGCGAGCGTTATTTCAACCGCGAGCTCTCCTGGCTCGCTTTCAACCGGCGCGTGCTGGAGGAGGCGAGCAACCCCGCCCATCCCTTGCTGGAGCGGCTGCGATTCCTCTCCATCTCCGGCAACAATCTCGATGAATTCTTCATGGTGCGCGTCGCCGGCCTGAAGGGCCAGCAGCTGCTCAACGTCGAGGAGCATTCGGCCGACGGCCTCACTCCGGCGCAGCAGTTGAGCGCGATCGGCGAGGAGGCGAATCGTCTCACCGCCGCCCAGCAGGATGTCTGGCGCACCCTTCGCAAGGCGCTCGCGGAAGCCGGAATCGAGGTCATCAGCAGCCGCGCCGAACTGGAGCCGGAAGCGGTGGAATGGCTCGACCGCTTTTTCACCGAGCAGATCTTCCCGGTCCTCACGCCCCAGGCGATCGACCCGGCCCATCCGTTCCCGTTCATCCCTAACACCGGCTTCTCGCTGGTCTTCGATCTGAAGCGGCGTTCCGACGGCGAACCGATCCGCGAGCTGCTGATGGTGCCCTCGACCCTGCAGCGCTTCGTCAGATTGCCCGGGGAGGCGGCGCGCTATGTGCCCGTCGAATCGCTCATCCGCCGCCATATCTCGACGCTGTTCCCCGACTACGACCTGCTTGGCGGCGGCGCTTTTCGCATCATCCGCGACAGCGACATTGAAGTGGAGGAGGAGGCCGAGGACCTCGTCCGCTTCTTCCGCAGCGCCATCAAGCGCCGCCGCCGCGGCCGCGTCATCCGCCTCGAGCTGGAGGAGGACATTCCCGACGGCCTTGAACTGGTCGTGCGCGAGGGCCTGGGCGCGGGCGAGGCGCTGATCTTCGAATCGACGGGATTCCTCGGCATCGCCGATCTCCAGGCGCTGGTCGAGGAGGACCGGCCCGACCTCAAATTCCCGCCCTTCTCGCCGCGCTTTCCGGAACGGATACGGGAGCATGGCGGGGATTGCTTCGCCGCGATCCGCGCCAAGGACATCGTCGTCCATCACCCTTATGAAAGCTTCGACGTCGTCATAGCCTTCCTGCGCCAGGCCGCCGAGGACCCGGACGTGGTGGCGATCAAGCAGACGCTCTACCGCGCCGGCAAGCAGTCCGCGATCATCCGGGCCCTGATCGACGCGGCCGAGGCGGGGAAGTCCGTTACCGCCGTGGTCGAACTGAAGGCCCGCTTCGACGAGGAGCAGAACCTGCTGTGGGCGAACGCGCTCGAGCGGGCGGGGGTGCAGGTCGTCTACGGCTTCATCGACTGGAAGACCCACGCCAAGACGTCGATGGTCGTGCGCCGCGAGGAGACGGGCTACCGCACCTACTGTCACCTCGGCACCGGCAATTACCATCCGGTGACGGCGCGGATCTATACCGACCTCAGCTTCTTCACGGCCGATCCCCGCATCGGCCGTGACGTGGCGCAGCTGTTCAACTACATCACCGGCTATGTCGAGCCGCGCGGGCTTGAGTTGCTCACCCTTTCGCCGCACGGCCTCCGGGACGAGCTTTGCCGGCTCATCGACGCGGAGATCGTCCATGTGAGGGCGGGACGGCGGGGCGTGGTCTGGGCGAAGATGAACTCCCTCGTCGACCCGGCGCTTATCGACAAGCTCTACGAGGCCAGTGGCGCCGGCGTGCAGGTGGAGTTGGTCGTGCGCGGCATTTGTTGCCTGCGGCCGGGGGTTCCGGGCCTGTCCGACAATATCCGGGTGAAATCGATCGTCGGCCGCTTCCTGGAGCACAGCCGCATCTGGTGCTTCGGCAATGGCGAGACGCTGCCCAATCGCGAGGCCGGCGTCTATGTGAGCTCGGCCGACTGGATGCCCCGCAACTTCGACCGCCGCGTCGAATATATGCTGAAGATCGAGAATCCCACGGTGCACGCCCAGATCCTCGATCAGGTCATGGTCGCCAACCTCATCGACAATGAGCAAAGCTGGCGGCTACGCCCCGATGGAAGCTATGAACGAATCTCCGCTGGCGACGACAAGCCTTTCAACCTTCACCACTATTTCATGACCAATCCATCGCTCTCCGGCCGCGGGGCGGCCCTTCGCGGCGGCGGCGCCGTTCCCAAACTGCGCTTCCGGCGCGCCCGCTGAGCCGCACATCCGGGATGCAGAAGCCGATCGCCATCGTCGACATCGGGTCGAACTCGGTCCGACTGGTCGTCTACTCCGGCGCGACCCGAAGCCCGTCGGTCATCTTCAACGAGAAGGTGATGGCGGGGCTTGGGAGGGGCGTCGTGACCGACGGCGCGCTGGCCGAGGAGGACCAGGAACGGGCGCTCGAGGCGCTCGCCCGCTTCCGCATCCTGAGCAAGCAGATGGGCGCGCGGCGGGTGCGCGCGGTGGCGACGGCGGCGGTGCGCGACGCCTCCAACGGCGCCACCT
Organism: Sphingosinicella humi; assembly: GCF_003129465.1. Lineage (NCBI taxonomy): Bacteria > Pseudomonadati > Pseudomonadota > Alphaproteobacteria > Sphingomonadales > Sphingomicrobiaceae > Allosphingosinicella > Allosphingosinicella humi. The sequence goes on from NZ_QFFF01000002.1 coordinate 59,478, forward strand.
TTCTGGAAAGGGTGCGCAAGCTCGGCTTCGATCCGGAGATCCTGCCGGGCGACCAGGAAGGCTATATGGCGGGGCAGGGGGTCCTTTCCGGAATCCCCGGCGCCGACGGGCTGGTCGGCGATCTGGGCGGCGGCAGCCTCGAACTGGTCGATATCGCCGATGGCGAGGTGGGAAAGAGCGCGTCGCTCCCGTTCGGCGTATTGCGCCTTGCCCCCCTGATCGAGCGGGGCCGGTCGGTCCTGGTCAAACAGATCACGCAAGCCCTCGACGGCCGTGGTCTTCGCAAGCGCGCCGAGGGGCGACCCTTCTATCTGGTCGGCGGCTCCTGGCGCGCGCTGGCGCGGATCGACATGCTGCTCGTCGACTATCCGCTCCCCATCCTCCACCAATATCGCCTGGCGCCAGCCCGGCTGAAGGCGCTCGGCGAAGGCATGGCAGGCCTCGACATCGCCGTGCTGAAGCGGCTGCCGTCCTTTTCCATGACCCGCTGGCAGACCTTGCCGGACGCTCTCCGGCTCCTCCAGATTCTCGTCGACGAGCTTCGGCCGAGCGAGCTCATCGTCTCAAGCTTCGGCATCCGCGAGGGGCTGCTGTTCGACGCGCTTGATGGCGAGCATCAACTCCGCGATCCGCTGATCGACGCGGCCCGCGAAGTGGGCGAGGACCTCGGTCGCTTCCCCGGCCACGGCACGCTGCTCGACCGCTGGATCGCGCCGATCTTCGACGACGATCCCGACGCGGCCCGCCTGCGCCTCGCCGCCTGCCTGCTGAGCGACATCGCCTGGCAGGCCCATCCCGACTTCCGCGCCGAACGCGGCGTCGACATGGCGCTTTACGGCAATTGGGTGGGCATAGACGGGCCGGGACGGGTGATGCTCGCCCAGGCGCTGTTCAGCCATTTCGGCGGCGGCAAGAGCTTCTCTTCGCTCGACGTCGCCCGGCTCTGCACCAAAGAGGAACTGGCGCGCGCCGCCCTTTGGGGCCTCGCCATGCGCCTGGGGCAGCGGCTCAGCGGGGGCGTCGCCGCCAGCCTGGAGCGCAGCCGGCTCACCCGAAGCAATGGTGCGCTGCGGCTCGAGCTGCAAAAGCGGGACGCGGCTCTCTATGGCGAAGCGGTGGAGAAGCGTTTCAAGGCGCTAGCCACGGCAATGGGTTGCTCGGCGGAGATGGTGGCGATCTGACGCCATTCGTCATTCCAGCGCCTTTCGTCATTCCGGCGAAAGCCGGAAACCAAGAACACCGCCCCTTGGATCAAAGCTTCAGACTCGTCCCACGACCGCCCGTGTTCTTAAGTCCCGGCTTTCGCCGGGATGACGCTGCGGCCTAGCCGCAGGTGATAGCCTCGACCCGGTTCTCGGCGTCGAGCTTGATGTTCAGCCGGTCGGTCCGATAGTCCATCGTCACCGCCTGGCCCGGCTGTATCCAGCGCAGCGTCCGGGCGCCGCTGAGGCGCAGGGCTTCGGCGCCGAGCTCGGCCGCCGCCATCTGGCCGACCAGACCCTGGGCGGCGTTCGCGTCGCATTCGCCTTCGCCCATGACGGGGGGCGGCGCCTCGTTGTCGACCGGCGTCGTCATGCAACCCGCAGCCGATAGCAAAAGCGCGCTCGCGCCAAGTCTCAAGATCATCTTTCCGCCTCCGTTCCGGCCTCGGTCCTGGTCATCGCCAGCTTCCCGTCGCGGATGGCGAAGGCGAGGCGGCCCTCGACGAGATCGAGCGCGTCTCGGCCGAACTGCTCGTATCGCCATCCCTCCAGGATCGAGAGTCCCTGACGCTTGCCGGCGGCGAGAAGTTCCAGATCCTCGGACCGGGCTATGAGCCGCGCGGCGACATTGCTCTCGCGCGAGCGGATCTTGAGCAGCAGCTTCAGCAGGTCGGCGACCAGCGCGCCTTCCTTGCCGAGCCCGGGCTTGTCCTCGCGCTGGGGCATCTCGTCGGCGGGGAGGGGATGGGCGGCGGTGATCGCGTCCATCAGCCGCGCGCCGATGTCGTTGGACTTCCAGCCGGCGGACAGCCCACGCACCCGCGCCAACCCTTCCTGGCTCGTCGGCGGGTGGGCGGCGATGTCGGCCATCGTCTCGTCCTTCATGATCCGCCCGCGCGGCAGATTCTTCGATCGCGCCTCGATCTCCCGCCAGGCGGCGATCGCCTTGAGCCGCCCCAGCACCTCGGCCTTGCGGCTCGGGATGCGCACCCGCTTCCAGGCCTCGGCGGGATCGTTGGCGTAGTTGGACGGTTCGGCCAGCCGCTCCATCTCCTGGTCGAGCCACTCGCCCCGACCGGTCTTGCGCAGCTTCTTCAGCATCTTCGGGAAAATCTCGGCGAGATGGGTAACGTCGCCGATCGCATAATCGATCTGCCGCTGGTCGAGCGGGCGCCGCCCCCAGTCCGTGAAGCGGGCGCCCTTGTCGAGGCTCTGCCCGAGCAGGCTTTCGACGAGGTTCGAATAGCCGATCTGCTCGCCGAGCCCGAGGGCCATCGCGGCGACCTGCGTATCGAACAAGGGATGCGGCGTGCCCCCCGTCATGTTGAAGATGATCTCGAGGTCCTGCCCGCCGGCATGGAAGACCTTGAGCACATCCTCATTATTGACGAGGAGGTTGAGGAGCGGCGTCAGGTCCAATCCCTCGGCCTTGGGATCGATCGCCGCGGCCTCCTCCTGGTTGCCGATCTGGATCAGGCAGAGGTCCGGCCAATAGGTGTTTTCCCGCATGAATTCGGTATCGACGGCGACGAACTCGGATCGGGAGAGGCGTTCGCACAGGGCAAGCAGCGACTCGCTGTCGGTGATCAACGGATGAATATGCATCGGCCGCCTCTTAACGACGGGCTCCTCCCTTGACAAAGGGGCTGTGCCACCCGAAGCGCACGCCGGTTGAATTTCACTCTATAGTCGAACCGGGGACCGAGCCCTTATGCACGCCTATCGCACTCATAGCTGCGCTGAATTGCGCGCCTCCCACGTCGGCGAGCGCGTCAAGCTGTCGGGCTGGATCCATCGCAAGCGCGACCATGGCGGCGTGCTCTTCATCGATCTTCGCGATCATTTCGGGCTCACCCAGGTTGTCGCCAATGCCGATACAGAGGCGCTGAAGATCCTGGACCGGCTGCGGGCCGAGTCGGTGGTCACCATCACCGGCAAGGTCGTCGCCCGCGGCGCCGAGGCCACCAACCCGAACCTCGCCACCGGCGAGATTGAGGTCGTCGCCGAGGAGGTGACGGTCCAGTCCGCTGCCGAGGAGTTGCCGCTGCCTGTCGCGGGGGAGGCCGACTATCCCGAGGATATCCGCCTTCGCTACCGCTATCTCGACCTTCGCCGGGAGCGGCTGCACCGCAACATTGTCCTTCGCAGCCAGGTGATCAGCTCCATCCGCCGCCGCATGGTCGACCAGGGCTTCACCGAGTTCCAGACGCCGATCCTCACCGCCTCCAGCCCCGAGGGCGCGCGCGACTATCTAGTGCCGAGCCGCGTCCATCCCGGCAAATTCTACGCGCTCCCGCAGGCGCCGCAGATGTTCAAGCAGCTGATCATGGTCGCTGGTTTCGATAAATATTTTCAGATCGCGCCCTGCTTCCGCGACGAGGACGCCCGCGCCGACCGGAGCCCGGGCGAATTCTACCAGCTCGACCTCGAGATGAGCTTCGTCACGCAGGACGACGTGTTCGCGGCCCTGGAGCCGGTGCTTGGCGGCGTCTTCGAGGAGTTCGCGAACGGCAGACAAGTCACCAAGGCACCGTTCCCCCGCATCGCCTACAAGGAAGCGATGCTGAAATACGGCTCCGACAAGCCGGACCTGCGCAACCCGATCGAGATTTCCGACGTGTCGGAGCATTTCAAAGGCTCCGGCTTCGGCCTCTTCGCCCGTATGGTCGAGAGCGGCAGCGTGGTGCGCGCCATTCCGGCGCCGGGGACGGCGGACAAGAGCCGCAAGTTCTTCGATGACATGAACGACTGGGCGCGCAGCGAAGGCCATGCCGGCCTCGGCTACATCACGCAGAAGAATGGCGAGTTGGGCGGGCCCATCGCCAAGAACCATGGTGAGGAGGCGACTCGCAAGCTCATCGCGGAGCTCGGCCTCGGCCCCAATGACGGCCTCTTCTTCGCCGCCGGCAAGGAAGCGCAGGCCGCGAAGCTCGCCGGCCTCGCCCGCACCCGCGTCGCCGAACAGCTTGGCCTCATCGACGAGAACGAGTTCAAATTCTGCTGGATCGTCGACTTCCCGATGTTCGAATATGACGAGGATGCGAAGAAAATCGACTTCAGCCACAACCCCTTCTCGATGCCACAGGGCGAGCTGGAGGCGCTGGAGACCAAGGATCCGCTCGATATCCTCGCCTACCAGTACGACATCGTCTGCAACGGCGTGGAGCTGTCCTCGGGCGCGATCCGGAATCATCGACCGGACATCATGTACAAGGCGTTCGAGATCGCCGGCTACAGCAAGAGCCAAGTCGACGAAGACTTCTCCGGCATGATCAACGCCTTCAAATATGGCGCGCCCCCGCACGGCGGCTCGGCGCCGGGCATCGACCGCATCGTCATGCTGCTCGCCGGCGAGCCCAACATCCGCGAGGTCGTCCTTTTCCCGATGAACCAGCGGGCCGAGGACCTGATGATGAACGCGCCCAGCGAAGTCACCGCCAAGCAGCTCCGCGAGCTCCACATCCGCATCGTCGAGCCGGCCGGCACGGCAAAGCAGGACCCGGCACGGACGGTTGCGCTGGAGTAGACCCGAGCCGATTGTCACCGCCACCGTTCGGGCTGAGCTTGTCGAAGCCCTTCCCTATCTTCTAACCAGAGCAAGAGAAGGGCAGCCCTTCGACAGGCTCAGGGCGAACGGAGTGGGGGTGTCGTGACGATCAACCTCTCAGACTATGAATCCGGCGCGAAGTTCCGGGGCGACTATTCCAGCACTTTGGACACCCTCCAGGAGCGGCTCGCCCGAATCCTGGTCGCGCACGTCGTCCACAACAAGCGCAGCGTGGTGGTCGTCGAAGGCTGGGACGCTGCCGGGAAGGGCGGGGCGATCAAGCGCCTCACCGCCGAATGGGACCCGCGCTCCTATTCGGTCTGGCCGATCGGCGCGCCGACGGAGGAGGAGAAGGGCCGCCACTTCCTCTGGCGTTTCTGGCGGAGGTTGCCGGGCCAGGGCGAGATCGCCGTCTTCGACCGGAGCTGGTACGGCCGCGTCCTCGTCGAACGGGTGGAAGGGCTGGCGAGCGAGCGCGAATGGCGGCGCGCCTATGACGAGATCAACGAGTTCGAAAGCCAGCAGGTGGAGGACGGCACGGCGCTGGTGAAGCTCTTCTTCCACGTCACCCAGGAGACCCAGGACGAGCGCCTCCGCGCCCGGCTCGATCACCCGTGGAAGCGCTGGAAGGTCAACGCCGACGATTTTCGCAATCGGGCCCGGCGCGGGGATTATCTTAAGGCGCTCGCGGACATGTTCGCCCACACCGACACCCGCTGGGCTCCGTGGACGGTGATCGACGGCCACAACAAGAAAGCCGCCCGCATCGCCGCGCTCACCGCCGTAGCCGAAGCGCTCGAGAAGCATGTGCCGATGAAGCCGCCGCAGCCTTCTCCCGAGATCGGGGCACTCGCCCGCCAGGCTTTCGGAAAAGATGGTTGAGGGGGCGTAACGAGAAACTTTCCGGCTTAGTTATGGTTAAAGCGAAATCAACCATAAGGGAGGCGATCCATGCGAAGGATACACGCCATCGCGCTGCTGCTGGCGGCGACGGGCCTGTCCGCCTGCACCTATTATGACGATTACGGCTATGGCCCGGAATATGCCTCAGCCTGGGGCGAGTATGGCGACTATGGCTATGCCGGCGATTATTATCGACCGGACCGCTGGCGGGACCGCGACACCAATCTGAGCGGCGCCGGCGTCCGGCAGCTCGACCCGTGGCTCGCCTTGACGCCGGAGGGGAGGGACATCGTCGCCTTCGGGTTCGACACGGACGCCGACGGCTGGATCGCGGAGGACATAGCGGAGCGCGCGAACATCTGGTTCCGCCACTATGCCGACACGGACGAGGACATGCGGCTCACCGATCCTGAAATCCGGGTGGCGCTGGTACAGGGCTCGCGCGACCGGTCCTGGATGCCGGGCGGCTACTGAGCCGAGCCCGGCTCCGGGTAGCCGATCGCCATGATCTCGAATTCCTTTTCTCCGGCGGGGAGCTGGACGCGGCGGAGGTCTCCCACGGCCGCGCGGCGGATCGCCCGGGCGAGCGGCGAGTTCCAGCTGATCCTGCCCTCGCCCGCGTCCGCCTCGTCCTCGCCGACCAAGGTGACGATGCGGCGATTGTCCTCCTCGTCGGCGAGGGTCACGGTGGCGCCGAAATAGACGCGGCCCTGATCGGGCTGGTTCGCGGGATTGACGACCGAGGCCTTGGCCATCCGCTTCGACAGGAATGTGATCCGCCGGTCGATCTCGCGCAGCCGCTTGCGGCCGTAGATATAGTCGCCATTCTCGGACCGGTCGCCATTGGCCGCCGCCCAGCTGATCGTCTCGACCAGCTTCGGCCGTTCCACGGCGAACAGCGCCTCATATTCCTCGCGGAGGCGGCGATAGCCTTCGGGCGTGATGTAATTGGGTCTGTCGGTCATATGCGTCCGATGCCTTGCCGCCGCGACGCGCCGGGGAGGCTATCAGCCCGGCCGGCTCTTGCCGAGATAATAGGACAGCCGCGTGGCTTGCTGCGCATTGGTTCGGCCAGGGTTGAGCGCGTCATAGACCACGGCGTTCTCCAGCACCCGCTGCACATAGCCGCGGGTCTCGCTGAACGGGATCTGCTCGATCCAGGTCACCACGTCGACACCGGGCGTGCGCGGGTCGCCGAACTCGTTGACCCAGCGGCGGACATTGCCGGCGCCCGCATTGTAGCTGGCGATCGCGAGCGGGGCATAGCCGTTCCACTGGTCCATCAGCCGGGCGAAATAATGGCTGCCGAGCATGATGTTGTAGCCGGGATCGCTGGTGAGGCGCGACAGGTCGTAGGAAAGCCCCATGCGCGAGCTCGTCTCGCGTGCCGTTCCCGGCATCAGCTGCATCATGCCCCTGGCGCCGGCGTGGCTGACGGCTGCCCGATCGAAGGAGCTTTCCTGGCGGATGATGCCATGGGCGAGCGACCAGAGATGGTTTTGCGTCGGCGGGATCTGCACCTCGGGATAGCTGGCCGCGACGTAGAAGTCCGATCCGTCGTTGCGGGCATCGCGCGCCAGCCAGACGGCGAGGTCCTGCCGGCTCACCTGCCGAGCCAGCTCCGCCGCCAGCGCTCGCTCCCGGTCGTTGGTCGCCTGTTCCGACAAGGCGCGGATGAAGTCCGTCTGGTCCTTATGGCTGCCGAGCTGTCCCAGCAGCCGAATCGCCTGCACCAGATCCTTGGAATAAAAGGCCGTGCGCTCCCCCGGGCTGATGGCGATGGCGGTCAGCGGGCGCGGCGCCGGCACCGGCCGGTTGAGCTGCTCCAGCGCGAGCTGGCCGTAGAACAGCTCGGGATAAGCCGCCGCCTTGCCGAAATGGCTTTGCGCCTGGACGACCTTGCCCTGCGCCTGGGCGGCGCGGCCGGCCCAGTACATGCCCTTGGTCAGCACCTGCGCCGAACGCCCGCCATTGGCGTAGCGGACGAACATCGCCTCGGCGTCGGCAGGCCGGTTGAGGCGGTGCATGGCGGTCGTGCCGGCAAGCCAGGCGAGGCTCGTATAATCGTCGCGCTCGCCATAGGATTGGGCGCTGATATCCGTGCCCGCCGGATAGGCGTCGTCGATCTGCGAAGCGATCTGATAGGCCATCTGCCATTGCCGGTCGTTGGCCGCGCCGCGCGCCATGACGAGCAACGTCTCGTACCATTTCTCGACATCGTAGGGCCGGAAGGCGAGGGTGCGCGAGCGCGCCAGCAGCGCGCGCGCGGCATAGCCCTGGTTGTTGTTGCGCATGCGCTCGGCCCGGTCGCGCAGTACGCCGGCGTGGGTGTTGGCGAGATCGCCGAGCGCGGCCAAGCGAGCATCGGCATCCGGCATGCCCGACTGGACAGCAATTCGCGCTTCATAGACCGACCGCCGTGCCGGCGACGTCATCGGCAGCAGGCGGCGCGCGCTGGCGATATCATTGTTCGCGAGAAGCGTTTCCATCCGCCGGTCGTGATCGTCCATGGTCAAGGCGCCACCGAACAGCGCCAGGATGCGATCGAGATCAGTCTGCGGCAGAACCCCGCTCTGCCACGCCTGCCGGGCCGCGTCGCGCGCCGCCTGCGTCTGGCCCGTCGCGTGAAGCGCAAAGGCGTAGCGGGCCTGGCCGACTCCAGTCAGCGGCGGCATCACTCGAAAGTAGGAGACGACTTCGGCGGCGTTCATAGTGTTGGGATCGATCGCCCGTTCCGCGGTCTTGCGCATGGCCGTTTCACCCGGCCAGCCGCGATAGCTCGTCAGGAAGGAGGCGTAGGAAGAGAAGGGCAGATTGTCGCTTTGGCGCAGGCTGTTCCATCGGGCGAGTCCGGTGCTGACCCGGCTGCCGATCGCGGGCGCGGGCGGCACGGCGGCCTGGGACAGGGCGGCCGCGGCCGTCGCGGGGGCGCTCTGGACCGCGGCGGCGGCCAATGGAGTGACCGGCCCGCTGGTCTGGAGCGCCGCCGCGACCGTTCCGGCGGATGCGAGGAGGACGGCGAAAGCGACGGTATTTTTATGCATGCTGGACATTATGCCGACCCCCTCCTTATCAGGCCATGAACGATGGCGGATTAGCCTATGTCCGCACATGCTTCCGACGTGAAGGAGACTATCATGTTTCGCGGGTCGATACCGGCTCTGGTGACGCCATTTCGCGACGAAGCGTTTGACGAGTCCGCGTATCGCGACTTCGTCGAGTGGCAAATTAGTGAAGGAAGTCATGGTCTTGTACCCTGTGGCACGACGGGGGAGTCCGCGACGCTCCCGGTGGACGAACATTATCGGGTGATCGAAGTCTGCGTCGAGCAGGCCGCCGGTCGAGTCCCGGTCATCGCCGGCTGCGGATCGAACGACACGGCAAGCGCCATCCGCAGCATGAAGGCGGCCAAGGAGCGCGGAGCCGACGCGGCGCTGATCGTCCTGCCCTATTACAACCGCCCGAATCAGGAGGGGCTGGTCGCGCATTTCACGGCGCTGGCCGAAGCCTGCGACCTCCCCATCGTCGTCTATAATGTTCCCGGCCGCACCGTCACGGACATCAAGCCCGAGACCCTGGGGCGGATCGCCAAGCTCCCAACGGTCGTTGCCATCAAGGACGCGAGCGGCGATCTGCCGCGCGTCACCGCCCACCGGCGCCTTTGCGGCACGGATTTCGTGCAGCTTTCCGGCAATGACGACATGACGCTCGGCTTCATGGCGATGGGCGGCGTCGGCTGCATCTCCGTCACCGCCAATGTCGCGCCGCGTCTCTGCGCCGATTTCCAGAATGCCTGCCTCGGCGGCGACTGGCAGACCGCGCTCGCCCTCCAGGACAAGCTCTATCCGCTCCACGCCGCCCTGTTCAGCGACGCTTCACCGGGGCCCGTTAAATATGCCCTTTCCCGCGTGCGTCCCGAAATGCCTTCCGAGCTTCGCCTGCCGATGACCCCGCCCTCAGAAGCGAGCCGCAAGGCCGTCGACGCCGCGCTCGCGCATGCGGGGCTTGTGTGAACCGCCGTCCCTACACACACACCGTTCGCCCTGAGCCTGTCGAAGAGCTGCGCTCCCGTCTTTCGGCTGGAAGAGAAGGGAAGGGCTTCGACAAGCTCAGCCCGAACGGTCCGGGTACGGTGAACTGATCAAATGGCCCGTCCGCGTCCTGAGAGTTTCGACAAGGCGAAGGTTGTCGCTGAGAACCGGCGCGCGCGCTACGATTATGCCATTGAGGATAAATATGAGGCCGGCATCGCGCTCACCGGTACCGAGGTGAAGTCGCTGCGTTTCGGCGAGGGCTCGATCGCCGAGAGCTATGCCGAGGTGAAGGACGAGGAAGTCTGGCTGATCAACGCCAACATTCCCGAGTTCAGCCACGGCAACCGCTTCAATCATGAGCCGAAGCGTCCGCGCAAGCTGCTCCTGCACCAGCGCGAAATCGCGAAACTCCACGGCGCCGTCGCCCGGCAGGGCATGACGCTCGTGCCGCTCTCCATCTATTTCAACAGCCGGGGCCGGGCCAAGGTGGAGCTGGCGCTGGCGCGGGGCCGCAAGGCGCCCGACAAGCGCGCCCACGAAAAGGAAAAGGACTGGAAGAGGGAGCAGGGCCGCCTGCTCAGGCAGCATGGATAGGGACAAGGCGTGGCTCGCCCGCCTGATCAAGAAGAACATGCCGAGCCGGGAGGAGCTGGCGGAGAACCGCTGGATCAAGCCCTTCGGCCATCGTGTGCTCCACAGCGAATTCTGGCGCTTCACCCGCCGCTCGGTGCCGCGCGGCGTCGCGATCGGGCTGCTCGTCGGCATCTTCCTGATGATACCGGGGCTCCAGATCATCGGCGCCGCGCTGCTTGCCGTGCCGTTCCGCGCCAATATTCCGGTGGCCGCGGCGATGACCTTCCTCAGCAATCCGGCGACGACCCCCTTCATCCTCGGCGGCTCGTTCGTGGTCGGAAGCTTCCTTGGCTTCGGCGGCGACAAGGCCGCTTTCTATGCGATGTGGGAAGGGGACGCGAGCCTACGCGAATGGCTGTTCTGGTTCGCGTCCGATGCCGCACCAGCCGCCCTCGGCGGGCTGCTTGTGGTCGCCGTCGTGACGGCGGCCATCGGCTATGTTCTGGCCGATCATGGCTGGCGCTGGTGGCAGGCCCGTAAGTGGAAGCGGCGCTCGGCCGGACGCAATCCCGATCCAGCCGACTGATTCACAGCAATATTGATCGAGAGGAACCGAAGACGATGAAGCGGATATTGATCGCTCTGCTGGCTACAAGCACGCTGTCGGCCTGCGCCACGACGGGTACCGGGACGACGACGGCGGAAGTCGCCGAGCAGACGGCGACGGTAGCGGAAGGCGCTACCGGCCCGGTGGCGCCCGCCCCGGCCGACGCGCCGCAACTCGGCAGCTTCGGCTTCGACACGGCCGGCATGGATCGCAGCGTCGATCCGGGCGACAGCTTCTATGATTTCGCCAACGGCACCTGGGCGAAGACGACGCCGATCCCTGCCGACCGCTCCAACTACGGCATGTTCACCATGCTGGAGGATCTTTCGAACGAGCGCACCCGCGAAATCCTGGAGGAGCATGCGAAGACGCCCGGCTCCAAGATCGGCGACTTCTATACGAGCTTCATGGACCGCGCGGCCGTCAATGCCGAGGGCTTCCAGCCGCTCGTCCCCGTGCTCCAGACCATCGACCAGGCGAAGAACCATGCCGAGCTCGCCGCCATCATGGGGCGCCTCAATCGGCTCGGGGTGGGGGCGCCGTTCGCTACCTATGTCGATTCGGACGACAAAAATCCCGACGCCGCCATTTTCCAATTCTATCAGGGCGGCCTCGGTCTCCCGGATCGCGACTATTATCTGAGCGACGACGCGAACCTCGCCGGTAAGCGCAAGGCCTATCGCGACTATCTCGTCCAGCTGCTGAAGCTCACCGGCGAAGACAATGCCGAGGCGCGCGCGGACGCGATCATGGCGCTGGAGACCGACATCGCCGAGGCGCACTGGACCCAGGTCGACAGCCGCGACGCGCAGAAGACCTACAACAAGCTGACGCCCGCCCAGCTCGCCCAGGCCGCGCCGGAATTTGCGTGGGACGGCTATTTGAAGACGGCGGGCATCGCCGACCAGCCCAGCTTCATCGTCCGCCAGCCCACGGCGATCGGCGGCACCGCCAAGGTCCTGACCTCGGCGCCGCTGACCGTGCTGAAGGATTATCTCAAGCTGCATACGCTCGACACTTATGCGCCGTACCTGTCGGACCCGTTCGTCGATGCCAATTTCGCCTTCCACGGCACCGCCCTCAACGGTACGCCCGAGAACCAGGATTTGTGGAAGCGCGGCGCCAACCTCGTCACCAACGCGATGGGCGAGGAAGTCGGCAAATATTATGTCGAGCGCTATTTCCCGCCCGAGGCCAAGGCGGCCGCGGACGAGCTGGTCGGCAACGTGCTCGCGGCCATGGACCGGCGCATCCAGAACCTCAGCTGGATGGCGCCGGAGACCAAGGCGCGCGCCCGCGCCAAGCTCGCCGCTTTCACGCCCAAGATCGGTTATCCGGAAAAATGGCGGGACTATTCGGCGCTTGCGGTCGCCCGCGACGACCTGGCCGGCAACGTCATGCGCGCCAACGAGTTCGAACATCAGCGCAACCTCGACAAGCTCGGCAAGCCGATCGACCGCGGCGAATGGTTCATGACGCCGATGACCATCAACGCCTATGCGAACTTTACCTGGAACGAGATCGTCTTCCCGGCGGCGATCCTGCAGCCACCCTTCTTCGACCCGAATGCCGATCCGGCGGTGAACTATGGCGGCATCGGCGCCGTCATCGGCCATGAGGTCAGCCACCATTTCGACGACCAGGGCAGCAAATATAGCGAGACCGGCGCGCTCGAGGAGTGGTGGACGCCGGCCGACGTCAAGCGCTTCGAGGCGCTGACCCAGGCGCTGGTCGAGCAGTACAACCAGTACGAGCCGCTGCCGGGCAAGCATGTCAACGGCCAGCTGACCCTCGGTGAGAATATCGGCGACCTCGCCGGCGTCACCATCGCCTACGACGCCTACCTGACGTCGCTCGGCGGAAAGGAGCCGCCGGTGATCGACGGAATGACCGGGGCCCAACGCTTCTACCTCGGCTGGGCGCAAATCTGGCGGCGCAACTATCGCGAGGACAATCTTCTCCAACGCCTCATCACCGATCCGCATGCGCCGTCCCGGGAGCGGGCGTCGGTGGTGCGCAACTTCGACGAGTGGTACAAGGCCTACAACGTTTCCCCCGACGATACGCTCTATTTGTCGCCGGACGCCCGGGTTCGCATCTGGTAGGCGGCTTCCGCTGTTGACGGCGGGGAGAAGGGCGGCACATGAGTGACGGCATCGCCATGTCGTCGCTCAGCCCCGCCTCTCAAGCCGCCTTCGGCGCCGCCCGGCGCGGCGGCGGCTGGACGCTTGCCCTGGGCTTCGCCGCCGCTCTTGGCTCCGCCGCCCTGCTGCTGTGGGTGGTGGGCGACAGGCTGTTCGCCGGCGCCTTCCTGGCGGGCGTGGTCGGCATCGGCGCCCTCCTGCTCCTGAGGTCGCGATTTTCCACGCCCGCGATCATAGGGGAGGCGGCCCCCTGGCTGGACGTCTCGCTGCTCCGCGCCGCGCTCGACAGCTCTGCCGCAGCCGTGGCGATCACCGACGAAGCCGGGCTGATGGTGGTGGCGAATGACGGCTATGGCCAGTGGTTCGGTTCCGCCGCGCCTCTCGACCTGCCGCTTCCGGCCGACCCGGAATTTCTCGGCGTGGCGGCGGCTCAAGCCAGGCGCGAGGGAAGCATCGCCGCCGAGCGCATTCGCATCAACGGCCTGCTGCTGCGCCTCACCGTGGAGCGCGCCGGTTTTGCCGGAAATTATCTAGTCTGGACCTTTACCCGTTCGGAGGATCTGGACCTGGTGCGCGACGCGCGCCGGCTGATCGCGGGCGAGGCCGGCAACCGCATCGGCGAGGCGGGGGTGATGGCGGCGCTCGCCGACGGCGACGGCAAGCTCATCACCGCCAACCGCGCCTTCATCGCCCGGGCGGTCGGCCAGAGCGACGCGGCGATCGTCGGGACGCCGCTGGTTGGGCTGCTCGCCGCCAGCGAGGACGGCCAGTTCCATTTCGCCCATGAAGGCAAGGGCGCCTCGGCGCTCCGCATCGTGCAGATACCTGTGGCGGACGGGCCGGCGCCGCTCACCCTGTTCCTGCTGCTCGACGATCTGCCCGCCGGCGGCCGCCTCAGAGGCGAAGAGAGCGCCAGTATCAACGCCCTGCTCGATTTCCTGCCGCTGGGGCTTGCGCTGATCAATGTCGACGGCCGCTTCGTCTATTTGAACAAGGCTTTCCGCAAAGCCGCCGGCCTCAGCCAGGACACTCGCCCTCTCTATCCCGGCGATCTCGTCGTCGACGAGGACAAGGCTCCGGTGTCCGACGCCGTTCGGCGCTTCGCCCGCGGCCCCGCCACGTCCAGCGACATGGCCGTGCGCCTCAAATCCCAGCCCGACGAGCCGGTGGCCCTGACCCTCGCCGGTGCTCGCGGTCTGGGCGATGCCGCCGTCATCCTCTCGCTCAAGGACAATAGCGAGGCGGACCGCCTGAAACGCCAGGTCGCGCAGGCGACGAAGATGCAGGCGGTCGGCCAGCTCGCGGGCGGCGTCGCCCATGATTTCAACAATATCCTGACCGCGATCCTCGGCTATTGCGACCTGATGCTGATGCGCCATGCGCCCGGCGACAGCGATTATGACGACATCCAGCAGATCCGCAGCAACTCGAACCGCGCCGCCAGTCTCACCCGCCAACTCCTCGCCTTCTCGCGCCAGCAGACGCTGCGCCCGCAGGTCCTCCAACTGCCCGACGTCATCTCCGAGGTTTCGAACCTGCTGAAGCGCCTGCTCGGCGAGACGGTGAAGCTGCAGGTGAAGCACGGCCGCAACCTCGGCGCCGTACGCGCCGATCCCGGCCAGCTGGAGCAGGTCATCGTCAACCTCGCCGTCAACGCCCGCGACGCCATGCTCACCAAGGATCCGATGGGCGGCGGCACCTTGACGCTCCAGACCTTTTCGGTCTCGTCGGACGAGGCGCGCAAGCTCGGCGGAGACATCCTTCCGCCGGCCGAATATACCGGCCTTCGCGTGTCCGACACCGGCACCGGCATTCCGCAGAACCTGCTCAGCAAGATTTTCGAGCCCTTCTTTACCACCAAGGAAGTCGGCAAGGGGACCGGCCTCGGCCTCTCCACCGTCTACGGCATCGTCAAGCAGTCGGGCGGCTTCATCTTCGCCGAATCGGAGGAGGGGGAGGGGACGAGCTTCTCCATCTACTTCCCCGTCCACCGCGCCGAGGTGAAGAAGCGCCCGGCGCGCGACAAGGCAGCCGACGTTAGGGGCGAGCTTTGGGGCACGGGCACCATCCTCCTCGTCGAGGACGAGGCGATGGTGCGGGCGGTGGCGGAGCGCGCGCTCACCCGCCACGGCTACAAGGTTCTCACCGCGGAAAATGGCGAGGCCGCGCTCGAGATCCTGGCGCGGGAGGGGAAGGTGGACCTCATGATCTCGGACGTGGTCATGCCGACCATGGACGGGCCGACGACCGTGCGCGAGGCGCGCAAAACCCATCCGGACCTGCCCATCCTCTTCATCTCCGGCTATGCTGAGGAGCAGCTTCGAAAGTCGATCGACCTCGAACGCGTCTCCTTCCTCGCCAAGCCTTTCTCCGTGCAGACCCTCGCCGAAGCGGCGCGCGACACTCTGCTGTCGAAATAATCTTTGGATTTGAAGCGATAGCGCGCTAATCCACAGCTGTGAGTGAAAGCCGTTCCATTCTCGTCATCGAGGACGAGCCTCTGATTGCGATGATGCTCGAGGACTTCCTCGATACGCTCGGCCACAAGGTGATCGACACGGTGGAAACCGTCGACGCCGCGCTGGAGCGGATCGATCGCGGCGGCTTCGACGTCGCCATCGTCGACATCCATCTAAAGGATGGGGAGAAGGTCTGGCCGGTAGCCGACCGGCTCGCAGCCGTCGGCTGTCCGTTCATTCTGGCGACGGGCGGCCATGTCGAACCGCCGCCGGCTGAATATGCGTCCGTGCCGGTGCTCGCCAAGCCCTACACGATCGACGCGATACCTCCCGCGCTCACGGCCGCCTGCGGGGGATAGGCTCTCCCTGTTTCGACGGCGGCCCGTCCTGCCGTAGAAGCGCTCCATGTGGTTCGTGAAGCTGCTCGCTGTCGGCGCCGTCGCCTATCTGCTGATCCTCGCGGCGGCCTTCTTCTTCCAGACGTCGCTGCTTTTCCCTGTTCACCTCGCCGGGCCGTCGGGACCTCTGCCGTCCGGCGCCGAGCGCATCGGCGTCGAAATGGCCGATGGCGAGACGATCCACGGCGTCCACATTCCGCCGCGCCAGCGCTCCGGCGAGAGCAGGGCGCTCATCCTGGGATTCGGGGGCAATGCCTGGAATGCCGATCATGTCGCGGCCTATCTGAACGCTCTTTATCCCGACGCCGATGTGGTCGCCTTCCACTATCGCGGCTATGGCCCGAGCGGCGGCCGACCGAGTGCCGAGGCGCTGCTCTCGGATGCGCCGGGGCTCTACGATTTCGTGGTCGGACGGCTCGATCCGGACCGAATCGTCGCCATCGGCTTCAGCATAGGCGGAGGCGTCGCCGCGCATCTCGCCAGCCGCCGCCCTCTCGACGGGCTGATCCTGGTCACGCCCTTCGATTCGCTCGCGGCGGTGGCGCGCGAGCATTATGCATGGCTGCCGATCGGTCTGCTGCTCCGCCACCATATGGCGCCGGCCAAAGATCTCCGCCAGGCCGCGACGCCCGTCGCGCTGATCGCGGGGGCCCGGGACAGGATCATCTCGCCAGCGCGGACGGCCGCTCTCCGCGATGCCGTCCCCAGTCTCATGCTGGATCGCACCATCGCCAGCGCCGGCCACAACGACATCTACGACCGGCCGGAATTTCAGCAGGCCATGGTGGAAGCGATGCGCGGTTTCGAGGCGGCGAAAGGTCGTTGATGTTTCCTACTTGTTCTCACGGAACAAAGCATATACACCCTCTCGGAAGCGTTGAACGAGCGGCGCGGACATCCTAGGGGACACAGGCCATGGTGGCATCGTTGAAAGTCGTATCCGACAGGAATTCCGATAATATGGACAAGCAGAAAGCCCTCGATGCCGCGCTGGCACAGATCGACCGTGCGTTCGGCAAGGGGTCGGCGATGCGCCTCGGCTCGCGCGAGGCGGTTCAGATCGAAACTATTTCGACCGGTTCGCTGGGCCTGGATATCGCCTTGGGCGTCGGCGGCCTGCCGCGCGGCCGCGTCGTCGAGATTTACGGGCCGGAGAGCTCGGGCAAGACCACGCTCGCGCTGCACACCGTGGCCGAAGCTCAAAAGCTTGGCGGCACCGCGGCCTTCGTCGACGCCGAGCATGCGCTCGATCCGGTCTACGCCAAGAAGCTGGGCGTGGATGTCGACAATCTCATCGTCTCCCAACCCGACACCGGGGAGCAGGCGCTGGAGATCGTCGATACGCTGGTGCGCTCCAACGCGATCGATGTCCTCATCGTCGACTCGGTCGCAGCCCTGGTCCCGCGCGCCGAGATCGAAGGCGAGATGGGCGACAGCCATGTCGGCCTCCAGGCGCGGCTGATGAGCCAGTCGCTGAGGAAGCTCACCGGCTCCATCTCCAAGTCCAAATGCCTGGTCATCTTCATCAACCAGCTGCGCATGAAGATCGGCGTGATGTACGGCAATCCCGAGACCACGACCGGCGGCAATGCCCTCAAATTCTACGCGTCGGTGCGCCTCGACATCCGCCGCACCGGCCAGATCAAGGATCGCGACGAGATCGTCGGCAACACCACACGGGTGAAGGTGGTCAAGAACAAGGTCGCGCCGCCGTTCAAGCAGGTCGAGTTCGACATCATGTATGGCGAGGGCGTGTCCAAGCTCGGCGAGATCCTCGACCTCGGCGTCAAGGCCGGCATCGTCGAGAAGTCCGGCGCCTGGTTCAGCTACGATTCGATCCGCATCGGCCAGGGCCGCGAGAACGCCAAAAACTATCTCAAGGAAAATCCGGAGATCGCCGCCCGCATCGAAGCCGCCGTTCGCGGCAAGACCGAAGAGGTCGCCGAGGTCATGATGACGGGTCCCGGCGCGGACGACGATCTCTAAAGAGGGATCGTCCGACTCGCCATCCCGTCATTGCGAGCGGAGCGAAGCAATCCAGTTAAGCGCCGACGCAGGCAGATAAGCGCCGGCGGGGTCTGGATTGCTTCGTCGCTTCGCTTCTCGCAATGACGCCTATTCGGCGATCATTCGGGGACGCCGGCAATCATTCGGGAAGATCGATGATGCTGCCGGGCATCGTCTCTTCGGGCCGATTGGTCCACAGCGCGATGCCGAGCGCCGCTAGCCCGCACAAGGTGAAGCCGAGCAGGAACGGGACCGTGGTTCCGTTGAAGCTCTGGCCGATGGCGAGACCGACCAGCGATCCGCCGACCGTCGTGATCATGCCCTGCACGGACGAGGCGGTGCCGGCGATATGGCCCAGCGGCTCCATCGCAACGGCGCCGAGATTGGCCGAAATGAGGCCGAACGAGGCCATGGTCAGCGATTGGAGCAGGACGAAGGCGAGCAGCGTCTCGCCGTGGAAAGCGACGATCGCGAGGTGGAGCGCGGCGAAAGACGTGAAGACGCCGAGCGCCCAGAGCATGATCCGCCTGGAACCGATCCGTTCGACGATGCGCGAGTTGAGCCAGGAACTGAGCGCCATCGGCCCGGCGATGCCGGCGAAGACCCAAGCCATCAGATCGGCCCGACCGAACACGTCGAAGACGATCTGCTGGATCGAATTGATGAAGCCGAACAGCCCGCCCATCACCAGCGTCAGCGCGATGGTGTTGCCGATCGACAGCCGGTGGCTGAGGGTCGTTCCGATCGCATCGCCGATATGGCGGATGGACAAGGGGCGCCGGTTTTCGGGCATATGGGTTTCGGGCAAACGAATCAGCGCCCAGGCGAGCACGGTCGCGCAATAGACGCCGAGGCCGATGAAGATGAAGCGCCAACTGGCCACCGCCAGCACCGCCTGCCCGAAGGCCGGCGCCAGCACCGGCACGATCATGAAGACGATGAACACCAGGCTCATCAGCCGCGCCATTTGCGAGCCGCTATAGCGGTCGCGCACGATCGACACGACCAGGACGCGCGTCGCCGCCGCCGACACGCCCTGGACGAAGCGGGCGCCGAGCAGCATCTCGAAGCTGGTGGCGAGGCCGGACGCGATAGCAAAGAGGCCATAGAAGAGCAGGCTGACGGTGAGGATCGTCTTGCGGCCCAATCGGTCGGAGATCGGCCCGTAAAGCAGCTGCGCCCCGCCAAAGCCAACGAGATAGGCGGTGATGACCAGCTGCCGGCGATTGTCCTCCGAGACGTTGAGCGCCTCGCCGATGGCGGGGAGGGCCGGCAGCATCGAATCGATGGCCAGCGCATTCACCGCCATCAACGCCGCCATCATCGCCACGAATTCGCCCAGGCGGGGGCCGTGCCGGTCGGTCTCATGTGCAGCAGCGGCGCGCTCGGTCATTATGATCTCTTTCGTTGGCCGCGCCCCGCGGCGGCGTCGCCGGGGCCAGATGCGCCCGGGCCACCCCGGTTTCAACCCCGGCCAAAAGCTGCGATAGGCCCGTGACGAGGAAAGTCCCGATGATCGCAGACCCACTCCCAGAGCCATCGCGCTCCCAACCGCCGTTGATCCGGCTGATCGGTCTTCCGACCGACAGTCATTCGAGCTTCCTTCGCGGCGCAGCAGCGGCGCCGCCGCTGATCCGCGAGGCGCTTCGCTCCGATCATTCCAACCTGGCGGCCGAATCGGGTGCCGAGATCGGCGTCGATGTCCTCCTCGACGACGCCGGCGACCTGCCGCTTGCCGAGGAGCCGGCAGACGACGACCGCATCCGCGCCGCCGTGACGGACGCCCTCGCCGCCGGGGCGGTCCCGCTCGCACTCGGCGGCGATCATTCCGTCTCCTTTCCCGTCGTCGAAGCGGTGGCCGCCGCGCACGGGCCGGTCGACATCCTCCATTTCGACGCCCATCCCGATCTCTACGACGATTTCGAGGGCGACCCGCGCTCCCATGCCTCGCCCTTCGCCCGCATCATGGAAGGCGGCCATGCCCGGCGCCTGGTGCAGGTCGGCATCCGTACCCTCAACCGTCATTGCCGCGAGCAGGCCGAGCGATTCGGCGTCGAGATCGTGCCGATGCGCGGCTTTTCGCCGGAGCGGGTGCCCGTGCTCTCCGGTCCCGTCTATGTCAGCATCGATCTCGACGGCTTCGATCCGTCGATCGCGCCGGGCGTGTCGCATCACGAGCCGGGCGGGCTCACCGTCCGCGAGGTCCTGGCCGTGCTCGACCGCATCGAGGGCCCTCTCGTCGGCGCGGACATCGTCGAATATAATCCCGGTCGCGACGTGAACGGCGTCACTGCGGTGTTGGCCGCGAAGCTCGTCAAGGAAATCGCCGCGCTCGCCCTAAGGACCCGCTTGCCATGATCATCGTCCATCACCTCGAAAACTCACGTTCGCAGCGCGTGCTCTGGCTGCTCGAGGAGTTGGAGATGCCCTATGACATCCGCCGCTACGAGCGCGACCGGAAGACCATGCTGGCCCCGACCGAGCTGAAGCGGGTTCACCCGCTCGGCAAGGCGCCGGTGATCGAGGATGACGGCCGTGTCCTCGCCGAGACCGGCGCCATCGTCGAATATCTGGTCGAGAAGGCGGGCGGGAAGCTCGGGCCGCCGCCCAATCGCGAGGCGGTGCTGCGCTACCGCCACTTCCTCCATTATGCCGAGGGCTCGATGATGCCGCCGCTGTTCGGCCTGCTCATCATCAACCGCCTCGGCCTCCTCGGCAAGCCCGCCAAGGCGACCGTCCAGGCGATGCTCGACACGCATCTCGACTGGCTGGAGAGCGAGCTCGCCGCCCGCGCCTGGTTCGCCGGCGACGAGTTTACCGCCGCCGACATCATGATGAGCTTCCCGCTCGAAGCCTCCCGCGCCCGCGGCGGTCTCGGCCCGAGCCGGCCGCATCTGATGGACTGGCTGGAGCGCATCCACGCCCGCCCCGCCTATGGCGCCGCGCTGGGCAAGGGCGGGCCCTACGCCTACGCCTGATGCGGCTCTTCCCGTTGACAAGCCGACGATAAGCTGCACCGGTGCGCGCGCAATCCACGAAAGAATGAAAAAGTGAAGGGGGAGAGGAAAGCCCATGGCTGAAGACGGACGCCGCGTCTCGCTACAAATGAAAATGCTGATCGGCTTCATCGTCGGCCTGGTGGCGGGGCTGATCGCTCATATGACATCGCCCGGCGCCGCCTGGGTCGAGGCGGTGACGACTTATGTGACAGGCCCGATCGGCCAGATCTTCCTGCGGCTCCTTTTCATGCTGGTCATCCCGCTGCTCTTCTCGGCGTTGGTGGTCGGCATCGCGGAGATGGGGGACGTTCGCGCGCTGAAGCGGGTCGGCATCAAGACGCTGGTCTTCACGGTAGCCATCTCCTCCGTCGCCGTCCTGATCGCGCTGTCGATCGTGAACCTCTTCCAGCCCGGCGCCGGTGTCGATCCGGTGCTCGCCCGCGAGCTCCTCGTCGACGCGCGCGAAGGGGCGGGGGCGATCGTCTCGCAAAGCGCCGAATCGCCGTCGGGCGTCGAAGCCTTCCTCAACATCATCCCGAGCAACGTCTTCGCCGCCGCGTCGGCCAACGACATCCTCGCGATCATGTTCTTCGCGCTGTTCTTCGGCATCGGCCTGCTGCTGGTGAACACGCCGCAGGCCGAGCGCCTCCAGGAAGCGATCGAAGGCGTGTTCCACGTCGCGATGCGCCTTATCGGGATCGTCATCCGCCTGGCGCCGCTCGCCATCGCCTGCTTCATGTTCAACCTGGCGGCGGTGTTCGGATGGGACCTGCTGGTGCGGCTCGGCGCCTATGTCGGCGTCGTCATCCTCGCGCTCGGCGTCCACATGTTCGTCACCTATCCGCTGGCCCTGAGCCTGCTCGGCAAGATGTCGCCCGTCCGCTTCTTCCGGGACATTCAGGAAGCAATGGTGATGGCCTTCTCCACGGCCTCGTCCAACGCCACCCTGCCGACCGCGCTGCGCGTTGCCGACCAGAATCTGAAGCTGCCCGGCCGCGTCTCCCGCTTCGTCCTCACCATCGGCGCCACCGCCAACCAGAACGGCACCGCGATGTTCGAGGGCATCACCGTCCTTTTCCTTGCCCAGTTCTTCGGCGTCGAACTGACCTTGGCCCAGCAGGGCATGGTGCTGCTGGTCTGCATCCTCGGCGGCATCGGCACGGCGGGCGTCCCTGCCGGCTCGCTGCCGGTGGTGGCGCTGATCCTCGGCATGGTCGGCGTGCCGCCGGAAGGCATCGGACTCGTGCTCGGCGTCGACCGGCTGCTCGACATGTGCCGCACGACGCTCAACGTCACCGGCGACCTCACCGCCGCCGTTGTGATCTCGCGCGGGGAGGAGGATGTGCCGGCGGCCAGCGTCGATGAAGCGCCGCTCGCTGAAGCCCATCCGAGTTAAGTTCCTGCGTCATTGCGAGCGGAGCGAAGCAATCCAGGCAGCGCCGACGCCGACTGGATTGTTTCGTCGCTGCGCTCCTCGCAATGACGGTTGACCGCCGAACCTACGCCGGCTCCAGCTCGCGATGGACGACTTCGTCGGCAAGCTTGCCGTTGAGCTCGGCCAGGTGGTCGAACTCCGCCTCATAGGTGGCAAGACCCTGGCTTAGCGACCGCAGCTCCGCATCGAGGCCCTGCAGCTCCGATTCGGGCATCAGCGCCTCGATCCGGTCCCAGCGGGACCAGCCCTCGCGCGGCCCCATGCCGAGCATCTGGCCGCGCCGGCTCGAGATTGCGGAGGTGACGCGGGAGGTTGCCGTGCCCGGCGCGATGATCGTGACCTTATGGACCGGCTCCAGGAGGTGCGGCGCCGCCGCTTCCAGGGCTTCGCTCATCGCGATCCGGCCGGCGGTGCGGAAGGCCAGCTCCGAGCTGTCCACCGTGTGATAGCTGCCGTCGGTAAGGGTCACCGCCACGTCGACGACCGGAAAGCCGAGCGGGCCTTTCTCCATCGCGTCGCGGATGCCCTGCTCGACGGCGGGGATATACTGTCGGGGGACCGCGCCGCCATGGATCCGCTCGTCGAACCGGAAGCCTTCGCCCCGGCCGAGCGGCCGCACTTCGATCACGACGTCGCCGAACTGGCCGTGGCCGCCCGACTGCTTCTTGTGCCGCCCGCGCTGGGTGAGGCTCTTGCGGATCGATTCCTTGTAGCCGATCGTCGGCTCCTTCGAATCCACCGCAACCCCGTAGCGGCGTTTCAATCGAGCGATGGTGACCTTCAGATGCTCGTCGCTGACGCCCTTTAGGCGCGTCTCGTGCAGCGCCTCGTCCTGGTCCCAGTGCAGCGACGGGTCCTCCTCGACCAGCTTGTGAAGCGCGGAAGACAGACGGACATCGTCCTTCCGATCGCGAGTAGCGATGGCCAGCACGTAATTGCTCGCCGGCCGCTGGGCCTCCGGAGGGGGAGGGGCCTTGCCGGCACTCAGCCATTCGCCCGCGCCGATACCCTCGGCCTTGGCAATGGCGACGACGTCGCCCGCCTCCGCCTTTGCGAGCTTTGTGGTCTTCTCGCCCTGCACGGAGAAGAGCGTGCCGATACGCACCGGCTCGCCGGCGGCCGTCTTGAGCTCCGCGCCTTCGCTCAACGTCCCGCCGAACAGGCGGGCGAGAGCGAGGCGGCCCATGGCGCCGCCGTGCGAGATCTTGAAGACGAAGGCACAGCCGCCCTCCGCTTCCAGCCGTTCGGCCGTGGCCGCGGGGGAGGGGGTTTCGTGGCGGAGGGCCTTCAGCAGTCGCCGGACGCCGAATCCGTTGAGGGCCGATCCGAACAGCACCGGAACGCCCAGATTCTCGCGCGTTTCGCGGGCGAGGTCGGCGAGCACCGTCGGCAGGTCCGGCATTTCGTCCATCAGCAGCTGCTCGAGCAGCGCATCGTCATGGTCGGCGAGCTGCTCCAGCATGTGGAAGCGATCCGTTGCTTCACGATCGGCGAGATCGGCGGGAATTTCGGTCCGCTCGGAAGGCTTGCCGGGGCGATAGTGGAAGGCGCGCTCCAGGGCGAGATCGACGAAGCCGGTGACCGTCTCGCCCTCCCGAATGGGAATTTGCCGCGCGATGAGGGGAGAGGCGCTCATCGGCTGCAGGGCTTCCAGAAGTTCCCGGATCGAGCCTCGCGCCTGATCGATCTTGTTGACGAAGACGGCGTGGGGAACGCCCAAGGCCTCCAGCTGTCGCAGCGCCGGCTCGGCGAGAATGGCGCGGTCCGGCTCCGGATCGACGACGACCAGCGCGAGGTCGGCCGCCGCCAAGGCCAGCGCGCCGTCGGCTGAGAAGGCGACGGAGCCGGGGCAATCCAGGACCGCGAACTTGTCGCCCAGAAACTCGAAATGCATGAGGTTGAGCTCGGTCGATCCGCGGCGCGCCCTGGCTTCCGGGCTCGCATCGCCGACGCTGCTGCCATTATCGACGCTGCCTTGCCGGTCGAGGCTTCCGGACGCGAACAACAACGCCTCCGCCAGGCTCGTCTTGCCCGCGCCGCCCGGCCCGACGAGGGCAACGGTCCTGGTGCCAATCGATTTCTCCGGCATGATCCTCTCCTCTCGGTGTCGCCGCGCGAACCCGCCAGAGCCAGATCATCCCGGGGCCGAAGCATCGCGGGCTTCGACCGGAGGCGTGAACCAGGCTCTCGTTCCAAGAGCGCACCCGCGCCAGGCGCCCACCGTCCACCCATATTGGTTCCAGCGCAAGGGGGAGAAGGGCAGTCCGGCCCGACTTTGGAACGGTTGCCGCGCATCATGGGTTAGTCTGCGAGGCGAAACCGCGGCACCGGCCGTCGCTTCAATGGAGAGGGCCTTGGCACGACCCAGAACGCTTCCGGCACTGGCCGTCGCGACGCTGGCGGGCATCGGCCTCGGCGTCCATCTCGGCCGCGCCGCGATCGGCGCCGTCGACCCCTTCTACTTCACGAATCCCGCCGGCACCGAATCCTATGCCGAGCTGGTGCCCGCGGCCAGCCTGTCGCGGCCCTGGTCGAACGACCTCGAGCCCGATGGCGGCGATTATGGCTGGCCAGCCTCATGCATCGGCTGCGGCTCCGACCGGGCCGTCTATGAACCTGCCCCCTATGATGGTTTCCAGGACGCGTGGACGCCGTCTTCGGAGGCGGAGCCCCGCTATGCGGTGGTCGAGACGGTGCCCGCCCTCGACGACGAGATCGAGTCCGTCGCAGCCGACATCGAGAGGGAATTCCGGAGCGTCGAACGCTATGCCTATTATCCTGTGAGCCATGAGGCGGCTCGCGCGCAGGATGGCGCCGTGGCGGCCGTTCTGGAGGAGGAGCGATCGGCCGTCCCAACGATCGAGTCGCGCAGGCCGCTGGAGTCGATACTTCCGCAGGAACCGGTCAAGGCCAGCGCCTATTAGAATGACGCCCGGGCGCTTGCCGGCCCGCCGCGCCTCGCTTACATCGCGCGCATGACCTCGACCAACGACATCCGCCGCTCCTTCCTCGATTATTTCGGGGCCAACGGGCATCAGGTCGTCCCCTCGGCGCCGCTGGTGCCGCACAACGATCCGACCCTGATGTTCGTCAACGCCGGCATGGTTCCGTTCAAGAACGTCTTCACCGGATTAGAGACGCGTCCTTACTCGACCGCGACGTCCAGCCAGAAATGCGTCCGCGCCGGCGGCAAGCATAACGACCTCGACAATGTCGGCTACACGGCGCGCCACCACACCTTCTTCGAAATGCTGGGGAATTTCTCCTTCGGCGACTATTTCAAGGAACAGGCGATCCATCACGCCTGGACTCTGATCACGAAGGAATGGGGGCTCGATCCGAACCGCCTTACCACCACCGTCTTCCATACGGACGACGAGGCCTTCGACCTCTGGCGCGAGATTTCAGGCCTGCCGGAAAGCCGCATCATCCGCATCGCGACGTCGGACAATTTCTGGGCGATGGGCGACACCGGCCCCTGCGGGCCATGCTCCGAAATCTTCTACGATCATGGCGAGCATATCCCCGGCGGCCCGCCCGGATCGCCCGACGAGGACGGCGACCGCTTCGTCGAGATCTGGAACCTCGTCTTCATGCAATATGAGCAGATCGATCCCGAGACGCGGGTCGACCTGCCCAAGCCGTCGATCGACACCGGCATGGGCCTGGAGCGCATCGCCGCCGTGCTGCAGGGCGTCCACGACAATTATGACACGGACACCTTCAAGGCGCTGATCGAAGCCAGCGCGGAGCTGACCAAGGCCGAGGCCCAAGGCGCGCGCCAGGCGAGTCATCGCGTCATCGCCGATCACCTGCGCGCTTCCGGCTTTCTCGTC
Organism: Sphingosinicella humi; assembly: GCF_003129465.1. Classification (NCBI taxonomy): domain Bacteria; kingdom Pseudomonadati; phylum Pseudomonadota; class Alphaproteobacteria; order Sphingomonadales; family Sphingomicrobiaceae; genus Allosphingosinicella; species Allosphingosinicella humi. The sequence continues at coordinate 85,622 of NZ_QFFF01000002.1, forward strand.
GCCGACGGCGTGCTGCCGGCGAACGAGGGCAGGGGCTATGTCCTGCGCCGCATCATGCGCCGCGCCATGCGCCATGCCCATATCCTCGGCGCGAGCGAGCCGCTGATGCATCGCCTGGTGTCGGCGCTGGTCGCCGAGATGGGCGCCGCCTATCCCGAGCTGGTCCGGGCGCAGCCGCTGATCGAGGAGACGTTGAAGCTGGAGGAGACGAAGTTCCGCCAGACACTCGACAAGGGTCTCCGCCTGCTCGAGGAGGCGACCGTCTCGATGAAGGCCGGCGATACTCTGCCGGGCGACGTCGCCTTCAAGCTCTACGACACCTACGGCTTCCCCTACGACCTCACCGAGGACGCCCTTCGAGCCCAGGATTTCGGCGTCGACCGCGCCGGCTTCGACGCCGCCATGGCCGAGCAGAAGGCCGCCGCCCGCGCCGCCTGGAAGGGCTCGGGCGAGAAGGCATCGGACGATCTCTGGTTCGACATCGCTGAGGAACATGGCTCGACCGAATTCACCGGCTATACCGGCCATGAGGGCGAGGGGCAGGTGCTCGCGCTGGTGAAGGACGGCGTCCGCGTCGACAGCGCCGAGGCGGGCGACGAGGTCATCATCGTCACCAACCAGACGCCCTTCTACGGCGAGAGTGGCGGTCAGATGGGCGATGCCGGAACTGTTCGCAACGACAGCGGCTTACTGGTCGAAGTTAAGGACACTTCAAAGCCGTTGGGACGGCTCCATGCGCATCATGCGGCCGTCAAGTCCGGTTCGATCAGGATCGGCGATGCCGTGCGCCTGGAGGTCGATGCCGAGCGCCGCACGCGCATCCGCGCGAACCATTCGGCGACGCACCTTCTGCACGCCGCGCTTCGCCACCGGCTCGGCACCCATGTGACGCAGAAGGGCAGCCTGGTGGCGCCCGACCGCTTCCGCTTCGACTTCTCCCATCCGAAGGCGCTCACCAGCGAGGACATCGAGGCGATCGAAGCGGAAGTGAATGCGCATATCCGCGAGAACCAGCCGGTCACCACCCGCCTGATGAGCCCCGACGAAGCCATCGCTGCCGGTGCCATGGCGCTGTTCGGCGAGAAATATGGCGACGAGGTGCGCGTGCTCTCGATGGGCCGCGGCAGCGAGGCCAGCTATTCGGTCGAACTGTGCGGCGGCACCCATGTCGGCGCCCTCGGCGATATCGCTCTGTTCAAGATCATTTCCGAAAGCGCCGTCGCCTCCGGCGTTCGCCGCATCGAGGCGTTGACCGGCGAGGCCGCGCGCCAGTGGCTGACGGCTCGCGAGGACAGGCTGAAGGAGGTCGCTTCGGCCCTCAAGGCGGCTCCCGAAGAGGTGCCCGGCCGCGTTGCCAGCCTGATCGAGGAACGGCGTCGCCTCGAGCGCGAGCTGGCCGAGGCCAAGAAGGCGCTGGCGCTCGGCGGGGGCGGCAAGGCCGAAGCCGCCGGGCCCGAGCAGGTGGGCGGCCACGGCTTCATCGGCCAGGTGATCGAGGGGCTGGAGCCCAAGGGCCTGCGCGGGCTTGTCGACGAAGCCAAGCAGCGGGTCGGTTCCGGCGTGGTCGCGCTCGTCGCCGTCAATGACGGCCGCGCGAGTGTCGCCGTCGGCGTCACCGACGACCTCACCGCCCGCCGCAACGCCGTCGACCTCGTCCGCAAGGCCGTGGCCGAGCTGGGCGGTCAGGGCGGGGGCGGCCGTCCCGACATGGCCCAGGGCGGCGGACCCGACGGCGGCAAGGCGCAAGCGGCGCTTGACGCGGTGAAGGCGGCTCTCAGCGAAGAGGCGGTCGCGGCTTAGGCGCAACCAGCGTCATCCCGGCGAAAGCCGGGACCCAAGAACACGGTGTTGATAATGTGGCGCTAGTGCCTTTTCGGCTGGCGGCGGTGTTCTTGGGTCCCGGCGTTCGCCGGGATGACGGGTGGGTCGTACGGTGGCTCCCAGCCGAAGACGCTCCGTCCGCCATATTCGTGTGAGCGTCGGCGTTCTTCGGCGATGAAGGCGTCCACCGATGGACCGGACGTGTAGGCCTCCAGACGCCGCGCCTGCTCGTCGAGGCGGCGGATGGCGCCGAGCTTCTCGTCCTGGCCGAGCTTGGCTTTCCCGACCGCCGACTTCAGCACGCCGATCGTCTTGTCGTAGACCTTGGTGGGAACGGGGAAAGGGTGACGGTCCTTGCCGCCATGGGCGAGCGAGAAGCGCGCCGGATCGGCGAAGCGGCAGGGCGCGCCGTGGATCACCTCGGCGACCATGGCGAGGGAGCGGACGGTCCGGGCGCCGACGCCCGGCACCAGCAGCAGCTCGGAGAAATCCTTCGGCCCGCATTCCGCCGCGGCGGCCAGGGTGCCGTGGAGCCTGCGCACGATGACGTCGTCCGCCCGCACGTCGTGATGATCGGGCAGCGACAGGTGTGGCAGCATCGGCTGGGCGGAGACGGCCTTGCGGCCCTCCATCGCCGCCGCCTCGCGGGCGAGCCGATCCGGTCCGAGCTCGGCAAGCAGCTCGAGCTGCGCTTGGCGCGAGGCGACGGCGCGGCGATCGGCAAGGTTGACGATCGTGCCCTGGCGCCGACCTTCGATGGCGGCGTGGGGAGCGTCGACGAAGCTCTCCAGCCCCTCCGAGAGCCAATGATAGCGCCGGGCCGTGCGGCTATCGCCGTTCATGCCCTGCTGCACCACGGTCCAGCCTCCCTCGTCGGTGACGATGAAGCCGTGCAGATAGAGGTCGAAGCCGTCCTGCACGGCGGCGCTGTCGACCTTGGCGACGAGGCGACTGGTCCTCGCGAGACCCGCGCCGTCGAAGCCGGCAGCCTCTCCGGCCGCGACCAGCTCCGCCGGAGTCTGCCGGGAGTGACGTCCGCGTCCGCCGCAGATGCGGACGCCGAGCTCCCCCGCGCGTGGGTTGAGGCCGCGCTTCAGCGAACCGATCACGCTGGTGGTGATGCCCGACGAATGCCAGTCCATGCCCATGACAGCGCCGAACGACTGGAACCAGAAGGGGTTGGCGAGACGGCGCAGCAATTCGTCCCGGCCATAATGATGGATGATCGCTTCGGCGATGACGGTGCCGAGCCGCGTCATGCGCTCGCCAAGCCAGGCGGGCACTCGTCCCCCGTGCAGCGGCAGATCGGCGCTGCCGGACCGTTTCGCCATCATCGCCTCCTACGGGAACGAACGGCGAACGTTAGCAGCTGTCCCGGGTCTTCGCCAGCGGCTATCGCGCCTTCAACGCATCGCGCAGTCGGCGGCGTTTCAGCGGCGGTTCCCGATCGAGCTGGCCGAGTTCCATGATTTTCTTGCGCAGCTCGGAGCGCTTTTCGTGGATCGAGGCGATCACCGGCCCCATGGCTATGCCCAAATCGACGAGCACCGCCTCGGAGAGCTGGAGCGAGGATTCGAGCGTCTCCGGCACCGCGTCAGTGGCGCCGGCGCGATAGAGCTCCGCGGCATGGAGGGAATCGCGGGCGCGGACGACGATGGTGAGGTCAGGGCACCAGCCCCTCACTTTCTTGACCAACCGCACCGACAGGACCGGCTCGTCCATGGTGAGGATGAGAGCGCTGGCACGGCCGAGCTGGAGCTTGTCGACCAGGATCGGCCGGGAGACGTCGCCGAACATCACCGGGTAGCCCTCGCGCCGCGCGGCGGCGACCGTGTCGATGTTGGAATCGACCGCGATATAGTTGCGCCCGTGGGTCGAGAGCATTTCCGCGACCAGGCGCCCGACGCGGCCGAAGCCGATAATGACCGCCGTCGTTCCCGTCTCTCCGGTCACCGTCGGCGGCATTTCCACGTCGCCTTGCATGTCCACGCGCCGCGCGGCGTCGCGGCCGAGGCGGGCGAGGAGGGGGGTGATGGTAAGGCCGATGGCGGTCACGATCTGCCAGAAGGCGGCCGTCTCCGGCCGGATGAGCTGCGCCGCGCTGGCTGCGGCGAGCACGATGAGGGTCGTCTCCGAGGGGGACGCCATGAGCAACCCGGTCTCGGCGGCCACGCCCTTGCGCGCGCCGCTCAGCCGAAGGGCGATGCCGGTGACGAGCGCCTTTACCGTCACCACGCCGAAGACGGCGGCGAGCAGGCTCGGCCAGTTGGCGATGATGAGTCGAAGGTCGAGGCTCATGCCGACGGTGATCAGGAAGACGCCGAGGGCCAGGCCCTTGAAGGGGGCGGTGATGACCTCGACTTCGGTATGATATTCGGTTTCCGCAATGAGCAGGCCGGCGAGGAGGGCGCCGACGATGGGCGATAGGCCGACGGCCGTCGTCGCGATGCTCGCCAGGATGACGACAAGCAGGCTCGCCGCAAGGAACAGCTCTGGGCTCTTCGTACGCGCTGCCTGTGCGAAGAGCGGCGGCAATAGATAGCGCCCCAGCACCAGCATCGCCCCGATCGTCAAACCGCCGAGCAACAGCGTCCGCCACAGCCCGTCCCAGCCTTCCGCGGAGGCATGGGGCGCGAGCGCGCCGAGCATGAAGATGATCGGCACCAGCGCCAGATCCTCGAACAGCAGCATGGAAAAGGCGCTTCGCCCGACCGGGCTCGTCGTTCCGACCATCGGCAGCACCAGCGCCGTCGAGGACAGGGCGAGGGCGAAACCGAGGCCTATGGCGCCCGACCAGCCTTGCCCCATGAAATGGAGAGCGGTGCCGATGATCGCGCCGGACACGAACAGCTCGGCCGCGCCGAGACCGAACACCAGGCTTCGCATCGTCCAGAGACGGCGGAAGGAAAGCTCCAGCCCGATCGAGAAAAGCAGCAGGATGATGCCGAGTTCGGCAAAGGGGCGGATCGAGGCCGGCTCGGTTATGGTGATGTAGTAGAGCCACGGAAATCGATCGACCATGGTTCCAAGGCCCGCCGGTCCGACGAGCAGGCCGACGAGGATGAAGCCGATCACTGGGCTCACGCGAAAGCGGGCGAAGGCCGGGATGACCAGGCCTGCCGCGCCCAGGATCACCAGTGAATCGCTGAACGCATCGGAATTCATTTCAAGCGCCATTGGTGTTTTTCTGGGGGAAGCCAGCGGCCATTTCCAGAAAAAATCCCGATACGGCCTGTCGCAAAGCCAGGTTTCCGTCCGTAGGCCTTCGGTTGCCGGATAGACATGATGTCTCACGCCACGCCGCTGATATCCATGATCGTTGCCGGGTTCGTCCTGGCACTATCTCGTCTCGCGCGGTGCGGACCTCGCAGTCATGGGCGAGAAGGAGATCGCCAAGCGGATGATCGAGCAGGCGTGGGCGGTGAAATAGTCAGCCGCCGCCGGGACCGCCGGTGCCGCTGGTCGGCGGCGGGGCCGGGGCGCGTTCGCCGGTCGGGTTGCGGGTCCAGGAGACGCGATAGAGATCGAAGCGGCGGTCGGCGAGATTCTGCACCGTGCCTTCGGCGCGGGCCCAGGTGAGGTCCGCGAGATTGACGTCGCTGATCGTCAAGGTTTCGACATTCTCGCTCGCCTCCGCGGCGATGCCGTCGCGGGCGAAGGGGAAGTCGCACGGCGTCAATATGCAGCTCTGGGCATATTGGATGTCCATATTGTCGACGTTCGGGAGGTTACCGACATTGCCCGACAAGACGACATAGCATTGGTTTTCGATCGCACGGGCCTGGCTGCAATAGCGCACCCGCAAATAGCCCTGCCGGCTGTCGGTGCAGAAGGGGACGAAGATGATCCTGGCGCCTTCGTCGACGAGGCGGCGGGCCAGCTCCGGAAACTCCGAATCGTAGCAGATGAGCACGCCGATCGGCCCGCAGTCGGTCTGGATCGCGTTGATCCGGTCGCCGCCCTTGATCTTCCACCAGTAACGCTCGTTGGGCGTCGGGTGGAGCTTCTCCTGCGCGTGGACGGAGCCGTCGCGGAGGCACACATAGGCGACGTTCTGGATGTCGCCGTCATCGGCGACGGTCGGATGGGAACCGCCGACGATGTTGATGTTGTAGCGCAGCGCCATCCGGCTGAGCTCGGCCGTCAGCCTGGGCGTATGCTCGGTGAGGCGATCGATCGCCTCCATCGGCGTCAGATGCTCATTCTCGTAGGCGAGCAGCTGGAGCGTGAAGAGCTCGGGAAAGACTATGAAGTCCGATCGGTAATCCGATGCGACGTCGACGAAATATTCTACATTGTGAATGAACTCCTCGAAGCTCTTCACCGCCCGCGCCTGGAACTGGCAGGTCGCGATGCGGACGCTCTCCACGTCGCGTGGGACGCGGAAGCGCGGCGGCTCATCCGGGTCCACATAGGGGTTGCGCCAAACCATGTGGGCGGCGAGCCCGGCGGACTGCTTGTCCTCAGGGAGATAGTCCTTAAGGACGCCGATCGGCTCGAAGCCGTTGCGCACCTGGAAGCCGATGGTCGGGTCGCGGATCACGCCGGCGAGCACCTTCTCCAGATAATCCTCCGGCCCCTTCACCTTGCGGCGATTGCGGGCATAGGCCGGCATCCGCGCGCCGAAGACGATGCCCTTCAGCTCCAGCCGCTCGGCCAGCGCCTTGCGGGCGTCGTAAAGCCGCTGTCCGATGCGGACGCCGCGCGCCTCCGGATCGACGCACGTTTCGTAGCCGTAGAGCCAGTCGCCGGTCGGGTCGTGACGCGATCCGAACCCGTCGTTGGTGATCTCCTCCCAGCTATGCGAGGAGAGCGCCAGCCGCTCGTCGAGGCGCATCGAGGCGCAATAGCCGACGATCGTCCCCTCATAGAGGGCGACGAACTGGCCCTCGGGGTAATTGTTGATCTGCGCCCGGATCATCTCGCGGCTGTAGCCGGACATCCGGTCGGCATAGACGCGCTCCACCAGTGCGACGATGCCCGGGGCGTCGGCCGGCCTCGCCAGCCGCACCTCGAGCTTCGCCTTGCGCCGGGGAGTCGCCTCGTTCACGCTGCGGTGGCCATCGCCTTTTCAAGGTTGACGCGGATCGCCTCGAAGAACTGCTCGGTCGTCATCCAGCTCTGCTCGGGTCCGATCAGGATGGCGAGGTCCTTGGTCATCTGGCCCTGCTCGACCGTCTGGACGCAGACGCGCTCGAGCGTCTCGGCGAACTCCGTGACCTCCGGGGTGCCGTCGAACTTGCCGCGATATTTGAGGCCGCCGGTCCAGGCGAAGATCGAGGCTATCGGGTTGGTCGACGTCGCCTTGCCCTGCTGGTGCATGCGATAGTGGCGGGTGACGGTCCCGTGCGCGGCCTCGGCTTCGACGGTCTTGCCGTCCGGGGACATCAGGACCGACGTCATGAGGCCAAGCGAGCCGAAGCCCTGCGCCACCTGATCGGACTGGACGTCGCCGTCGTAATTCTTGCAGGCCCAGACGAACTTGCCGCTCCACTTGAGGGCGGAGGCGACCATGTCGTCGATCAGCCGGTGCTGATATTCGATCTTCGCCTTGGCGAACTGGTCCTTGAACTCGGTGTCGAACACCTCCTGGAAGATGTCCTTGAAGCGGCCGTCATAGGCCTTGAGGATGGTGTTCTTGGTCGAGAGATAGACCGGCCAGCCGCGGTTCAGGCCGTAATTCATGCTGGCCCGGGCAAAATCGCGGATGGATTCGTCGAGATTGTACATGCCCATGGCGACGCCCGAACCGGGGAAGTCGAACACTTCCTCCTCGATGCGCTCGCCATTCTCGCCTTCCCAGACCATGCGAAGCTTGCCGGGGCCGGGCACCTTGAAGTCGGTGGCCTTATACTGGTCGCCGAAGGCGTGGCGGCCGACGACGATCGGGTCGGTCCAGCCCGGGATCAGCCGGGGAACGTTGTCGATCACGATCGGCTCGCGGAAGACGACGCCGCCGAGGATGTTGCGGATCGTGCCGTTGGGCGAGCGCCACATCTTCTTGAGGCCGAATTCCTCGACGCGGGCCTCGTCAGGCGTGATCGTCGCGCATTTGACGCCGACGCCATATTTCTTGATCGCCTCGGCCGCCTCGACGGTGATGCGGTCATCGGTCTCGTCGCGCTTTTCGATGCCAAGGTCGTAATAGACGAGGTCGATGTCGAGATAGGGCTGGATGAGCCGCTCCCGGATCCACTGCCAGATGATGCGGGTCATCTCGTCGCCGTCGATTTCGACGACGGGCGTCTTCACTTTGATCTTGGCCATGTAGTTGCGTGCTTTCCCTCTGCGAGTGTGGTTTGGCGGGCGGTGTAGGCGGTGAACGCGCTGCGATCAACCGGAGCGGCACCCGCCCTATTGCCGGCGCAGCCGGTCGCCATTGTCTCGCCCACGCTTGCCGCCTAAAGACGGCGCATGACATCGCTCGACAAGCCCGACCTCGTCACGACGACGGTCCGCTGGCGCTGGCCCTCGGTTCATCCCGAAGGCCGCAAATTCGTCGTGATCGCGGGCGCGATCGCCGCAGCTTTCCTTTTCTTCATCTCGGATGAGATCGGCTGGCCGCTTCTGGGCGTAACCATTTGGGTAGCCGCCTTTTTCCGAGATCCGGTGCGGACGACGCCGACAGGGGAGGGGCTGATCATCGCCCCCGCCGACGGCCTCGTCACCATGATCGCAACCGTGCCGCCGCCGCGCGAACTCACCGGCGATGACGCGCTGGCGGACGGGCTCTACACCCGCGTCTCCATCTTCATGAGCGTGTTCGACGTCCACATCAATCGCACGCCGATCCCAGGCACGGTCATCCGCGTCGCCTATATTCCGGGCAAGTTCCTCAATGCCGATCTCGACAAGGCAAGCGAGGATAATGAGCGGCAGCATATCCTGGTCGAGGGGGCGAACGGCCTTCGCATCGGGTTCACCCAGATCGCCGGCTTGGTGGCACGCCGCATCGTGCCCTGGGTGAAGCCGGGCGACGCGGTCGCCGCCGGCCAGCGCGTCGGCCTCATCCGCTTCGGCAGCCGCGTCGACGTCTATCTTCCCGCCGGCATCGCGCCGCAGGTGATCCTCGGCCAGCGCACCATCGCCGGCGAGACGATCGTCGGTCGTGCCGGCGTCGCCGAAGCGCCGGAGGGCGTCAGCCAGTGAAGCCGTCGGTCCGGCGGCCGAGGGGCATCCCGCTGAGGGCGCTGGTGCCCAATGCCGTGACGGCGCTGGCGCTGTGCTCCGGCCTGACCGGTGTGCGTTACGCGATAGCCGAGGATTGGGAGCGGGCGATCACCTTCGTGATCATCGCCGCCGTGCTCGACGGCATGGACGGCCGCATCGCCCGCATGCTGCGCGGCCAGAGCCGCTTCGGCGCCGAGCTCGATTCGCTCTCCGACGTCATCGCCTTTGGCGTCTCGCCGGCGATCATCCTCTATCTCTGGGCGCTTCAGGAAGTCCCGCGCTACGGCTGGATCTTCGCGCTCGCCCATGCCGTCTGTGCGGCGCTCCGCCTGGCGCGCTTCAACGCCGCTATCGACGTCGAGGACCAACCCCATAAATCGGCGGGCTTTCTGACCGGCGTTCCGGCCCCCGCGGGGGCGGGGCTCGCCTTCCTGCCGATCTATCTCTGGCTCTGGACCGAAAGCGACGTCTTCCGCCAGTTCTGGGTCGTCGCGCCCTGGGCTGCCCTGGTGGCCATCCTCATGATCTCAAACGTGGCGACCTTTTCCTGGACCTCTCTCCGCCTCAGGAGCCATGTCCGGCTCTGGGCGCTGGGCGTGATCGCCGTCGTCGGCGGCGCGCTCTTCTCGGCGCCCTGGCCGACGCTCAGCCTCGCCGCCATGCTCTATGCGGCGCTGATCCCGGCCAGCGTCTACGCCTATGGCAAGGTCAAACGATCGCGCCGAGCCGCCGCTGCAGCCGCACCCGCGACGGAAGCCTAGGCGTCCAGGATCGCCATCCGAATGGCGATCGGGGCGAGCAGGATCACGAAGCTGAAGAACAGGATTGCCAGGAAGTGTATCACATTTAGTCCCCTTGCTGTCGGCGGCGTTGATCCGCCTATGTTCTCCCGGCTCTTCTATGTTCCTCCTTTGTTCTTCTGTCAACGCTTGATTTGAGCGGGGAGAGCGGGTAAGCGCGCGAGCATTCCACATGCGGGTCACACATACCGGTGGCTGCTCCCGAGCGCAGGCGAAGGACGGTCTCTCGGCCCGCAGAGGATTAACCGGAAGGAGAAGACCTATGGCGTCCACCGACGTCACCATGCAGCAATTGCTCGAGGCCGGAGCGCATTTCGGCCACCAGACCCACCGCTGGAACCCCAAGATGAAGCCGTATATTTTCGGCGATCGCAACGGGGTCCACATCATCGATCTCTCGCAGACCGTTCCGCTGTTCGCCCGCGCGCTCGATTTCGTGCGCCAGTCGGTCGCGGCCGGCGGCAAGGTGCTGTTCGTCGGCACCAAGCGCCAGGCGCAGGAGCCGATCGCCGAGGCTGCGCGCCGCAGCGGCCAGCATTTCGTCAACCACCGCTGGCTGGGCGGCATGCTCACCAACTGGAAGACGATCTCCAACTCGATCAAGCGCTTCAAGGCGCTCGAGGAGCAGCTGTCGGGCGACACCGCCGGCCTCACCAAGAAGGAAGTGCTCCAGCTGACGCGCGAGCGCGACAAGCTCGAGCTGTCGCTGGGCGGCATCAAGGACATGGGCGGTCTGCCCGACGTCATCTTCATCATCGACGCCAACAAGGAAGAGCTGGCGATCAAGGAAGCGAATGTGCTCGGCATTCCAGTCGTCGCCATCCTCGACACCAACGTCAGCCCGCAGGGCATCGCTTTCCCGGTGCCGGCGAATGACGACGCCAGCCGCGCCATCCGCCTCTATTGCGATGCGATCGCCGACGCGGCGCTCGCAGGCAAGCAGGGCGGCGCCGCCCGCCGCGGCGAGGACATCGGCTCGATGAGCGAGCCGCCGGCCGAAGCCGCGCTGGCCGAAGCCTGAGAAACCTCTCCCCTCCCGCTTGCGGGAGGGATCAAGGGGAGGGCCTGTCATTCGGGCACATTCCCTCCCCCAGCCCCTCCCGCAAGCGGGAGGGGAATTAATTGAAAGGATCAGAGATATGGCGGAAATCACAGCCGCATCCGTGAAGGAACTGCGCGAGCGCACCGGCGCCGGCATGATGGACTGCAAGAAGGCGCTGAACGAGACGAACGGCGACATGGAAGCCGCCATCGACTGGCTCAGGACTAAGGGCCTCGCCGCCGCCGCCAAGAAGGCCGGCCGCACCGCTGCCGAGGGCCTGGTCGGCGTCGCCGTCGAGGGCACGAAGGGCGCTGCCGTCGAGGTCAACTCGGAAACCGACTTTGTCGCGAAGAACGAGCAGTTCCAGGAATTCGTGCGCACGGTTGCCGGCCTGGCGCTCACCAACGGGGGCAATGCCGAGAGTCTGCTCGTCGCGAGCTGGCCGGCGGGCGGGACCGTACAGGAAAAGCTCACCGACAATATCGCCACCATCGGCGAGAACCAGTCGCTCCGCCGCTCTGCGGTGCTCGAGGTGAGTGATGGCGTCGTCGTGCCGTACGTTCACAACGCCGTGACGGCGGGTCTTGGCAAGATCGGCGTGCTCGTCGCGCTCGAATCGACCGGCGACAAGGAGAAGCTGGAGACCGTCGGCAAGCAGCTTGCCATGCACATCGCCGCGGCCAACCCGCTGGCCCTGAAGGGCGAGGATCTTGATCCGGCATTGATCGAGCGCGAGCGCGCTATCGCGTCTGAGAAGGCCGCCGAGTCCGGCAAGCCGGCCGACATCGTCGCCAAGATGGTCGAAGGCACGATCGCCAAGTTCCGCAAGGAAAACGCACTGATGAGCCAGCTCTTCGTCATGGACAACAAGACGAAGATCGAGGACGTCGTCGCCGCCGCCGGCAAGGACGCCGGCGCGCCGGTGACGCTCGCCGCCTATGTCCGCTTCCAGCTGGGCGAAGGCATCGAGAAGAAGGAAAGCGACTTCGCCGCCGAAGTCGCCGCCGCCGCCGGCACCAGCAAGCCCGAACCGGTTGCGTAACTTGTGTCCCCTCCTGCTTGCGGGAGGGGAATGAGGGGAGGGGCTGTCGGTCGACAGGTTCCCTCCCCAGCTTCCCGTGAGCGGGAAGGGAGGCTTGGCATCGCCGCAGCCGCTAACTAAGGTGCGCGCCGCCTCACCTTAACCATCGATTGGACCAGACACCCCATGCCGCGCCCGCGCTTCAAACGAGTCCTGCTGAAGCTTTCGGGTGAAGTGCTGATGGGGCCAAGCCAGTTCGGCATCGATCCCGACACCGTCGCCCGGATCGCCGAGGAGATCGCCGGCGTCGCCAAGGACCATGAGCTCTGCATGGTCGTCGGCGGCGGCAACATCTTCCGCGGCCTCGCCGGCGCCGCCAAGGGCTTCGACCGCGCCAGCGCCGATTATATGGGTATGCTCGCGACCGTCATGAACGCGCTCGCCATGCAGAACGCGTTGGAAAAGATCGGCGTCGACACCCGCGTCCAGTCCGCCATCCCGATGGCGACCGTCTCCGAACCCTATATCCGCCGCCGCGCCGTACGGCACATGGAGAAGGGCCGGGTGGTGATCTTCGCCGCCGGCACGGGCAATCCCTTCTTCACCACCGACACCGCCGCGGCCCTCCGCGCCGCCGAGATGGGCTGCGAGGCGCTGTTCAAGGGGACTTCGGTGGACGGCGTCTATGATGCCGATCCGAAGAAGGTGCCGGACGCCAAGCGATATGAAAGTGTGAGTTTCAACAAGGTGTTGAGCGACGATCTTCGCGTCATGGATGCGAGCGCTGTCGCTCTGTGCCGCGACAACAACATTCCGATCGTCGTCTTCAATATCCGCGAGCGCGGCAACCTCGCCAAGGTGCTCGGCGGAGAAGGCACGGCGACGATCGTGCAGAACGGGGAGTGAGAGATGCCAGCCTATAACAAAGCCGACATTCAGCGCCGCATGCACGGCGCCGTCGAGGCGCTGAAGCACGATCTCGCGGGCCTGCGCACCGGTCGTGCCTCGACGGCCTTGCTCGATCCGGTGACGGTCGAGGTCTATGGCGCGAACATGCCCTTGAACCAGGTGGCCACCGTCTCGGCCCCCGAGCCGCGCATGCTGTCCGTTCAGGTGTGGGACCGCTCCAACGTCAACGCCGTGGAAAAGGCAATCCGTTCCGCCGGCCTCGGCCTCAACCCGATCTCCGACGGGCAGAACATCCGCCTGCCGATCCCCGACCTTACCGAGGAACGCCGCAAGGAGCTGGCCAAGCTCGCCGGCCAATATGCGGAGAAGGCGCGCATCGCCGTCCGCAACGTCCGCCGCGACGGCATGGATTCGTTGAAGACCGACGAAAAGAAGCACGAGATCAGCGAGGACGAGCACAAGCGGCTCGGCACCGAGGTCCAGAAGATGACCGACGACACGATCAAGGAAATCGACGCGGCGGCGGCGGCGAAGGAACAGGAAATCCTGCAGCCGTGACCGCGTCCCCGGCCGGCGCGCCGTCGCGGCCGGACAGCGCCCGCGCTTCCGGCTCCGCAGTGCCGCGCCACGTCGCCATCATCATGGACGGCAATGGCCGCTGGGCGAAGGCAAGGGGCCTGCCCCGCGCCGCGGGTCACAAGGCAGGCGCGGAGGCCGCCCGCAAGGTATTGCGCGCCGCCGGGGAAGCCGGAGTCGAGTGCCTTACCCTCTACGCCTTTTCGTCGGAGAATTGGCGCCGGCCGCAGACCGAGATCAACGATCTCATGGGCCTTCTGCGCCTCTATATCGGCTCGGAGCTCAACACCCTTCACCGCGAAGGCATCCGCCTCAAAATCCTGGGCGATCACAAGGCGTTCAAGCCCGATGTTGCCAGGATGATCGATGAGGCCGTGGCGCGGACGGCCGCGAACCGGCGCATGACCTTGGCGGTGGCGCTCAACTATGGCGCCCGCGCCGAACTGGTGAAGGCGACCCAGGACCTGGCGAGGCGCGCCGCCGCCGGGGAGGTCGCTGCCGAGGCGATCGACGAGGCGATGGTCGACGCCGCGCTCGATACGGCCGATCTGCCGCCGCTGGACCTGATGATCCGGACTTCGGGCGAGCATCGGCTATCCAATTTCCTGCTTTGGCAGGCGGCCTATGCTGAGCTGCTGTTCGTCGACACCTATTGGCCGGATTTCGACGGCGATGCGCTGCGCGCCGCCCTGGATGCCTTCGCCGGCCGCGAGCGACGATATGGTGGCCTATGAGCGAGGCTGAAGCGTCCTTGGCCCGATCGGACCTTCCGACCCGCTTCATCATGGGCGTGGTGATGGTCGCCGTCGCCTGCGCCGCCATCTATTTCGGCGGCTGGGTCTTCCGCCTGCTCGTCCTCGCCGGTGCGGCGGTGATGCTGCTCGAATGGGCCGACATGCACCGGGTGCCCAGGCTCTGGGGCTATGTCGGTGCGCTCTTTCTTGCGGGGAACCTGCTCGTCCTGTCGGAGATGCTTTTCCCGGTGGACATGATGGACGCGGCGATCGGCGCCGCGAGCTTCTCGCCCGCCTGGACGGGCTTCGCCGCAGCGCTCGGCCTGGCTCTTCTGCTCGGCCTCATGGCACGGCGCACCACCATGTTCGGCGGCTATCTCTACGTCGCCATCCCGGCATTCGCCCTGCTTGCGATCAACTGGGCCTGGTTCGGCCTTACCTTCTGGATGATGCTGATCACCTGGGCGACGGACATTTTCGCCTATTTCGCCGGCCGCTCCATCGGCGGACCCAAGCTCGCGCCTCGGATCAGCCCCAACAAGACCTGGGCGGGCCTCGGCGGCGGCTTCCTCGGCGCGGCGGTCGTCGGCGCGCTCGCGGCCTGGTTCTTCGATCTCGGCTCGCCCTTCTTCTACATCGGCGGGCCGATGGGCCTCATCGCCCAGGCGGGCGACCTCTATGAGAGCTGGCTCAAGCGTCGCGCGGGCGTGAAGGACAGCGGCACCATCCTGCCCGGCCACGGCGGCGTGCTCGACCGGCTCGATGGGCTGCTCCCGGTCATCTTCGTGACCTTCCTGATTCTGGTCGGCGGGCTGTGGACCGGGTGACCCGCACCGTCGCCATTCTAGGCGCCACCGGATCGGTAGGACAATCGACCCTCGATCTCATCGAACGCGACAGGGAGCGGTTCAACGTGCTGGCGCTGACCGCCCGCCGCGACGTCGCCGGCCTCGCCGCCGCCGCCCGCCGCGTCGGCGCGCGCCGGGCCGTCATCGCCGACGAAAGCCTGTTCGACGCGCTGAAGGACGCGCTGGCCGGAACCGACACCGAAGCCGCGGCCGGCCATGAAGCGATCGTCGAAGCGGCCGCTTCGGGGGCCGACTGGACGATGGCGGCGATCGTCGGCTGCGCCGGCCTCCGGCCTGTTATGGCTGCCCTCCGCCAAGGCAAGACCGTGGCGCTCGCCAACAAGGAAGCGCTCGTCTCGGCCGGTGACGTCATGACGCAAGCGGCATCCGAAAGCGGGGCGACCCTGCTCCCGGTGGATTCGGAGCACAATGCGATCTTCCAATGCTTCGACCGGGCGCGGCCACAGGCGGTGCGGCGTGTCATCCTCACGGCCAGCGGGGGTCCGTTCCGCGGCCGCAGCCTGGAGGAAATGCGCGGCGTCACGCCGGCCCAAGCGGTCGCCCATCCCAACTGGTCGATGGGCGCCAAGATTTCGGTCGATTCCGCGACCTTGATGAACAAGGGGCTGGAACTGATCGAGGCCTTCCACCTCTTCCCGCTTTCGGCGGAAGCCTTCGACGTCGTCGTCCATCCCCAGTCGGTGATCCACAGCCTGGTCGAATATGTCGATGGCTCCTTCCTCGCCCAATTAGGGGCGCCCGACATGCGCATCCCGATCGCGCACACGCTGGCCTGGCCGGAGCGGATGGAGACCCCGTGCGAACGGCTGGATCTCGTCAAGGTCTCGCGGCTCGATTTCGAGGAGCCCGATCTTGAGCGCTTCCCGGGCCTGGCGCTCGCCAAGGAGGCGCTGAGGGCAGGGGGCGCGAAGCCCGCAATTCTCAATGCTGCCAATGAGGTAGCGGTCGCTTCCTTTCTGGACTCTCGGCTCGCTTTCCTCGATATCGCCAAAATCGCTCGTCAAGCGTTACACCATTATGATCCGCCCGCGCCGGCCTCGCTCGACGATGTGCTCGCGATCGATGCCGAAGCACGGCGGCGCGCCCAGACCCTCGTTGGAAAGTTCGCCATTTGAATAGCCCTGACCCCGGCCTCTTGATGACGATATTGAGCTTCCTGCTCGTCATCGGGCCGCTCATCTTCATCCACGAGCTCGGCCATTATTTCGTCGGCCGCTGGTTCGGCGTGAAGGCGGAGATTTTCTCGATCGGCTTCGGGCGGGAGATCGGCGGCTGGACGGACCGCCGCGGCACGCGCTGGAAAGTGGGCTGGATGCCCTTGGGCGGCTACGTCAAGTTCAAGGGCGACATGAACCCGGCGAGCGCGCCCACCGACGAATGGCTGTCGCTGCCGCCGGAGGAGCGCGCCGAGACCTTCCAGGCAAAACCGGTCTGGCAGCGCTTCCTCATCGTCGCGGCAGGACCGGTCACCAACTTCCTGTTCGCGATCCTGGCCTTCATGATCATCTTCGCCGCCATTGGCTATCCGACCACGCCGGCTGTCGTGCACGGCGTCGTGGAGGCCGGCCCTGCGGACCGCGCCGGCTTCCAACCTGGAGACCGGGTTGTCGAAGCCAATGGGCGCGGCATCGATATTTTCGCCGATCTTCAGTCCTATGTCCGCCTGCGGCCTGACACACCGATCCGCTTCACCGTCGAGCGGGGCGGCGAGACGATCCCGATCAAGGTCGTGACCGACGCGACTGTGGTGCAGGACAATTTCGGCAACGAAGCCCGCATGGGCTCTCTCGGCGTGACCTCGGGTCCACCCGCATTCGAGACGCTTCCGCCGCTTCAGCTGTTCGGCGCGGCCGTTAGCCAGACGGTGGAGACGGTGCGAGCGATGATCGTGACGCTGGGGCAGGTCATCACCGGCCAGCGCTCGATGAAGGAGATGGGCGGGCCGCTCAAGATCGCGCAATATTCCGGGCAGCAGGCAAGCCTCGGCTGGATCGCCTTCGTCTGGTTCATGACCGTGATCTCGATTAATCTCGGATTCATTAACCTCTTGCCAATCCCGCTGCTCGACGGTGGCCACCTGCTCTTCTACACGATCGAGGGCGTGCGTCGGAAACCCCTGAAGCCGGAGGCACAGGAATGGGCGTTCAGGACGGGGCTTGCCGCGCTTCTCGCGCTCATGATCTTCGTAACCCTGAACGATTTGGCCTCTTTTGGGGTCTGGACGAAGCTTGGCGGGTTGATTGGTTGAGCGGCTTGGGGCAGGGCGGAGCCCGACAGGGATCATGAGCCGGGCGGATAACCGGCATTCCAGCGTAAAGGGCGGGGACGCGTGACAGCGATCAAAGCATCTTCCTACAATCGGCGGCTTTGCTCCGCACTCCTGGTCGGCACGATCCTGGGCGGCATCGCCGTGCCTGCGTACGCCCAGGAGACGGTTCCGGCCGATACCGCGCCTCCGGCTGACACGCCCCCCCAATCCGAGGCGCCCGCCACTACTCCGCCGGTGGCGCCGGGGAGCGCCCCCGCCGCCAGCATCCTCGCGCCGCCCACGCCGATCGGCACGATCCGGTCGATATCCGTCACCGGCGGCCAGCGGCTCGAGGCGCAGACGGTGCTTTCCTACACCGACCTTCGCGTCGGCGAGCCCTATACCCGCGAGCGGCTCGACGAGGCGCTGCGCGACCTTTACGCGACGGAACTCTTCTCCGACGTCCAGATCCGCGACAATCAGGGCGCGCTCACCATCCAGGTGACCGAGAACCCGGTCATCAACCGCATCATTCTCGAGGGCAATGAGCGGCTGAAGAACGACAAGATCTCGCCGGAAATCCGGCTCGCTCCGCGCGAGATATTCACCCGGTCCAAGGTCCGGGCCGACGTCGCCCGCATCATCGAACTCTATCGCCGCCAAGGGCGCTTCGCCGCCACGGTCGAGCCCAAGATCGTCGAGCTCGACCAGAACCGCGTCGATCTGATCTTCGAGATCAACGAGGGTCCGCGCTCCAAGGTCCGGCAGATCAATATCCTCGGCAACGAGGCTTTCTCCGACGGCGACCTGCGCGACGAGATGGCGACGAAGGAAACGGGCCTGCTCAGCTTCCTCGGCTCGAGCAACACCTTCGACCCCGACCGTCTAGCCTTCGACCAGCAGAAGCTGAGGCAGTTCTACCTGACGGAAGGCTATGCCGACTTCCGCGTTATCTCGGCGGTCGCCGAGCTGACGCCCGACAAGCGCGACTTCATCATCACCTATGTGGTGGAGGAGGGCGAGCGCTACCGCTTCGGCGACGTCAACATCGAGAGCGAATTGCGCGACCTGGACCCCCAGGTAATGCGGCGCTTCGTGTCGATGGAAACGGGCGACTGGTACAATGCCAAGAGGGTTGAGGATACGATCACGCTCCTCAACGAAACGGCGGGCCTCTACGGCTATGCCTTCGCCGACGCGCGACCTCAGTTCAAGAGGAACGAAGACGAGCGCACGATGGACGTCACGTTCCGCATCGCCGATGCGCCGCGCGTCTATGTCGAGCGCATCGACATCAACGGCAACACGGTCACGCGCGACAAGGTGATCCGGCGGGAGTTCCGCCTGGCGGAGGGCGATCCCTTCAACAGCGTGCGCGTGAGGCGCTCCCGCGATCGCATCCAGTCGCTCGGTTTCTTCCAGGAAAATCTGGAGATCGAGCAGCAGCAGGGCTCCAGCCCCGACCGCGTCGTCCTGGCGGTCGATGTGGAGGAGCGCGCAACCGGCGAGTTGCAGGTATCGGCCGGCTTCTCAAGCCTGGAACGGTTCCTGGTCAACCTGTCCATCCGTCAGCGCAACTTCATGGGCAAGGGCCAGGAACTGCGCGCGGCGGCCAACTATTCGAGCTACTCGAAGTCGGTCGAGCTCGGCTTCACCGAGCCCTATTTGTTCGATCGGAACATCTCGCTTGGCGGCGACATCTACCGGCGCGACTTCAGCAGCTTCAACTTCGTCAACAACAGCCGCAACACCACTTACGAGCAACTCCAGACCGGCGGCCAGATCCGACTGGGCATTCCGCTCACCGAATATATGTCGCTCGCAATGCGTTACGGCCTGAACCTCGACGACATCACGCTCGACCGGGATATCTTCTTCACCGACCCCGACGGGGACGGCCCGCTGCCGCCTGTCTGCGACCCGTTGAGAGCCGGCCGTTATCTTTGCGACGCCATCGGCGAGCGAACCACCTCGTCGATCGGCTACTCACTGCTCTACGACACGCTGGACAACCGCCTTCGCCCGACACGCGGCGAGCGGCTGATCCTGAGCCAGGATTATGCGGGGCTTGGCGGCAGCGTGAACTATGTTCGCACCCGGGCCAGCGCCGATAAATATTTCCCGATCGACGATAGCGGTTTCGTCTTCGCGGCCACCATCGAAGGCGGCTACATCCACAGCTTCGAGGATGCGCCGGGGCCGGGCCGTGACCCGGTGCGCCTGATCGATCGCTTCTTCCTCGGCGAATCGCAGATGCGCGGCTTCGACATTCGCGGCATCGGACCGAGGGTGATCCGCCGGCGCTTCGACGCGGACGGCAACATTATCCCGGGCAAGGATGGCATCATCGCCGACGACGCCCTCGGCGGCCGCGCCTATTATATGGGCCGGGCGGAAGTCCAGATACCGTTCGGCAAGGATATGGGCCTCCGCCCGTCCGTGTTCGTCGACGTCGGCGCGGTGTTCGGGCTCGACGATCCGACCTTGGTCGGCATATCGCCGGATGATCCCCGGGCTCGCAACCGCTGCGTCGACGTAAACGGCAACAGCACGCCGGCACCCACCACCGGCGGTTGCCCGACGGGATCGATTCCGGTGGCCGGCGTCGCGCCGTTCCAGGAATTTTATGTCGGCGACACGCCCAAGCCGCGCGTCTCGGTGGGCTTCGGCGTCAACTGGATCTCGCCTTTCGGGCCGTTCAGGATCGATATAGCCAAGGCGCTTATTACCGCCGAAGGTGACGATACCAAGCTCTTCACATTCAACGTAGGGACCGCATTCTAATGAACAAATTCGTTTTCGGCGCCGCTCTGGCCGCGCTCGCCACCGCCATTCCCGCGGCTGCGCCCGCGCAGCGCACGGCCGCGGCCGTGATCGTCGTCATCGACACGCAGCGCGTCTTCTCCGACTGCAACGCCTGCAAGGCGGCGCAGACTCAGCTCCAGACCCAGCTCCAGCAGATCCAGCAGCGGGCTGAGCAGCTCAACCAGCCGCTCCAGACCGAAGCCCAGTCGCTCCAGGCAGCGGCCCAGGCCCTCAACGGCAAGGAGCCCGATGCCGCTCTTCAGCAGCGCGCGACCGCTTTCCAGCAGAAGCAAAGCGCCGCCGCGCAGGAGATCGCCCAACGCGAGCAGGCTTTCACCCGCAACCGCGCCTATGTCGCGCAGCAGATCAACGCTCGTCTGGATCCGATCATCAACCAGGTGATGTCGACCCATGGCGCGACGGTCGCGCTCGACACCCAGGCGACGCTCGCCCGATCGGCTTCGCTCGACGTGACGAACGAGGTGCTCGCGGCGCTCAATCAGCAGCTTCCGAGCGTCAATACGACGGCGCCGGCTCAGACCCAGCAGCAACAGCCGCAGCAACAGCAGCAGCCCCAGGGTCGCTAATGTCGGACGAAAGTGGCGCCGCCGTTCCCGAGTCGAAGCGGGGTCCGCTCGACGTGAAGCGGGTGATGGCGGCGCTGCCGCATCGCTACCCGATGCTCCTCGTCGACCGGGTCGAGTCGATCGTTCCCGACCAGTCGATCGCGGCCATCAAGGCCGTGACGATCAACGAGGACTTCTTCAACGGACATTTCCCCGGGCGGCCGATCATGCCGGGCGTCCTGATCGTCGAGGCGCTGGCCCAGGCCGCCGGTGTGCTCGCGGTCGAATCGCTCGGCCTCGCCGGCTCGGGGAAGCTCGTCTATTTCATGGCGATCGACGGCGCCAAGTTCCGCGCGCCGGTCGAGCCGGGCTGCCTGCTCCGGCTCGAGGTCGAGTTCGTCCAGAAGCGTTCGTCCGTCTGCAAGTTTGCCGGCAAGGCCCTGGTGGACGGCAAGGTCGCGGCCGAGGCGAACTTCACTGCAATGATCGCCGACCCGCCGGCGGCGTAATCGAGACGCAATCGTCAGGGCGTCACCGGGCGCCAGGCGCCGCCGACTTTCTCTATTCCGAATATCGATCGGATGTGCGGCCCGTCGAGCAGTTCGGCGGGTTCGCCATCCGCGGCGACGGTTCCGTCCTGCATGATGATGAGCCGATCGGCATAAATCCGCGCTAGTTCTAGATCGTGCATGGCGACCAGCAGGGCGCGACCATCGCTGCGGGCGATGGCGCGAAGCCTGTCCATCAATCGCAGCTGCCAGAGCGGATCGAGGTTCGTCACCGGCTCATCGAGAAGCAGCAGCCTGGGCTTCGCTGCCAGCACCCGTCCGATGAACACCCGGCTCCTTTCACCCGTCGACATGCGGTCGAGGCGCCTGTCGGCCATGGCGGCGAGGCCCAGCTCATCCAGCACCTCGTCGACTCTGCCTTGGTCATCATCCTCGGCAAGGCCGAGCGCGATCACATCGCGGGCCGTCAACGGCCAGGCGATGTCGCGAGATGCGGGGAGATAGGCGCAGAAGCGCGGTCGCTGCCCCGGCCCGAGTGTCCGCGGGTCCACTCCGGCCACGCGCACCTCGCCGAGCGGACCGCCAATGCCCGCGAGCGCGTGGAGGAGGCTGGTCTTGCCGCTGCCGTTCGGACCGACGAGACAGGTCAGCGTCCCGGCGTTCAGGTCGATCGCCGTGTCCTGGAGCCGGCCCGGCATGACCAGGCCCCACGCGGTGACGAGAGCGGTCATCGATTGAGCCTCCACCGCATATGCGCGACCAGCCAGAGGAAGAAGGGAGCGCCGAGGAGGGCGGTGACCACGCCGATAGGCAGGGTCCGCCCGTGCGGCGCCAGCCTCACGGCGAGGTCGGCGGACAGCAACAGGGCTCCGCCGATCAGCGCCGCGGGGGCGATGGCGCGCCCCGGATGTCCGCCTGTCAGCCGCCGCGCGAAGATCGGTGCGATCAGGCCGACGAAACCGATCGCCCCGCAGATCGCGACGCAGGCGCCGACCCCCAAGGCCGTCAGGCAGACGATCCACAGCCGCAGCGACGCGACATCATGTCCCAGCGACTGCGCCACTTCCTCGCCGAGCGTCAGGCTGTCGAGCGGCCGCGCCAGGCGCAGGAGCAGGGCTATGCAGATGAAGGTCGGCACGGCGGCGAACGCCGCCTGGGGGAGGCTGCGGTCGATCAGCGAGCCCATGAGCCAGTCATAGGCGTCGTAGAAGGCGAAGGGGGAGGGGGCGAGGGCCAGAGCCAGGGTCGTCAGGGCGCCCGCGAGGGCGCTGATCGCGAGCCCGGAGAGCAGCAAGGTCGCCGTCTCCGCCTTCGGCCCTGCCAACGCCAGCAGCAGCGCGAGCGCGGCGAGAGCACCGACGATCGATCCGACCGACAAGGCGAGCGGTGCGGCAAAACCGAAGATATAGGCGGTCACGACTGCGCCCAGCGCTGCGCCGCTGGTCGTGCCGGTGAGGTCCGGGGAGGCGAGGGGATTGGCGAACAGCGCCTGGATCGCCGCCCCCGAGGCGCCCAGCATCGCGCCGTAGACGAGCGCGAGCACCGCGCGGGGCAGCCTGAGCTGGACGAGAACGGCCAGGCCGAGCTCCCGGTCCTGCGCCATGAGGTCCGCCATCGCGCTCCACGGTGCCGCGACCGAGAAGAGAAACAGGGCAAGGAGCAGCGCCCCCAGCAGCGCGGAAGACCGCGCGCTCATTTCGCACCCGCCCGAAGGCGAACGATCTCGCCTACCATGAGCGGCCCCATGCACGTCCACACACGCCCATCCGTGACGACCGTGCGCGAGCGCGAGGTGCCCTTCGCCAGCGGGTGGTTCAGCCAGCGCTGCTCGCCCGAATATTGGCCGCTGCGATAGTCGCTGCGCAGCAGGATTTCGGGCGGCGCCACGAGCAGTTGCTCGAGCGAGATCCGGTCGCCCCGCAGCGGCCGCTGGCGAAATCCGGCGAGCGCCATCCATCGCGCCGCCAGGGAATCGGCTCCGACGCTCCTGCCTCCACCGCCCAGCCAGACCGTGTCGCGCTGCACCTCGGGCCTCGTCCGTTGCAGCTCGTCGATACGGGCGATGAGGTTCCGGCCCGCGTCCTCGCGTCCGAGCGCCCTTGCCACGGCGCGGATGCCCGCTTCCACATCCTCGAGGCTCTGCGGAAAGGGAAGATCCAGCGTCTCGATCCCGAGGCGCTCGGCGATCCGTGCCCGATCGCGGGCGCCGCCGCCCATGGTGAGGACAAGGTCCGGCCGCATCCCGACGATGGAGAGGAGACTCCCGTCATTGTCCGGATAGCGGCGCGCCTCTCGCCACAGCGGCGTCTCCGCCTTCTTGTGGGCGAGATGGGTAACCGAGGCGATCTGCCCGGGCCGGGCCAGCATCAGCAACAGCTCGTCCGTGCACAGGTTGAGGGAGGCGACCCGCCGGGGAGCCGCCTCCGCCACGCCCGGAAGGGCGAGGCTAATCGCCAAAATACAGGCGAAGACCCGCATAGACCGTCCGTCCCGGCGTGTTGTAGCCGACCACATCCCGATAGTCGGCGTCGAAGGCGTTCTCGACGCGGGCATAGGCCTGCAACGAAGGCGTCACCCGATAGCCGAGGTTGAGCGACGTCAGCACATAGTCACTCAGAGTTACTCGCTCCGCGGGGAAGAGGTCGAAATCCGTGTCCTGGCGCTTGCCGACATAGGCGAGGCTGGCGCCCACATCCAAAGCGCCGAGCGAACCTGTCGCAATGAAATTGGCGCTGTGCCGGGGCCGCCTGACCTCGCGCACCGACGCTGATCCCGACACCTGCCGCTCGTCGGCGTCGAGATAGGTGTAGTTGGCGCCAAGCGTCAGCCATCCGAGCCGATAGCGGCCGTCGACCTCCACGCCCCGCCGCCGGCTCTTGCCGTCGACATTGGCGGTGCTGGAGAGGAAGCTGGAGGGGTCGAACGTATCGACGATCTCATTCTCCAGCTCGCCGGTGAAGCCGGTCACGCTGAGCGATACCGCGCCTTCCACCCAGCGAACGCCCGCTTCGAAGCTTTTGGAGCGTTCCGGCAATAGCGTCGGATTGCCGACGAACGATCCGGGGAAGAAGCCGTAAAGGTCGTAGAAGGTCGGCTGGGCGATCCCCTCGCCATAGGCGGCGTGAAGCGTCCAGTCCTCGGCCGGCCTCACCAGCGCCATCGCCCGAAGCGTGGTCGCGTCGGCGAAGGCACTGAAGCTATCGTGCCGGACGGCCACATCCGTGGCGAAGACCGGCGACCAGTCCGCGCGCCACTCACCCACAAAGGCGGTGAGTTCGCGCGACCGGTCCTGGTCCGTCGCGCCGAAGAAGGACTGGTCTCGCGCCCTGAAATCCTCCGCTTCATGTTCGACGGCCGCGGTAAGGCGATGTCTTCCCACGGTGCGGCTGAGCTGCCCGCCTAGGGTGAAGCGCTGGCCGAACGTGCTGTTGAGCGGTGCCTCATCCAGCCGGTTGCGGTTGGCGCTGTCGAGATAGCTGGCGTCGGCGAGGAGCGACCACCCGCCTTGCTCGATGCGGGTCCAAGCGCGGACGGCGAAAAGCCTGTTGTCGGTCGAATCCAGCGTATCGGCGCGGCGGAAGGTCAGGGGATCGAAGCCATCGAACTCGCTCTCGCCTTCGATCCAGTGGCCGACGACGCCAATCTCATGGGCATCGATCGGGCTGAACACGACCTTGGCGCTGGCCGAGCGGTTCTCGAAGCCGTCGCGCTCCCCGCCCGTGCCGAAGCTGTCGATGCCGTCGCTCTTCAGCCACCCGGCCGATCCGCTGAGGCCCCCATCGCCGCTTCGCACGGCAAACTGCGTCGAGGCGCGGGCGCTGTCATGGCTGCCATATTCGGCCAGCGCGGAAAGGACGGTCGCACCCAGCGGGTCCGCCGTTTCCAGCGCGACCACTCCACCGAGCGCCTCGGAACCCCACAGCGCCGACTGCGGCCCCCGCACGACTTCCAGCCGGCTGAGGCTGTCGTTGGTCAGCAGCTCGAACCGCGCCTCATTGCCGGCAGCGGGATCGTTGAAGCGGATGCCGTCGACGAACAGCAGCGTGTGATTGGCCTCGGCGCCCCGGATACGCAGCTGGCTCTGGGTGCCGCGCGGTCCACTGGTCGAGACGGAAACGCCCGGCGCCAACCGCAATATGTCGCTCGTCGAGGGGAGAGCGAGCGCTTCCAGCGTCTGCTCATCGAACAGGGTGGCCGACACACCCGCCTCGGCCCTGGATACGGGCTCGCGCGACGCTGTGACGACGATATCCTCGTCCGCGCCCGGCGGGCTCTGCTGGGCAGCGAGAGCGGTTACCAACAAAATCGGATTCATGGACTCTACCTCCTTGGCGACACATGTCGTCTCGGAGGTATCGGCGGCGCCTGGACGCCTTCGATGCCACGCGCGTCGGCTGATCCCGGCCGGGCGCGGACGACGGGCGGAGGCAGGTCTCCTGGCTCGCGGCTCCCGGGGACCCACGAAAGTACTACTTTCGTGGGCGCCCTCTATGCTCCGTCACCCTTTGCGGATGGGGAGCTTGCCGCTTACAGTTGCGGGCACAGCGCCGGTTTTCCACCGGCTTCCCTTTTCACCGCTCCCGTAAGAGCGGCACCTTCGCCGATCCGGCCGCTAGGCGGGCTGGGCCTGGCTTGTCAACTCCACGCCGAGGCGCTAAGGGCGCGCTTCGCTTCCATGAGGCTGGTCGGAACCAGCCAAACCCCAGGAAATACCACCATGAAGACCGATACCCATCCCGACTATCACATGATCAAGGTCCAGATGACCGACGGCACCGTGTTCGAGACCCGCTCGACCTGGGGCGCTGAGGGCGAAACGCTGCAGCTGGACGTCGATCCGACCTCGCACCCGGCCTGGACAGGCGGCACCGGCAAGATGGTCGATTCGGGCGGCCAGGTCGCGCGCTTCAACAAGCGCTTCGGTGGCCTCACCCTCGGAAAGAAGTAAGCCTTGGACAAGGGGGGCGTAATTCCGGTCCTGGAGACCGAACGCCTCCTCTTGCGCGCGCCGTCGGCGGACGATCTCGCCGCCTCCACAACGATGTGGAGCAATCCCGAGGTCGTTCGCCATATCGGCGGCAAGCCTTTCACCCGCGAGGAAGTCTGGTCGCGCATCCTCCGGGCGCGCGGCCTCTGGTCGATGCTCGGCTATGGCTATTGGGCGGTCTACGACAAGGCGAGCGGCCGTTTCGCCGGCGACATAGGCTTCGCCGATTTCCACCGCGACTTTTCGCCGTCGATCGAGGGCATTCCGGAGATGGGCTGGGTGCTCGATCCCTGGTGCCACGGCCGCGGCTATGCCAGCGAAGCGGTGACGGCGGCGATCCGCTGGGCCGAGGCGGAGCTCGATGCCCCGGAATATAGCTGCATCATCGATCCCGACAACGCTTCCTCGATCAACGTGGCGCTGAAGGCGGGCTTCGTGGAAGCCGCCAAGACCCGCTACAAGGGCGGCCGCACCCTGATCTTTCGCCGCTCCGCCCGTCGGACTTAGCCGATAAGCCGAGCAAATCCGCCCGCGACGATACGGTCGAGGCGAGTGCGATACTCTTCGAAACGCGAATGGCCGGGTTCGACGAGCCCGAACTCCGGCTCCATCCCCGCCCGGCAGGGTATCAGCGCGAGCGGCGTCGCGGCCGGCAGCAGCTGCGAGCCCTCGCCCACCACGAGGGTCGTGAGGATGCCGTTCAGCTCACCGCTGATCGTCGGCCGGCCCAAAATGGCAACGCGATATTGGCCGGATTCCTGCGTCACCAGATAGATATGTCCTGAAAGGTGCGGAAAGGACACGCGCCCCGCCTGGGTGAAGGCGGCATCCACCCGGGCCGATTCCTGGAAGGTGAGGCAGTGACAGGCCTCGTTCCACTCGATCAGCAGCCGATAGGCATAGACCGCGCCCGGGTTGTTGAAGGAAGGCCGCAGCGTCAGATAATCGCCCTCCAGCCAGCGAACGCCGGCTCTGGCATAGGCGCCAAGTTCGGCCGGCGCCATCTCGGGAGGCTCGCTCGACAGACGCGGCGTGGCGCCGGCGCGCAGCGGCCGGCCGAGCGCTTCCTCGAGGCGCACGACGGTGGCGAGGGTGAAGGGGCGGCGCCCCGACAAGGCTTTCTCAAGCGTGGAGATGCTGAGGCCGGCCTCATCTGCCAGCCATTGTCGAGATCGGCGCAGCCGGGCCAATTCCTCGCGCACCAGGGCGGCGATATCTTCGCTCGAGCGGTTGTCGAGGTGGCCATGCATGGACGCCGATCATATCATCAGTCGCGGGACGCTTCCTCACATTTCCGCACGAATGATCACGCAAGCGGACAAAGCCATACGCCGCGCCACCGCTGCGGACGAAGATTGCGGCTCTTTATCGTGGCGGGAATCGGGTCGCGAGATCAAAAGCCCGGCAACAGATCGGGGAGCAACCCATGTTCCGCATCGCCTCATTGCTGCCGCGGCCGCCAATCCTGGTCGGCCTGGTCATGCTCTGCCTTTACGCGTCGGTCCCGTCGTCGGCCGATGCGATGGCGCCTGCCATGGGCGTCGCGGCCGTCGCCTGGACGGATCTGGATCCGTCGCTCGCGCCGCTGGCGATATTGGCCGCGGCGCTCGGCAGCACCGGACTGGCCTTGCGCCTCCGCCAGCGCCGATCGAGCTGAGCCTAGTCCGTTCGGGAGCCGCCGAGCGGCGGGCTCGATCCCGCTGCGACCTGTCGCTTGCCGTCGATGACGATCGGCGAGGCGACGCCCGGTACGCCGTCCAGCTCCAGCTTCAGGCCGCGCGCGATCACCTGAGGGTCGTCGAAGACCTGGGCGACGGTGTTGATCGGCCCCGCCGGCACACCCGCCGCGGCCAAGGCGGAGAGCAGCTCGTCGCGGTGGCGCTGGAGCAGGGCAGGGGCGAGGGCGGCGGCGAGCGCCTCGCGATTGCGCACGCGATCGGCATTGGTGAGGAAGCGCGGGTCCTCGCCCAGCGCGGTCAGGCCCAACAGGTCGCAGAGCTTGCGAAACTGGCCGCCATTGCCGACGGCGATGATGACATGGCCGTCGGCGACGGCGAAGGTCTGGTAGGGCGCGATATTGGGATGGGCATTGCCGAGCCGGCGCGGCGGCTCGCCCGAGACCAGATAGTTCATCGCCTGGTTGGCGAGCACCGCCACCTGGGTGTCGAGGAGGGCCATGTCGATATGGCACCCCTTGCCGGTCGCCTCGCGGCCCCTGAGCGCCGCCAGGATCGCCGTCGAGGCATAGACGCCGGTAAAGATGTCCGCGAAGGCGACGCCGATCTTCTGCGGCTCGCCCTCCGGGTCGCCGGTCAGGTCCATGATCCCGCCCATGCCCTGGATCATGAAGTCGTAGCCGGCCCGCGGGGCGTAGGGGCCGTCCTGGCCGAAGCCGGTAATCGAACAGTAGATGAGGCGCGAGTTGATGGCGGAGAGGCTGGCATGATCGAGGCCGTATTTGGCGAGGCCGCCGACCTTGAAATTCTCGATCAGGATATCCGCATCCCGTGCCAGGACGCGGACCTGCTCCTGCCCCTCGGGCGTCTCGAAGTCGATCGCCACCGAGCGCTTGCCCCGGTTGCAGCTATGGAAATAGGCGGCGCTGCCGTCCTTCTCGACGAAGGGCGGCCCCCAGCCTCGCGTATCGTCGCCGACGCCGGGCCGCTCGACCTTCACCACCTCGGCGCCGAGATCGGCCAGCAACTGCCCCGCCCAGGGCCCGGCCAGTATGCGGGCCAGCTCGACAACCCTGATGCCTGCCAGCGGCTTATCCATGCCCGTCCCCGTCATTGCGAGCGCAGCGAAGCAATCCAGTGACTGGATCGCCGCGTCGCTGCGCTCCTCGCGATGACGAGACCCGAAATCAAAACGCCGCGATCCCGGTGATGGCGCGGCCGAGGATCAGGCCGTGGACGTCGTGCGTCCCCTCATAGGTGTTGACCGTCTCCAGGTTCGCGGCGTGGCGCATCACCTGGAATTCGGCTGAGATGCCGTTGCCGCCGTGCATGTCGCGGGCGGTGCGGGCGATATCGAGCGCCTTGCCGCAATTGTTGCGCTTGATGAGGCTGATCGTCTCGGGGATGAGCTCGCCTTCGTCCATCCGCCGGCCGACCCGAAGCGCCGCCTGGAGGCCGAGGGTGATCTCGGTCACCATATTGGCAAGCTTCAGCTGGACGAGCTGAGTGGCGGCGAGCGGCCGCCCGAACTGCTTCCGCTCGAGCGTGTAGGACCGGGCGGCATGATAGCAGGCCTCGGCCGCGCCCATCGAACCCCAGGCGATGCCGTAGCGGGCGCGATTGAGGCAGCCGAACGGGCCTTTGAGCCCTTCGACATCGGGAAGAAGATTCTCCTCCGGCACCTCGACCTCGTCCATGACGATCTCGCCGGTGATCGAGGCGCGCAAGCTGAGCTTCTCCCTCACCTTGGGCGCCGACAGGCCTTTCATGCCCTTCTCCAGCACGAAGCCCTTGATCTTGCCGTCATGGGCGTCGGACTTGGCCCAGACGACGAAGACGTCGGCGATCGGCGAATTGGTGATCCACATCTTGGCGCCGGAAAGACGATAGCCGCCGTCCACCTTCTTCGCCCGCGTGCGCATGGCTCCGGGGTCGGAGCCGGCATCGGGCTCGGTGAGGCCGAAGCAGCCGACCCATTCGCCGGTCGCGAGCTTGGGCAGATATTTCCGCTTCTGCGCCTCCGTGCCATAGGCATTGATCGGGTGCATGACGAGGCTGGACTGAACCGACATGGCCGAGCGGTAGCCCGAATCCACCCGCTCCACCTCGCGCGCCACCAGGCCGTAGCTCACATAATTGAGGCCGGCGCCGCCATATTCGGTCGGAATGGTCGCGCCGAGCAGGCCGAGCGCGCCCATCTCGGTCATGATAGCGCGGTCGAAATCTTCCTCCAGATAGGCGTGCTTCACCCGCGGCTGCAGCTTCTCCTGCGCATAGCCCCGCGCGGTATCGCGGACGAGCCGCTCCTCATCGCTCAGCTGATCGTCGAGGGCAAAAGCGTCCGCCCAGTCGAAGGGTGCAATTCTGGTCATGCTCGATCACTTTCCCGCTGTCGCACACGCGCCGGATTTCGCGCGGCGGTTCTCGCGATGCAGCTACTGGCGCGGGCGCCGCGGATCAAGCCGCTCGTGGCTCACTCACTCGGTCGAGCCGGCCTGTTCCGCGTCCCCGAAGTCGAACCCGACCCTCTCGTCGACAGGGCGGCGGTTCTTGGCGGCTTCGAGCAGTGTCTCCGCCGCAGCAACCGATTGGGGATGATGCACGCTGGCAGCGATCGGCGTCAGCACCGCTCGCGCAGCGTCATACTCCTCGCGAAGCAGCAGGATCTGTCCCGCTTGAATCCCGATCTCCGCCACCTGCGGCGCGAGGCTGCGGGCGAGCAGGAGAATGTTCGTCGTATTCTCCGAAAGATAATCTGGCTCAACTGACAGTGCTTCGGCATAGCGATACAAGGTCGGGAAATGGTTGGGGTCGACCTTGTGTGCCTTCACGAACCAACCTTTTGCCTCGGCGAAATAGGCCGCGCGCGCCGCTTCGTCTGCACGACCGGCGGTCAAGTAGCGCATGCCTTTCAGATAGAGCAGCTCGGCGTCGTCCGGGCTGGCTTGCAGCAGCTCACCCAGAAGGCGATCGGCGGCGGCGGCGTTGCCATAGAGCGCCTCGGCCTGGGCAAGGACCCTCCTGGCGAACGGATCTTCCTTCCCTCGCGCTTCGCGCCGGGTCCTTTCCAGCACCGCCTTGCGGGCCTTTTCGGGCACACCGACCCTCATTACCGCCTGCAGCAGCATCAGCTCGTCGGACGAGGTCGGGAGCGTGGTGATAACCGGATCCGCGACCGCATGGCCGCGAGGCGCGCGAGTATAGGCGATGCCGTCGCGGGCATAGGCGCGAATGCGCGCATCCAAGTCCGATGCCGGCATGCCGAAGGCGGACTGGAAGGCGGTCCTGGGTTCCTCTCCCGCGCTCAGTGCCGAAAGGTATGCGCGCGTTGCCGCCGCGCGGGCGGGGTCGCTCATCAGATAATGAACGAGGATCCAGCTCTGAGCGTAAAAGCGGGCGGAATCGCCCCATTGCGGCTTCCGATCTCCGCCGAACAGGACGTGTTCATAGGGTATCCAGCGCGACTTGTCAGACAGCCAGAGCGAGCGGTTGTCGTTGTAGCGACCGAATTCGAGTATGTCGGATCGGAAGTCCGCCGTCGCGACATATTCGGCGAAGCCTTCCACATACCAGGCGGGATAGCCCGCCGGAAAATATTGCAACATGAAGTGATGGGCATATTCGTGAAACAGCGTGTCGTTCGGCCCATAGCGGCCTACGTTGGTGCGCTGGTTTACGAACGCCCCGATACCATCGGGCGACGCCAGGTAGAAGCCGCCCACCCCATAGGACACGTCCCTAACGAGCCGCAGCCGATCGTGATTGTAAACAAGATAGACGGGCAGCTTGTTGGGCGGGGACGCCGCGTCGACGCCGGTCAGCAGCCGCAGCAGCCGATCGAATTCCTCGAGAACAATAGCCTGCTCGCGGAGGCGGCCCTCCTCAATTTCGCCGTATAGGATGAAATGATCCGTCTCTGCGCGCCGCCATGCCGCGTCCGCCGGCCCACTGGCCAAAAGCAGAACGGCCGACGCCATGCCGAGAATAGCGCGTTGAAATGCTGCCATCTTCCCCCTCCGCAGCCTTTATCCGGACTTTAGCCGGAGCGCGGAACGAAGCAAGCTGGCGGATGGGGTGGGATTCGAACCCACGGTGGGCGTGAACCCACGGCGGTTTTCAAGACCGCTGCCTTAAACCACTCGGCCACCCATCCTTGTCGACGACGCCTTAGGCGCCCAGCGCCATTTCGTGCAAGCGGCGCGAAGGAACCCGTGCGCGGCGCGGGCGCTTATGGCAATAGGCCGAGCGAGAAGGGGAGTGTTCATGCGTTTCGTTCACCAGATGATGGCTATGTTGCTCGCGGCTTTCCCGCCATGGAACTCGGGAGGCGCCGCCGCGATGGCGCAGACCGGCGGGCTCAACCAGGCCGGATTCGAAATGTATCTGCCGCAGCTCCGCGCGCAGGCTCTGGCCGCCGGGGTCACTCCCTCCACCATCGATCGCGTCTTTCCGACCTTGCAGTTCAGCTCCCGCACCATCGAACTGGATCGGGGTCAGCCTGGCGGCAGCGCGGGCAATCCCGCCATCCCGCCCTTCGCGCCCTATCGCGCCCGCCACGTGACGCCGAGCCTCATCAGCCGCGGCGAGGCACGCTATGCCTCCAATATCGGCCAGCTGAACGCGATCGGACGCCGCTACGGCGTCGAGCCCTCGGTGCTCGTCGCTATCTGGGGCCATGAGACCAGCTATGGCGCCGTCACCGGCGATTTCGACCTTTTGAACTCGCTCGCCAGCCTCGCTTATGAGGGCCGCCGCCGCGACCTCTTCTCGGAGGAATTCGTCGCCGCCCTGAAGATGGTCGACCGCGGCGTGCAGCGCAGCCAGCTCAAGGGCAGTTGGGCCGGCGCCACGGGCTATCCGCAATTCCTTCCTTCCGTCTATCTTCGCCTCGCGGTCGACGGCGACGGCGACGGAGACGCCGACATCTGGAACAGCCAGGCCGACGCGCTCGCGTCCATCGCCAACTATCTCAGCAATGCCGGCTGGAAGCCCAACGTTACCTGGGGCGTGCCGGTCAGCGTTCCGGCGGGGCTCGACCGGGCAGCGCTCGGCACGCGTCTCGTCGCGCCCCGTTGCCCACGCGTCCATGAGCGGCACAGCCGGTGGAAGACGATCGGCGAATGGCGGCGCCTGGGCATCGTCGCCCAGAATGGCCGCTGGCCCGCCGACCATGAGTTTGCGAGCCTGCTGGAGCCCGACGGCCCGGGACAGACCGCCTATCTGCTCACCAACAACTACCGCACTATCCTCGACTATAACTGCTCGAATTTCTACGCGCTGTCGGTCGGGATCCTTGCCGATGAAATCGCGCGCTGAGCACTGGCGAAGGCCGGAACGAGGCGTTAAGACTCGGGCCATGACCGCAAGCGGGTGCGGGTCCCGATACAAAGGAACGGTTCTTAAACATGAAGCCTAAGGCGCTGCTTTTCGGATTTTTCGCGACTGCTCTTACCTTGCCGGCCATCGCCGCCGCGCCGCCGTTCGAGACCGCCGCCCCGGTCGCCTTCATGAAGGACCTGTCCTCGGGCGCCATCCTCTACGCCAAGAATCCCGATCAGCGCATCCCGCCCGCTTCGATGGCCAAGATGATGACGACGCATCTCGCCTTCCGGCTCATCAGCGAAGGCGAGCTTTCGCTGGACAAGATGTGCACGGTCCGGCCGGAAACCTGGCGTCAATGGCATGGGCCCCAGGCCGGCTCCACCATGTTCCTGTCGCCCGGTCAGGAGGTCAGCGTCCGCAATCTCCTTCACGGCATCGTCACCGTGTCGGGCAACGACGCCAGCGTCGTCCTTGCCGAATGCATCGCCGGCACCGAGCCCGCCTTCGCGGCGCGGATGAACGCCGAAGCCAAGCGGCTCGGCATGAAGAACAGCAATTTCGGCAATTCCAACGGCTGGCCGGACGAGGGCGTGACCTACACGACCGCGCGCGACCTCGCTATACTCGCCCAGGCGTCGGTCGAGGAGACGCCGAAGCTCTACAAGGAGTTCTACGACCAGGCATCCTTCACCTGGGGCGAGACGATGAGCGGCAAACCCATCACCCAGCCCAACCGCAATCCGCTGCTCGGCAAGGTCGCGGGGGCGGATGGCCTCAAGACCGGTCACACCGAGGCCGCGGGCTATGGCTTCACCGGCTCGGCCGTGCAGAACGGCCGGCGTCTCATCATGGTCGTCGCGGGTCTCGACAGCAGTGGCCAGCGCATCGACGAGAGCACCAAGTTCATGAACTGGGGCTTCCGCGCCTGGCAGGCCCAGCCGCTCCTCGCCAAGGGCGAAAAGATTGCCGAGGCGAAGGTGCAACTCGGCGACAAGAATGTGGTGGGCCTCGTCGCGCCCCGCGACATCGCGGTAACGATCCCGGCCGCGACGCCCAAGAGCAACATCAGCGTCAAGGTGGTCTATGACGGCCCCGTCAAGGCGCCGATCAAGGCCGGCCAGCATATCGCCAACCTCGTCGTCACCACCGGCGACACCGAGCCGCAGACGATGCCGCTAGTCGCTGCGGAAGAGGTGGGCGAGGCGGGCTTCTTCGACCGGATCATGGCCGGCTTCAGCCACATTATCGGCTGAGGTGGCCGGACGGTTCATAAGCCTCGAAGGCGGGGAGGGGGTCGGCAAGTCGACCCAGATCAAGCGGCTGGCCGAAGCGCTGCGCGCCCGCGGCCATGAAGTTGTGGAGACGCGCGAGCCGGGCGGCAGTCCGGGCGCAGAGGCGATCCGCAAGCTGCTGCTGGAGGGGGAGGCGGAGCGCTGGACGGCCGAGACCGAGACTCTGCTCTTCGCCGCTGCGCGCGCCGACCATGTCGCCCGCACCATCCGGCCAGCGCTCGCTCGCGGAGCCTGGGTGCTGACCGATCGTTTCCTCGACAGCTCGCTCGCCTATCAGGGCGGCGCCGGCGGAGTAGGGGAGGCGGCGATCCGCCAGCTTCACGCCATCGGCAGCGGCGGGCTGCTGCCGGACCGGACATTGCTCCTTCGCCTCCCTGCCGAATCCGCCGCCGCGCGCGCCTCGACCCGCGACGGCGGCGCCGGCGACCGCATCGGCGGTCGGGATGCCTCCTATCACGCAAGGGTCGCGGCGGCCTTCGAAGCGCTCGCCGCCCAGGAGCCGGAACGTTTCCGCCCCGTGGACGCGAGCGGCCCGGCCGGCGACGTCACCGAGCGCATCTTGGCGGCGCTCGCCGACCTTCTGTGACCCCGCTGTTCGGCCATGACGCCGCCGTGGCGGCCTTTCGCGACGGAATGGCCAGCGGGCGGCTGCACCATGCCTGGCTGATCACCGGCCCTGTCGGCGTCGGCAAGGCCCTGTTCGCGGAAAAGGCGGCGCTGAGGGTGCTGGCGGAGGGGGCGGGGCCGCCGGTCAGCGCGCCGGGACTGGACGTGCCGGACGAGCATCCGATCGCCAAGCTGGTCGAGGCCGGAAGCCATCCGGACCTGATGCGCCTGGAGCGGCTGGCCAAGGCGAGCGGCGACGGATTGGCCCGCAGCATCACCATCGATCAGGTAAGGGGGCTGCAGCGTCTCTTCTCCACCACGCCTTCGCTCTCGCCCTGGCGGGCGGTCATCATCGATTCGGTCGACGATCTCGAACGCGGCGGCGCCAACGCCCTGCTCAAGAATCTCGAGGAGCCGCCACCCAACAGCCTTTTCCTGCTGGTCAGCCATGCCCCGGAACGGCTGCTGCCGACGATCCGCTCGCGTTGCCGTCAGCTGCGTCTCAACGCGCTTGACGATGCCGCCATGACGTCAGCCTTGCAGGCGGCGCTTCCGGACGCCGACGCCGCGGAGATCGCCGCCCTGCGCGAAATCGGGGAGGGTTCACCGGGGCGCGCCATCGCCTATCGCGGCCTCGACATCGGCGCGCTCGACAAGGCCATGCGCGAGATCGCCGCCCAGGGCGATCCCACCAACGCCCGGCGGAGCGCGCTCGCCCACAGCCTTTCGCTGAAGGCGGCCCAGCCCCGCTATGAGGCGTTTCTCGCCCGCGCCCCGTCGCTCATCGCAGAATCGGCGAAGTTGCGGCGGGGCGCGGCGCTCGCCGAGGCGCTCCGACTGTGGGAAAGGGCGTCTGCCCTCGCCGGCAGCGCGACGCGCCTCTCGCTCGATCCCCAGAGCGTCGTCTTCGAGCTGGCCGGAATGCTCGCGGCGCTTGCACCCGAAAAAGCCCGGCTCTGACCGTCATCCGGGCAAAAGCCGGGATCCAGGAACGCGCTACGAGCAGCATAGGCGATCAAATCATCGCTTCACCTGATTTCACCGGTGTTCTTGGGCCCGGCTTTCGCCGGGATGACGGGAAGGGGGCTTGAACGGCGGCCCCATAATGCGCCAGAGCCGGGGCGATGACCCAGCCCTTCTATATCACCACCGCCATCAACTATCCCAACGGACGCCCGCACATCGGCCATGCCTATGAGGCGATCGCGACCGACGTCGTTGCCCGCTTCCAGCGCCAGCGTGGGCGCGACGTCTTCTTCATGACCGGCACCGACGAGCATGGCCTGAAGATGGCCCAGACGGCGCGGGAGAAGGGCGTCACGCCGGCGGCGCTTGCCGAAGAGATGACGTCCTATTTCAAGGCGATGGACGAGCGTCTCAACATCTCCTGCGACCGCTTCATCCGCACCACCGAGCCCGACCATCACCGCGCCAGCCAGGCCCTGTGGCAGGCGATGGTCGACGCGGGCGACGTTTATCTCGGCCGCTACGAAGGCTGGTACTCGGTCCGCGACGAAGCCTATTATGACGAGAAGGAGCTGGTCACCGCGGAGACCGGCGAAAAGCTTTCCCCCCAGGGAACGCTCGTCGAATGGACGGTCGAGGAGAGCTGGTTCTTCCGCCTCTCCAAATATCAGGAGCCGCTGCTCCGCCATTATCGCGACAATCCGGGCTTCATCCGCCCGGAGACGCGCCGCAACGAAGTGATGCGCTTCGTCGAAGGCGGACTGTCGGACCTCTCCATTTCGCGCACCAGCTTCGATTGGGGGGTCAAGGTCCCCGGCGACGAGCGGCATGTGATGTATGTCTGGGTGGACGCCCTCACCAATTATCTGACCGGCCTCGGCTATCCCGAGCACACAGAAGCCTTCAAGCGTTTCTGGCCCGCCGATATCCACGTCATCGGCAAGGACATCGTCCGCTTCCACGCCGTCTACTGGCCCGCCTTTCTGATGTCGGCGGGTCTGCCCCTGCCCAAACAGGTGTTCGGCCATGGATTCCTCCTCCACCGCGGCGAGAAGATGTCGAAGTCGGTCGGCAACGTCGTCGATCCGCTCGATCTCGTGGAAGCCTTCGGCGTCGACCAACTCCGCTATTTCCTGCTACGCGAGATAACCTTCGGCCAGGATGGCAGCTACAGCGCCGAGGCGATCGTCAACCGAGTCAATGCCGATCTCGCGAACAGCTTCGGCAATCTCGCGCAGAGAACTTTGTCTTTCATTGCAAAGAATTGCGATGGTGTGTTACCGCTCGATGGAAAGAGCGATGCTGCCGACGCGGCGTTGCTCGCCCAAGTAAGGGAAGTGGTGAGCCGTGACATGCCCGCCCATTTCGAAGCGCTGGAACTGAGCCAAGGCATCGAAGGATGGCTGAAGGCCGTCTTCGCCTGCAATCAATATATCGATGCCCAGGCGCCCTGGACGCTCCGCAAGACCGATCCGGAGCGGATGACGGCCGTGCTGGCGACGCTCTACCGCGCGATCCGGGATCTCGCCATCGCGATCCGGCCGGTCATCCCTGACTCGGCCGACAATTTGCTCGATCAGATGGGCGTGCCGGAAGCGGAGCGGGACTATGCGGCGCTGGAGGACGGCGGCAGCTACGAGCGGCTGGCCGGTTCCGGCTTCAAGCTGGAGACGCCCAGGCCCATATTCCCCCGGCTGGAGATGCCGGCGGACGGCTGATCCTCTATGGAAGCTGAGCGATGTTCATCGATAGCCACTGCCACCTGAACTACAAAGGCCTGGTCGAGGACCAGCAGGGTGTGCTGGAGCGCGCGCGGGCGGCGGGCGTCGAGACGATGCTCAACATCTCCACCCGTGCGTCCGAATGGGACGAGGTGATCGGCCTGGCCGAGCGGGAAGGGGACGTCTGGGCCTCGGTAGGCATCCACCCCCACGAGGCGGATGTTCATCCCGACATCGAGACCGCGACGCTGGTCGAGCGCGCCCGGCATCCGCGGGTCGTCGGCATCGGCGAGAGCGGCCTCGACTTCTACTACGACCATTCCGACCGCGACCGGCAGCGCGAGAGCTTCCGCGCCCATATCGCTGCTGCGCGGGAAAGCGGCCTTCCCCTCATCGTCCATACCCGCGACGCCGAGGAAGACACCCACGCCATCCTCGCCGACGAGATGGGGAAGGGGGCCTTCACCGGCGTCATCCACTGCTTCACCGCCAGCGCAGACTTCGCCCGCAAGGCGCTGGATCTGGAGCTCTATATTTCCATCTCGGGCATCGTGACCTTCAAGAACGCCAAGGATCTCCAGGAAACGGCGAAGGGGCTGCCGCTCGACAAGCTGCTGATCGAGACGGACTCGCCCTTTCTCGCGCCTGTCCCGCACCGGGGAAAGCCGTGTGAGCCGGCCTATGTCGCCGACACGGCTCGCTTTCTGGCGGACCTGCGCGGAGAAACCATCGAGCAGTTGTCGGCCGCTACCAGCGCCAATTTCCGCACGCTGTTCGCCAAGGCGGCGGCGTGAAGCTCCGAATCCTCGGCTGCGGCACTTCCTCAGGCGTTCCCAGGATCGGCAATGATTGGGGCCGCTGCGACCCCAGGGAACCGAAGAACCGCCGCCGACGCGTCTCTATTCTGATCGAGCGGGCGGAAACGCGCATCCTCGTCGACACGAGCCCGGATCTGCGCGAACAACTGCTCGACGCCGACGTCGCCGATCTCGATGCGGTGATCTGGACCCACGATCATGCCGATCATTGTCACGGCATCGACGATCTGCGGCAGGTCTTCCATGCGCGAGGCGCGCCCATTCCCGGCTATGCCCGCGCCGATACGCTGGCGACGCTCGAAAACCGCTTCGGCTATGCGCTTGAAGGCAATGATGGTTATCCCTCGGTCGTCGATGCTGCGCTGCTTCCGGACGCGTTAGCGATCGGCGCCATACAAGTGCGGGTCGTGGACCAGCCGCACGGGTCGATCTCATCGGCAGGACTCCGCTTCGACGCCGGCGGGAGGTCGATTGGATATTCTACGGACTTCAATGTCTTAACCGGCGACATGGCCACGCTGTTCAAAGGCGTCGACGTGTGGATCGTCGATGCACTCCGCCGCCATCCGCACCCGACCCACCCGCATCTCCAGCAGGCGCTCGACTGGATCGATGCGGTTCAGCCGGGCCGCGCCATATTGACGCATATGGACAACAGCATGGACTATGCCGAGCTGATGGCGGAACTCCCGCAGGGTGTGGAGCCGGGCTATGACGGGCTCGAGGCGGAATTGTGAACGACGGAGATCAAGCCGCTAATTTCATTTATCTTCTGGGTGTGCTGGTACTTGTCGGCAGCGCCCTCATGGTGCGGCGCATCCCGATCCGACAGGGTCTCAAGATGGGCCTCGCATGGGTCCTCATCTTCCTGGCCATCTTCGTCGTCTTCGCGCTGCGGAGCGACTTCGCCGCTTTAGGCGACCGCCTCATGCAGTCGGCGCAGGGGCCGGCGACGCCGGTGCAGCAAGGCGAGACGCTGCGTGTCCGCCAGGCCATGGACGGCCATTTCTGGGTCGACGCCGAACTCAATGGCGAGACGGTCCGCTTCCTGGTCGACAGCGGCGCCACCACCACGAGCCTGTCCACGGCGACCGCGCGGCGAGCCGGCATCGAGCCCAGCGGCGGCTTTCCCGCCATCGTCCAGACCGCCAACGGCACCGTCGCCGTTCAGCGCGGCCGCGCCGATCGGATCCAGGTAGGCTCGATCGTCCGCGAAGGTCTGGCCGTCCACATCTCGGACGGCTTCGGCGACACCAATGTCCTCGGCATGAATTTCCTCTCGTCGCTTTCCGGCTGGGGCGTCGAGGACGGCTGGCTGATCTTGCGGCCATGAGCCGGGGGAGCGAAAGCCCATCTCCTTGGCTCTATCTGTATTTTACATAATGTATATTATCGGACTTAAAGATGACCCAGACTGAAGGGGCCCCACACGCCTCCCTCGACGATCTCGTCGCCGTCATGCGCCGGCTTCGCGACCCGGAGACCGGATGCGAATGGGACCGCGTCCAGACGTTCGAGACGATCGCTCCCTATACGATCGAGGAAGCCTATGAAGTCGCCGATGCGATCCGCCGTAGCGACATGGCGGACCTCAAGGACGAGCTTGGGGATCTCCAGCTCCAGGTCGTCTATCACGCCCGCATCGCCGAGGAACTCGGCGCCTTCGACATCGATGACGTCATGGCGTCGATCACCGCCAAGATGATCCGCCGCCACCCGCACATCTTCGGCGATCAGGCGGAAAGCCCCGGCTGGGAAGCCTTGAAGGCCGAGGAACGCGGCCGGCACGAGGACAAGAGCGCGCTCGCCCATGTCGCCCAGGCGTTGCCGGCGCTGAAGCGCGCCGACAAGCTTCAGAAGCGCGCCGCCCGCGTCGGCTTCGACTGGCCGGATGCCAGCGGCCCGCGCGCGAAGATCATCGAGGAGCTGGCGGAGATCGACGCCGCGACCTCAGACGAAGAACGCGCGGCGGAGGTGGGCGACCTTCTATTTTCCGTGGTCA
This sequence comes from Sphingosinicella humi, assembly GCF_003129465.1. Lineage (NCBI taxonomy): Bacteria > Pseudomonadati > Pseudomonadota > Alphaproteobacteria > Sphingomonadales > Sphingomicrobiaceae > Allosphingosinicella > Allosphingosinicella humi. Next base: position 126,082 of record NZ_QFFF01000002.1, read on the forward strand.
ATTATGCCCGGCATCTCGGCGTCGATCCCGAGACCGCCTTGCGCGAGGCCGCGAACCGCTTCGAAACGCGCTTCCGGAAAGTGGAAGAGATATCGGACAAGCCCTTGTCCGACATGGATATCGATGGGCTCGAAGCGCTCTGGCAGACGGCGAAGCGCGCGCTTTGATCAAACTGCGTCATTGCGAACGAAGCGAAGCAATCCAGCCCTGCGCAGACTGGATGGCTTCGTCGCCATGCTCCTCGCAATGATGGCAGGCTCTACAGCAGCGCCCGATGTTGCGCGCGGAAGCGTGCCCAGGCGGCATCGGAAATCCGCACTTCTAACTCCGTCTCAAGTCCTTCCGCACGCTGCTTGAGCACTTCGCCATTGGCGTGAAGCCAGGCAATGGCGTTGCCCGCCGATACGGGAAGGGTGACGCTATGGACGTGGGTTCCCTCGCGCAGACGGTCGGCGGCGCAGCGGACGAGGGCGTCCACCCCTTCCCCGCTGAGCGCCGAAAGGGTGACGACGTCCTCCTTCCGTGCTGCCTCCGCGCGCACGCGCTCAGCCTCCTCCTCGGCAAGGGCATCGATCTTGTTCCAGGCTTCGATCAGGGGCGCACTCCCCTCTCCTGCCGCACCGATCTCCTCCAGCACCCGCTCGACATCGACCCGCTGCGCTTCCGTGTCTGGATGGGAAATGTCACGGACGTGGATGATGAGGTCGGCCGAGACGACCTCCTCGAGCGTGGCCCGGAAAGCGGCGACGAGCTGGGTTGGCAGGTCGGAGATGAAGCCGACCGTATCCGAGAGGATGGCCTTTTCGATCCCCGGCATCGCCACCTCGCGCATGGTCGGATCGAGCGTGGCGAACAGCAGGTTTTCGGCCATGACGTCGGCGCGAGTCAGCCGGTTGAACAGGGTCGATTTGCCGGCATTGGTGTAGCCGACCAGCGCGATCACCGGCCACGGCGCCTTCTGCCGCCGCGCCCGGTGGAGCGCGCGGGTGCGGGTCACCTGGTCCAGATCCTTCCGGATTTTGGCCATGCGGTCGCGGATCATGCGCCTATCGGCTTCGATCTGGGTTTCACCGGGTCCGCCGAGGAAGCCGAAGCCGCCGCGCTGGCGCTCGAGATGGGTCCAGGACCGGACCAGGCGGCCCGCCTGATAGTCGAGATGGGCGAGCTCGACCTGGAGCCGTCCCTCGGCCGTGGCGGCACGCTCGCCGAAGATCTCGAGGATGAGGCCGGTGCGGTCGATCACCTTGGCCTTGGTCGCGCCTTCCAGATTCTTCTGCTGGATCGGCGTCACCGCCGCGTCGACGATGATCAGCTCCGCCTCGGCCTGCTCGGCGGCGTCGGCGATGGCCTGCACCTGGCCGGACCCGAACAGGGTGCCGGGCTTGGGCGCGCGCACCTTGAAGGCGAGCTTCTCGGCGACGACGACCCCGATGGCCTCGGCAAGGCCGGCGGCCTCCTCCAGGCGCGCGTCGGTGTCGCGCCCGCCACCGTCGCTCCCCAGCTGGGGAAGCGCGATGACGGCGCGTGCGCCGCGGGCTAGGTCGTCAGTATCGCGATCGAAAACGCTCAGGCGCCGGTCTCCTCCTCGTCAGCCTCTACAAAGCTCACGGGGTTCTCCGGTTGCACGGTCGAGATGGCATGTTTGTAGACGAGCTGCGACTGGCCCTCGCGCTGGAGCAGCATGCAGAACAGGTCGAAGGCCGCGATCTCGCCTTGGAGCATGACGCCGTTCACCAGGAACATGGTAACCGGCTCGCCCGAGCGGCGGACGGCGCCCAAAAAGACTTCCTGGAGGAGCGTCGGCTTCTTCTTCTCCATCTGCTCGGCAAAGGCGCGCTCGATGTCCGCGAGGTCGATCGGGTGCGACGGCATGATCGTCGAGATGGCATGCTTGTAGATGAGCTGCGCCTGCCCGTCGCGGCGGAGCAACACCGAGAAGTTATCGAACCAGGTGATGATGCCCTGGAGCTTCACGCCCTTGACCAGGAACATGGTGACCGGCGTCTTGGACCGCCTGAGGCTGTTCAGAAACATGTCCTGGAGGTTGTTGACCTTTTCGGCCATCGCCCGCTCTCCTTATTGGCATGCAAGCCGCACGCATGGCCGCAGCACCCCTAGTTAGAGGTGCGGCTCTGCTCTTCAATAGCATGGCCGCGAGAATCCCGCCATCGGCGCTATTCGCCGCCCTCGCCCCTGTCGCCGATGCCGAGCGCCTTCAATTTGCGGTGCAGTGCCGAGCGCTCCATGCCGATGAAGCTCGCCGTTCTCGAGATATTCCCCGAGAAGCGGCGGATCTGGACCCTCAGATACTCGCGCTCGAACGTCTCGCGCGCTTCCCGGAGCGGCGTGCCCATGATCGCCTTCACCGCCTCGCCCGGCGCCAGCGACGCCTGCTCGTTCAGGATCTCGGGCGGCAGCATGTCGATCTCGATGCAGCCGACCCGTGAACCGGGGGCGAGGATGATGGTGCGCTCGATGACGTTGCGCAGCTGGCGAACGTTGCCCGGCCAGTCATAGGCCTGGAGCGCGGCGATGGCATCGTCGGAAAGGCTCGGCGTCGCCAACCGCTGCTCGGCGGCATAGCGGGCGACGAAATGGGCGACGAGCTCGGGTATGTCCTCGCGCCGTTCCGATAGCGCCGGCAGGTGCACGGGAACGACGTTCAGCCGATAGAAGAGGTCCTCCCGGAAGCGGCCCTCGGCGATCTCGTCGGAAAGCTGGCGCGCCGTCGAAGAGACGACCCGCATGTCGACCTTCACCATGCGCTGCCCGCCGACGCGGGTGAAGCTCTGGTCGGTGAGGACGCGGAGGATCTTGGCCTGGGCCGGCATCGGCATGTCGGCGATCTCGTCGAGGAACAAGGTGCCGCCATGGGCCTGCTCCAGAAGGCCGGGCCGGGCCAGCTCGCCGCCCTCCTCGACGCCGAACAGCTCCTCCTCCACCCGTTCGGGCGTCATCCGCGCCGCGCTGACGACGATGAAGGGCGCGTTGGCCCGCGGGCTCCAATTGTGGAGCAGCCGTGCCGCCACTTCCTTGCCGACGCCGGCGGGGCCGGTGATCAGCACCCGGCTCCCGGTCCCCGCCACACGCTTCAGGGTAGCGCGCACCGAATTGATGGCGACGCTCGAGCCTGTGAGCTCCGTCTCCTGGCCGATCTGCGCGCGGAGCGTCTCGTTTTCGCGGCGAAGCCGCTCGGTCTCGGTGGCGCGCTCGACGAGGTGGAGAAGATGCCCGGCCTCAAACGGCTTTTCGATGAAGTCGACGGCACCTTGGCGAATGGCGGCCACGGCGGTGTCGAGATTGCCATGCCCGGAGATCATCAGCACCGGCAGGGTCGGGTCGCGCCGCTTGATCTCGTCGAGCAGCTGCAACCCGTCGAGCTTGGAACCCTGCAGCCAGACGTCGAGCAGCACCAGCGAGGGTCGCCGGTCGGCGAGAGCGGCCAGCGCCTCCGTGCTGTTGCCGGCGGTACGCGTCTCATAGCCTTCGTCCTCGAGCACTCCCGAGACGAGTTCGCGGATGTCCTGTTCGTCGTCGACGACGAGAATGTCTAACGCCATGTCCTCAACCGTTCACTGCCGTGTCTTCCGTGTGGATAGTGCCCCCTCCCCCTAGCCGAGCCAGCGTCTCGGCATCGAAGACCAGTCGCACCAGCGTGCCGCCCTGCGCCCGGTCCTCGAACTCGATCGAACCGAAATGCTCCTCGACGATCTTCTTGACGATGGCGAGACCGAGCCCGGTGCCCTTCGCCCGCGTCGTCATATAGGGTTCGGTGAGGCGCCCCCGGTCGGCCGGAAGACCGATGCCGGTGTCGCTGATATCGATGCAGACGCGCCCGTCTCCCTCGCGGATCGTCATGGCGATGCAGTCCGTGCCGCCATTGCCGCCTTCCTCATGTTTCTGCTGGATCGCCTCGACGCCGTTCTTGACGATATTGGTGAGCGCCTGGCCGAGCTGGCGGCGGTCGCAAGTGAGTATCGGCGACGGCTCGGGCGCCTCGAACGTGAAGCGGATGTCGGGATGCGCCACCTCGTGCAGGAACAACGCCTGCCGCGCCACGTCGACGATCGCTTCGTCGCGGAAGACCGGCTTGGGCATGCGCGCGAACGAGGAGAATTCGTCGACCATGCGCCGCAGGTCTCCGACCTGGCGCACGATCGTCCCCGTCAGTCGCTCGAAGGTCGACGCGTCCGACGTGACTTCGCCGCCATAACGCCGCTGCAGCCGCTCGGCGGCGAGCTGAATGGGCGTCAGCGGATTCTTGATTTCATGCGCGATGCGGCGCGCCACGTCAGACCAGGCCGCGCGCCGCTGGTCGAGAAGCTGCTCGGTGATGTCGTCGAAGGTGAGCACATGCCCGCCCTCCACCTTCACCCGCTTGACGGCGAGGGTGCGGGGTTCGCCGCCGGAGGAGAATTGGATGATGTCCTCGCGCTCTTCGCTGTCGAGCTGCCTGTCGAGCTCGGGCGCCAGGTCGGCCAGCTTCTGACCCACCGCGCCCTCGTTGCCCGTCTTGAGGAGTGCCTCGGCCGAGCTGTTGATGAGGCTCACCCGCCGTTCGCTATCGACCGAGATCACGCCCGCGGTGACTCCCGACAGCACCGCCTCGATAAAGGCGCGGCGATTGTCGAGCTGGCTGTTGGCGGAGACAAGCGCGCCGGTCTGCGCCTCGAGCCGCTCGGTCATGCGGTTGAAGGCGTTGCCGAGCGTCGAGACCTCGTCGTTCACCCGGGAGTTGGGGACCCGGGCCGAAAGGTCGCCTGCCGTCACTCGCCGCGCCGCGTTCACCAGCTGCCCAACCGGCCGCACCAGACGATCGGCCAGCGTGAGCGCGATCCAGATGGAAAGCGCGACGATCAGCAGCGAAACCAGCAGCAGCGCCGCATTGAATCGGAACTGGAGCGTGCGCGAACGCTCGAACAACGCATCATAATCCTGCAGCACCGCCCGGCTGCGATTGAGCTGCTCGACCATCTTGGGATCGAACACCCGCGCGGCGTAGAGATAGGTGTCGTTCCCGAGCGGAAAGCGCGTGACGGCGCCGATGCGATCATCGCCCCTCACAGCGACCGTATCTCCGCCCTGCCGGAGCTGCCGGAGAATCTCCGGCCTCACCGCCTCGTTGAGGGAACGCTCATAAGGGTTGACGAGGGCGAGGGTTTGGACGCCGCTCTCCTCCGACACGCGCATCAGCACCGCCTCGGAAAGATTGCGGTAGAAGACCTGGCCGACGAAATATTCGGCGAATTCGGGGCTGTCGATCGGCTGTTCGCTGAGGAACAGCGCGAGGTCCCCGCCCATGGTCCGGGTCTCGTTGCTGACGCGCTCGATTTCGCTGTCGTAGCCGGCCTGCGCGATCGCATAGGCGTTTTCGAGCATCCCTCGCGCGCGGTCGGAGAACCAGAATTCGGTTCCGCTCTGGAAAAGCAGAGATGCGAAGATGACGACGAGAAGCGTCGGCACGCTGGCGATGACCGAGAACAGCGCGACGAGGCGGACGTGGAGCCGCCCCCTGCCCCCCACCTGGGATCGCGCGGCGCGGCCCATCGCCACCCGACGCGCCACCAGCACCATCAGCGCCGTGGCCGGAACGAGGTTGGCGACGAGAAGCATCGCCACCATCGGCGGCGTGAGCAACGACTGGGGCGAGCCCTGCCGGGTGACGATGAAGTAGCTGGCCACGGCCATGACGATCAGCGCCAGAACGGTCGCGATCTCGATCAGCGGCACGAAGCGGCTGCGGCGCAGCGCCACGGAAAGATGCCGCCGCCAGCGCGGCCGAGTTTCGGGAGCTATCGACACTTCAGCGTTCACGTGGCGTGTCTACCACAAGATTGTGACCCAAAGAACACAGTTTCAACGTCGGCTTGGCGCGCCGGAGGGGGTATTCGGCTCAGGCGGCGGCCCTTGTCAGCCACGGCGCGTAAAAGTCGCGGAGCATCGCGGTCGCCCGCTTGGGATCGGGCTCCTTGTTGAACGCGTTGCGGAACTCGGCCGAACCCGGCAGGCCCTTGGTGTACCAGCCGATATGCTTGCGCGCGCAGTTGGCGCCGATCTCCGGACCATAATGATCCAGCATCGCCTCATACTGCTCCATGATGACGCAGAACTGCTCGTCGATGCTCGGGTCGGGCAGCCGCTCGCCGGTCTTCAGCCAGCGCATGACCTGGCCGAGCAGCCACGGCTTGCCATAGGCGCCGCGCCCGATCATCACGCCGTCGGCGCCGGACTGGTCGAGCGCCGTCTCGACATCGTCGATCGAGTTGATGTCGCCATTGACGATGACCGGCACCGACACCGCTTCCTTCACCTGGCGGACGAAGCGCCAATCGGCCGTACCCTTGTAGAGCTGGCAGCGGGTGCGGCCGTGGATGGTGATCATCCTGACGCCCAGATCCTCGGCGATCCGCGCGAGCTCCGGGGCGTTGAGACTGTCATGGTCCCAGCCCATCCGCATCTTGAGCGTCACCGGGACGGACACCGCTTTCACTGTCGCTTCAATGAGTTCAGCTGCGAGCTTTACATCGCGCATCAATGCGGATCCGGCCCAGCCATTGACAACCTTGCGGACCGGACAGCCCATATTGATGTCGATGATCGCGGCGCCGCGGTCTTCGTTGAGCTTGGCCGCCTCGCCCATTTCGCGCGGCGTGCAGCCGACAAGCTGCATCGACACCGGATCCTCGATCGGGTCCCAGGCGGCCTTCTGGATCGACTGGCGCGTCTCGCGGATCGCGGCCTGGCTCGCGATCATCTCCGTCACCGTCAGCCCCGCACCGTAGCGCTTGACGACCCGCCGGAACGGCCGGTCGGTGACGCCCGTCATCGGCGCCAGGATGACCGGCGCATCGACGCGGACGGGGCCGATCGAGATGGGTGCAAGACGGGACATTGGGGCCAAGCCCTTAGTGGTTAAGGCGCTGGCCGGCAAGGTTTCGCTGGGCTAGGGGGCGGCCATGAACATGGAGGGCAAGATTGCCGCGCTGGTCGTGGCGGCGGGGAGCGGCAGCCGGGTCGGCGGAGAGCTGCCGAAGCAATATCGCCGAGTCGCCGGGAGGTCCCTGCTCGCCCATGCGATCGATCGTCTCGGCGACGAACGCATAGACATGGTCCAGGTCGTCATCGGCGAGGGTCAGGAGGCGCTGTTCCGCGAGACGGTGGGGGACCGTTCCCTCTCCTCTCCGGTGCTCGGCGGCGCGACCCGCCAGCAGTCGGTGCGAAACGGCTTGGAAGCGCTCGCCGCGCGAGGCGATGTCGGGGCCGTGCTGATCCACGATGCCGCGCGCCCGTTTCTTCCGGCCGAGGTGATCGACCGTCTGATCGAAGCCCTCGACGCGGCCGATGGGGCGGTGCCGGTGCTTCCCGTGGTGGACAGCCTCGCCGAGAGGACGGAAATGTTGGGGGCCGCTGTGCCGCGTGAGGGCCTCGTGCGCGTCCAGACCCCGCAAGCCTTCCGCTTCGACGCAATCCTCGAGGCGCATCGGCAATGGCAGGGAGCATCGGATGCCACGGACGACGCCCAGGTGGCGCGGGCGGCAGGATTTGAGATTGCCGTGGTAGCGGGCAGTCGGAGCCTCGAAAAACTGACCTATGAAGAGGATTTCATGCGTGCAGAGCAACGCCTCTCCGCTACCCTGATAAGCCGCACGGGGCTCGGATTCGACGTCCATCGCTTCGACGAAGGCGAGGAGCTCTGGCTGGGCGGATTGCTGATACCGCACGACAAGGGCCTTTCCGGCCATAGCGACGCCGACGTGGTCCTCCATGCGCTCACCGACGCACTGCTCGGCGCGATCGGCGAAGGCGATATCGGCCAGCATTTTCCGCCGAGCGACCCGCAATGGCGCGGCGCCCCCTCGTCCCGCTTCCTGGATCATGCCCGCGCGCTGATCGACGGGCGCGGCGGCCGTATCGACCATGTCGACATCACCGTCATCTGCGAGCAGCCCAAGATCGGCCCGCATCGGGACGCCATGCGGCGGTCCGTCGCGGACTTGTTGCGGCTGCCCCTCGCGAGGGTTAGCATCAAGGCCACGACGACCGAGCGGCTCGGCTTCACCGGGCGCGGCGAAGGCATAGCAGCGCAGGCGGTCGCCACAGTAAGAGTTCCGGAGGAAGCATGACTCCACCCCCCGCCGATCAGCCCGCTGCCGCACCGCTGGCCACCCGAGAGTTCGTCCTGCCCGCCGAGCTCGTAGACGCCGCCCGCGCGGTGATCGATGCCAATCGCGCCAAGGGCAAGAAGATCGTCGTCGCGGAAAGCTGCACGGGCGGCCTGGTGACCGCAGCTCTGACGGAGATTCCGGGCTCATCCGACGTCTTCCAGGCCGGCTTCGTCACCTATTCGGACGAAGCTAAGATGGACATGCTGAGCGTCAGCCTCGACGTGCTCGAGACGTTCGGCGCCGTGTCCATCGCGGTCGCCTGGGCGATGGCCCAGGGAGCGCTGGAGCATTCCAGCGCCGATACCGCCGTGGCGATCACGGGCGTCGCAGGGCCGCAGGGCGGCAGCGACAGGAAGCCGGTCGGGACGGTGGTGTTCGCCAGGGCCCGGCGCGGCGCCGATCCGAAAGAGATCGTCGCGGATCTCAAGGAATTCGGCGATCTCGGCCGTGGCGGCGTGCGCCTTCAGGCCGCGCTCTGCGCCCTCGACCTGCTCATGCCGGTGGCGGACGACGCGTCGCCGTAAAGCGCGTGCGCGCGCTCCTCGAAGGCGGCGATCATCCGCCGCAGGGCGCGGTCGAACATTTGGCCGGCGATCGTCTCGAAGATGCGGGACTTGAAGGCGAAGTCGACGCAAAAGTCGATGTCCGTCCCGCCTTTGCCGTCGGGGGTGAACTCCCAGTCATTCTTCAGATATTTCAGCGGACCCTCGACGTAATCGACGGTGATGTGACGCGGCCGCTGCTTCTCGACGCGGGAGGTGAAGGTCTCCTTCAGCGAACGGAACCCGACGACGAGGTCGGCGATCATGAGCGTGTCGCTGTTCGAGCGGATCCGAGTCGCCGCGACCCAGGGAAGGAATTCCTGATAGCGGCCGACATCGGCCACGAGGTCGAACATTTCCTCCGGGCTGTAGGGCAGGTTCCGCTTCTCGCTGTGCCTCGGCATGTCAGGCTTTCGCCAGCCGCGCCTCACGCGCCGCGCGCATCTTCTGGAAGTCGTCGCCGGCATGGTAGCTGGAGCGGGTGAGAGGGCTCGCCGCCACCAGCAGGAAGCCCTTCGCCCGGGCGATCGCCGCATAGGCGTTGAACGTCTGCGGGGTGACGAACTCCGCCACCTTGGCATGGCGCGGCGTCGGCTGGAGATACTGGCCCATGGTGAGGAAATCGATGTCGGCCGAGCGCATGTCGTCCATCACCTGGTGGACCTCCAGCCGCTCCTCGCCGAGTCCGACCATGACACCGGACTTGGTGAAGATACGCGGATCGTGGCGCTTCACGCCCTCCAGCAGGCGCAGCGAGGCATAATAGCGCGCGCCGGGCCGGATCGTCGGATAGAGCCGCGGCACCGTCTCGAGGTTGTGGTTGTAGACGTCGGGGCCCGCTTCGATGATCGCCTCGACGGCCGCGTCCGCCTTGTTGCGGAAGTCGGGGGTCAGAATTTCGATCGTCGTCGACGGCGTATTCCGGCGCAGCGCCTGGATGACCTTCACGAACTGGCCGGCGCCGCCGTCGGGAAGGTCATCGCGGTCCACCGAGGTGACGACGATATGTTCGAGGCCCAGCTCTGCCGCGGCGACCGCCACATGCTCCGGCTCCAGCGGGTCCACCGGACGCGGCATGCCGGTCTTCACGTTGCAGAAGGCGCAGGCCCTCGTGCAGGTGTCGCCGAGGATCATCACCGTCGCGTGCTTCTTGGTCCAGCACTCACCGATATTCGGACAGGCCGCCTCCTCGCACACGGTGGCGAGGTTGAGCCGCCGCATCAATTTCTTGGTTTCGGCGAAGCCGGCGCTGGTCGGCGCCTTGACGCGAATCCAGTCGGGCTTGCGCTGTTTCGGGCTCGGTGTCGGGGCGAGGGCTTCGGTCATGCTGGCCAGATAGCGATGTCTCGGGTGACTTGCCACCCCTCCCCACTTGCGTTTAGGCGGCAGTCGATTGCATTTCATGGAGACGACCCGTGGCTCATTTTCCCGAAGCCCTTCTCACCGGCTATCATCGCTTTCGGGAGACGGGCTGGAAACATGAGCGAGGGCGCTGGGCGGAGCTCGCCGACGGGCAGAGCCCGAAGGTGATGGTGATCGCCTGCTCCGACAGCCGCGCCGATCCCGCAACAATCTTCGATACCGCGCCCGGCGAGATCTTCGCCGTGCGCAACGTCGCCAATCTCGTGCCGCCCCTGGAGCTGGGCGGCGGGCGCCATGGCGTCTCGGCCGCACTGGAATTCGCCGTCACCATCCTCGAGGTGGAGGAGATCGTCGTCATGGGCCACGGCCGCTGCGGCGGCTGCCACGCGGCGATCACCCAATCGTTCAAAGGCTGCGAGCCGGGCGCCGGCGGATTCATCGCCCACTGGATCGACTTGCTGGATGAGGCCCGCGAGCGAGTCGTCGCCGAACATGGCGAGGAGGACGAGCGCTCCATCCTTCGCGCCATGGAACATGAAACGGTGAAGGTGAGCCTCGCCAACCTGCGCACCTTCCCCTGCATCCGGGAGCGGGAGGCAAAGGGGCGCCTCACCTTGCACGGTGCCTGGTTCGCCATCGCCACCGGCGAGCTACACCTGCTCGACCAGGCGGCCGGCACTTTCGCTCCGGCCTGAAGCGCGAAGGAAGACCACCATGCCGAGTCGCGACGCCGCGCCCACCGCCAACATCGCCTTGCTGATCGACGCCGACAATGCGTCGCCCGACTCGCTCGATCCGGTGCTGACGGTGCTGGCCGAGCTCGGTACGGTGAATATCCGCCGCGCCTATGGCAACTGGCAGAAGGCCGGCCTCAAGGGCTGGGGCGGCATCGTCCACCGCCACGCGATCGAGCCGCAGCAGCAGTTCGACGTCACCAAGGGCAAGAGCGCCACCGACATGAAGATGACGATCGACGCCATGGACCTGCTCTATCGCGGCCATGTCGACGGCTTCGGGATCATGTCGAGCGACAGCGATTTCATGCCGCTCGCCATGCGCATCCGCCAGGACGGCCTCCCCGTCTATGGCTTCGGCACCGCCAAGACGCCTGAATCCTTCCGCCAGGCCTGCACCCGCTTCATCGACGTCGGCGCCTTGGTCGAGACGGACCGGGCCGGGCCCGAGGAAGCCCGCAAGGCGGTCGACGAGGACCTGCTGGAATTGCTGGTCGACGCCTATAATGCGGTGAAGCGGGACGAGCGCGGATTCGCCAGCCTCCGCGCCGTGGGCCAGCGGGCCGGCAACCGCTCCTCCTTCGACGCCCGCAATTACGGCTATTCGCGTCTGTCGGAGCTGATCGAGGCGGTGCCCAACTTCGTCACCGAGAAGCGCGAAGGGGGCGCCGTCTACATCAAGCGCGTGCGCTAGCCTCGGGGTTACGGGCTGACGGGCTGCTCGTCGTCGTTATCCGACGCGATGAGGACCACGTTGATCAGGGCCGCGGCGGCAATGGCGCCCAGCATGATGAAGATGTCCGATCGCATCCCGCCCTGGCCCGGCAGCCGGACGCCGGAGGTGGGAGCGCTTTCCGTCTGGGCGACGGCCGGAACGGTCTGAACCGCGAGGGCGGCGGCGGCCAGCAGGGCCGGGACTTTGGACAGCACGATACTCACCTCATCTTGAGCCTTTCCGGAGTCGGTGCACCGGAAGGCCGAACCAGTCAAGAAAGCGCCGCGCCGTTTCGGCGGAGCGGCGCCCCCGCCTATCGTGTCAGCTTCTTGTAGGTCATGCGGTGCGGGCGGTCGGCCTCGTCGCCGAGGCGGCGGCGCTTGTCTTCCTCATAGGCCTCGAAATTGCCCTCGAACCACTCGACATGACTGTCGCCCTCGAACGCCAGGATGTGGGTGGCGAGGCGATCGAGAAAGAAGCGGTCGTGGCTGATGACCACGGCGCAGCCGGCGAAATTCTCCAGCGCCTCTTCCAGCGCGCGCAACGTCTCGACGTCGAGGTCGTTGGTCGGCTCGTCGAGGAGCAGGACGTTGCCGCCCTCCTTCAGCATCTTGGCCATATGGACTCGGTTGCGCTCGCCGCCCGAAAGCTGGCCGACCTTCTTTTGCTGGTCGGGGCCCTTGAAGTTGAAGGCGCCGACATAGGCCCGCGTCGCCACTTCATGCTTGCCGAGTTTGAAGATATCGAGACCGCCCGAGACTTCCTCCCAGACATTCTTCTTCGCGTCGAGCGCGTCGCGGCTCTGGTCGACATAGCCGAGATGCACGGTGTCGCCGACCTCGATCGAGCCGGAGTCCGGCTGCTCCTGGCCTGTGATGAGCTTGAACAATGTCGTCTTGCCGGCGCCGTTGGGACCGATGACCCCAACGATGCCGCCCGGCGGGAGGCTGAAGGTGAGATCCTCGAACAGCAGCTTATCGCCATAGGCCTTGGTCAGCCCTTTGGCCTCGATCACCTTGCCGCCTAGGCGCTCCGGCACCTGGATGAGGATCTGCGCCTTGCCCGGAGTGCGATTCTCCTGCGCCTCGACCAGCTCGTCGAACGCCCTGATACGGGCCTTGGACTTGGCCTGGCGCGCCTTGGGCGAGCGCCGGATCCATTCGAGCTCGTCGGCGATCGCCTTCTGCTTGCCGGCCTCCTCGCGCTCCTCCTGCTCAAGGCGTTTCGCCTTCTTTTCCAGATAGGTGGAGTAGTTTCCTTCGTAGACGAAGTAACGTCCGCGATCCAATTCCAGGATCCAGTTGACGACATTGTCCAGGAAATAGCGGTCGTGGGTGACGAGGATGACGTTGCCCGGATAATCGACCAGATGCTTTTCCAGCCACTGCACGCTCTCCGCGTCGAGATGGTTGGTCGGTTCGTCGAGCAGCAGGATTTCGGGCTTCTCCAGCAGCAGACGGCAGAGCGCCACGCGCCGCCTTTCGCCGCCCGAGAGATTGTCGACGGGGCTGTCGCCCGGCGGACAGCGGAGCGCGTCCATCGCGATCTCGAGCTGGTTGTCGAGCGTCCAGCCATCGACCGCGTCGATCTTCTCCTGAAGCTCGCCCATCTCGGTCATCAGCGCATCGAAATCCGCATCGGCGGGCGGGTCGGCCATCAGCGTCGAGATCTCGTTGAAGCGATCGACAAGGTCCGCCACCGGGCGGACGCCGTCCATCACATTCTCCTTGACGGTCTTGGCGGGGTCGAGGTGCGGCTCCTGCTCCAGATAACCCACCCGGATGCCTTCGCCGGGCCAGGCTTCGCCCGAGAATTCCTTGTCGCGCCCGGCCATGATCTTCATCAAGGTCGATTTGCCCGAGCCGTTGGGGCCGACGATGCCGATCTTCGCATCCGGATAGAATTGCAGATGGATGTTGTTGAGGATGGGCTTGGGCGCGCCCGGGAACGACTTGGTCATGCCTTTCATGACGAAACTATACTGTGCAGCCATGGCGGCGCTTTCTCCGGATTCCTGTGTGGCGGGAAGTTGGCCGCTAGTTAGTGCGCGAGGCGCCGCTTGGCAAACGCCGCGTCACCGTTGCCGGCGGACCACGATAAGCGCCGCTTATGATGGCTCGATCCAATTCGTGCTTTCGCCTCCGTGACGATCTGGCTAGGCATGGCGCCCATGAAAACGTCTCTGCTTGCCGCCGCCGCCCTTCCTCTTCTCACCCTCTCAACCCCCCTCCCCGCCCTGGCCCAGATGGCGCCGGCAGAAGTGGAGCGCCTTCGGGACGCCGCGCTGAAGGACGACATCGCCTGGGATATCGCCGAGGGCCTCACCACGGAGATCGGCCCGCGCCTCGCCGGCACGGAGGCCGAAGCCCGCGCCCGGCAGTGGGCGGTGGCGAAGCTGAAGTCGCTCGGCTTCCAGAACGTCCGTATCGAAGAGTTCACCATGCCGACCTGGGTGCGCGGCGAGGAGCATGCCGAGATCGTCGGCCGCTTCGCCCAGCCGATGCATGTCGCGGCCTTGGGCGAGAGCGGCGCCACGCCGCCGGAAGGCATCACCGCCGAGGTCGTCGGGTTCGAGAGTGTCGACGCCCTCCGGGCCGCGCCCGCAGGCAGCCTCAAGGGCAAGATCGCCTTCATCAGCCATGACATGAAGCCGACGCAGGACGGCTCCGGCTACGGCTTCGCCGGCCCCGCCCGCTGGGTCGGCCCCTCGATCGCCGCCGAGAAGGGCGCGGTCGCCGCCGTGATCCGCTCGGTCGGCACCGACTATCACCGCAACCCCCATACCGGCGGCACCAACTGGGCCGAGGGCGTGAAGCCGATTCCGGCCGGGGCACTGTCCCTTCCCGACGCGGAGAATCTGGCGCGGATGCTGGAGCGAGGCGGGCCGATCACGATGAAGCTGGTGCTGACGCCGAAGTGGATCGGCGAGCAGACGTCCGGCAACGTAGTCGCGGAAGTCCCCGGCACCGATCCTGACGCGGGCGTGGTGGCGATCGGCGGCCATCTCGACAGCTGGGATCTCGCCACCGGCGCCTTCGACAATGCCGCCGGCGTTGCCATCACCGCCGCGGCCGCCAAGCGGATCATGGAAGCCGGCCCGCCCCGCCGCACCATCCGCCTCATCTGGTTCGGCGCCGAGGAAGTAGGCGTGCTGGGCGGCAGTGCCTATTTCGAGCGGCACAAGAATGACGGCGGTGTCGTCTTCGTCTCCGAATCCGATTTCGGGGCCGACCGCATCTGGAAGATGGATTGCACGATGGCCGAGACCGCCAAGGCGATCTGCGACCGCGTCGCCGGCTATGTAGCGCCGCTCGGTATCATGAAAGGCCGTGACCCCGCTGGCGCCGGCGCCGACCTTGGCGCCTGGGCCCGCGCCGGCACTGCCGCCATCGACCTCAATCAGGACGGCACCCGCTATTTCGCCTTCCACCACACGCCCGACGACACGCTCGACAAGATCGACCGCGAGCAGCTGCGGCAGAATGTCGCCGCCTGGACGGCGATGCTGGCGGTAGTCGCCAACGCGCCGGAGGCGATCGGTCCGGTGAAGAGGGAGGCTGCGCAATAAGCCTCGCTGGCTCAGCCTCTGAACAGGATCGTCCCCCGGACGACCCTAGTTCAGAGGCTGGTCGGGGAGACTGGATTCGAACCAGCGACCCTCTGCTCCCAAAGCAGATGCGCTACCAGGCTGCGCTACTCCCCGGCGTAGCGCGCACGGCGAATAGCGTGAGCTATTCGTGAGACGCGCAAGCCCGGCCGGCGCGCCCAGCGCGACCGACGGCGCGGCTTTGCCGCGACGGGGCCAATAACGCAAGGGTCTAGGGGCTTCAGAAGAAGTGGCGCCGCGGCCCTTCGACGCCGCATACGGCAGCGTTCAGGCTAAACTACGCCGCGTCGTCACTCGACGCTGCCGCGCCGCTGGCCGCGCGCGCTGCGCAGTCGATTTAGCGCCGCTAAATCGTGCTCGCCAAGGCGCGGAGGCTGGTGGGCCCGGAGGGATTCGAACCCCCAACCTAGCCGTTATGAGCGGCCGGCTCTACCGTTGAGCTACAGGCCCTTCACCTTGCGCCGCCGACGCCGATAGCTGAGCGCGAGGAGGATTGGCAAGCGAGACGCGGCCCCGATTGGGCGGAAGCCCTTAGGCCGTCGACCGCTCTGCTGCCTCCGCCGCCGGCAGGTAAAGCGAGAAGCGGTCCTGCCCGATCAGCAGAGCGCCGCCGGTCGCCTCGGCGAGGTTGCGCACCAGGCGCAGCGCGAAGCCGAGGCCCAGCGCCGGCGCCCCCGGCCAGTCACCCTCGGGACTGTAGCCCGGGTCGAGCAAGGCCTCCTCGTCCAGCCCGCCGATGGCCTGCGGCCTGTCGATCGACAGGCACAGCATGCGGCCGGCGCCCAGCTCGTCAAGCTCCAGGGTCGCGGCGATGGTTTCCCCTTCCCGGGCGAGGCCGATAGTCGCGGCGAGCAGGCGCGCGAACATGCGCTCGGCCGCACCGAGCTCCACCCGCGCCGGCGGCAGGTCCGCGGCGATCCGGATCGCGATGCGGGCGTGGCGCTGGCTCGCGACCTTTTCGTAGGCGTCGTGGAGGCGGCATAGCAGCGCGACCACATCGACCGCGCTTTCGTCCAGCGTCAGCCGGCGGGTTTCGATCCGCGCCGCGGTGTCGAGATCGTCCACCGCCGAGAGGAGCCGGCTTGCCTGCTCCATGATCTCGCCGGCGCGCGTTCGATAACTTGCCGCCGCCGGCCCCATATATTGGCCGTCGATCATCTCCGCGAACCCGACGATGGCATTGAGCGGGGTGCGAAGCTCATGGATCAGCTGGCGAAGCGAGTCCGCCGGCAGGTTGCTGCCGAACACGCCCCCCGCGCCTTCGCTCTCCGCACGGGCGACCTCGTCGAGCCGGGGCCGGCGAGCGTTGCCGCGATAGCCGAGGAAGCTGCCGCTGAGCGGATCGAAGAAGGGCACGCCCGAGATTCGCCAGTCGCCCGACGCCGGGCCGGCGCCGGCGACGCTGAAGCGGGCGTCGCGAAAGGGGGAGCGCTTCTCGAACGCGCCGGCGGCCTGACCATCGACCCCGAACTGACCCTGTTCGACGATGCTGGCGATCGATTGCCCGACCAGCGGGCCGCGCGGCGCGTCCTCGACCCAGATGATGACCCCGTCCGTGCCGGTCTCCCAGCGGAAGGCTTCCAGCGCGGCGCCCTCAGGCATTTCGCCGTGCGGCGCCGTCTCGCCGCGCGTCTTCCGAAAGGCCTCGATGCGAGCGACCAGGTCGCGGATCTGGGCCTCGCCTTCCTCGGCCGCCGGGTTGACGGGCGGTTCGTGCGTGGCGGCGACCGCGCCGGGGATGACGAAGTCGCTGGGACCGAAGCTGTTCAGCGCCCGCCCGATGTCCGGATGGAGATCGCGGCGATGACGCAGCAACGCCCGCGCCGTCGGCGTAAGCTGTGGCAAGAGGCCGAGCCATTGCTCCACTTCCAGCCTGGCGCCGGCGGCCAGCGGTGCCACCACCGACGCCTGATCCCGGGCGAAGAAGGCGAACAGGTCGGGCGCGATCCTGCGGCCGGCGAGCGCACGGGCGATGTCGCGGCGGGTGGCGGGGGCGATGGTGTCGCGATGGGCTTCGAGCCAGGCAAAGGCCGTGCTCGCCGAAGCGTCGCCTTCATCCGCTCGCCTCTGGGCGAGAAGATCGACGAGCTGGCGCCACTTGGCGTCGCGCGCGGCCGCCGTGGTCGCGGGAAGCTCCATCACGGTCGCGATCCTGTCGTCGAAGCGCACGCCTTCTTCCCCGATCCGCGCGAAGCCGGGCCTCTCCGGTGTCTCGCCATGACCAGAATAAGCGCAAGCGCCGAGGCGCGGAAGGCGGCAATCCGGGCCCGTCGCAATATGGGACGGCGGGCCCGCGACGAAAAAAGGGGCGCCGGCAATGCCGACGCCCCTTCCTTACCTTAAAACCTTGAGGATCAGGCCTTCTGACCGAGCCAGAGCAGCCAGTAACCCGCCAGGTCGGCGCGCGGCCCCGTCACCGCCTTGAACGCGGCTTCGGCCTCGGCCTTCTGGCCCGCCAGCCCCAGCGCCATGCCGAGGCGGGTGTTGGCGATATTGGCGTCGATGGAGCCCTTCTCGAGCGCGGCGCGATACAGCGCCGCCGCCTTGGCATAGTCGCCATAGCCATAATAGGCGTCGCCGGTGGCGAGGGCGAGCTTGCCGTCGGCACTGGCCATCGCCTTCTTCTCGAGGCCCGGCAGCGACGCACGATCCTGCTCAACCTTGCTCGAAGCGGAGGCAAGCAGGTCCTTGAACGCCGGCTGGGTGGCGTTGATCGCCTTGGCGGCGACGCCCGCGTCGATCACGGCCTTGGCTTCACCGGGCAGACCCTTGGTATTGGCGGCTTCGGCGAGCTCGTAATAGTCGCGCTCGCCGTTGAGCGCGTTGGCCGCGCGCATCAGGCGCATAAGGTCGAGATTGGCATCGCCCGTCGGGTTCCTCATCTCGCGGAAGATCATCAACCCGTCCCGCCAGTTCTGGGCCGTCGGATAGGCGGCGATGAGCTCGCGGGTGAGTTCGATGGCCTTGGGCGACTTCGCCTCATAGGCGAGCGCGAGCGCCTGCTTGTAGAGGCCTTCGGGCGGCGTCTCGCCGGCAGCCTCGGCGGCCTGCAGCCTCTGCTCGACCAGGGCCGCGGCTTCCGCCGGATTGCCCTGCTGCGACAGGGCGGCGGCGAGGTTGGTCATCGCATCCTTGTTGTCGGGCTGGAGCTGGAGGAGCTGCTTGAACGCCTGCGCGGCCTTGGCATAGTCGCCCTTGTTGTAGGCGATCGCGCCGAGGTTCGAATAGAGGGTCGGAAGCTCCGCCTGGGTCGCGCCGCCGCTCTGGATCATCGCCTCGATCGCCGCCAGCTTGCCGTCCTCATTGTTGGTCTGGATGGCGTTGTTCAGCTGGAACTGGGCGATGACGTAGCGGTCGTCATTGTTCTGGGCGGCGGCCTGCGCGGCCGCAAGCGCCGTCTGGAAAGCCGCCTGATCGCCGGCCTGCGCCGCCTTCTGAAGCTCGGCGAGCGACGGACGGGCCTTCTCGCTGAAGTTGAACTTGCGCTCCTTGGCCTCCTCCTGGGCGGCCTGGGCAGGCGCGGCAGCGATCGACACGCCGCCAAGGGCGAGCGCGATGCCGAGCGCGAGGGTGGAAGTGAATTTCATAGCTGTCGTCTCCTGTGGGATGCGTTTTCTTTAGCGAGGTCAGCCGCGCTGGGCGAGCCAGAGAAGCCAGAGGGCCGCCAAATCCGCCCGCGTGCCGGTGACGGCGCGTAGAGCGGTCTCGGCCTCCACCTTCTGGCCGGCGAGGCCGAGGGCCATGCCGAGCCTGGTATTGGCGACGTTCGGGTCGACGGAGCCTTTTTGCAGGGCGGCGCGATACAGGGCCGACGCCTTGGCATAATCACCATGGCCGAAATAGGCGTCCGCGGCGGTCATCGCGGCAGCGCCGGTGGCGGCCGACGTCGCCTTCGTTTCAAGTCCCGCCAGCGCCGAGGAAGCAGTCGTCGCCTTCTTGGCCGCGGCGAGCAGCTCCTTGGTCCTGGCTTCGGACGCGTCGACCATCTTCGCCGCCACGCCCTCGTCGAGCACGGCCTTCGCTTCCGCGCCGAAGCCGGCGGCGGTCAGCGCTTCGGCCAGCGCATAATAATCCCGCTCGCCGGCCAGCCCCTTGGTGTTGCGCAGCAGCCGCAACAGGTCGACGGTCGCGGCCGGGTCGAGCTGTCCCAAATCGCGGCGCACCAGCAGGACGTCGCGCCAGTTCTCAGGGGTCGGATAAGCGGCGATGAGGCCGCGGCTGAAGTCAAGGCTCTCGGCCACCATCCGCGCGTCGAAGGCGTGCTTCAACCCGCGCAGATACCAGGCTTCCGGCACCGGACGATTGGCCGCCTGCTGGAGCTTGATGGCATTGGCGATCAGCGGAATCGTCTCGGGCACCTTGTCGCGGGCCGTCTTGGCCTGGGCGAGTGCGAGGAAGGCTTCCGGATCGTTGGGCGCGGCCTGCGTCCAGCGCGCGAAGGAGGCTTCCGCATCCTCATATTCGCCGGCGCTCATCGCCAGCGCGCCCTGGCTCTTCAAGAGCTGCGGCAGCGATGCCGCCGGCGCCGCCCCGCTCCCGATCATCGCATCGATGGCGGTCTTCTGAAGGCCGTAATTCTTGGTTTCGAGACCGAGGCGAAGCTGAAGCGAGGAGGCAAGGTAGCGGCTGTAGCCGGAACGGGCGGCCTGCTGCGCCGTCGCCAGCGCGCTGGTCGCTGCGGCATAGTCCTTGGTTTCAAGCGCCGTCTTCAGCGCCTGGAGAGCTGTGCGCTCCTGTTCGTTGAGGACGATTTCCGCTTGTTCCTGGGCAAGGCCCGGCGAAGTAGCGGCGATCGCGCCTGCCAGAGCCAGCGCCAGGCCGAGCGCGGCCCCCGAAACCAATTTCATGGAAATCCTGACCCTCTTGTTGCGAGCCGTCTCGAGCGGCCGTTCTTTGCGGAAACGCGTGCTTCTATCGCCATTCACCCGCCCTTTCTAGCCAAGTTTCCGTGAACGGGGCTTGAACCGCAACTGACGGCACTCAAACGATAAATCCGCCGTGCCGACAGTGGTTTGACCGCCCCGCCCCGCCCGGCTAACGCCGCTGCCATGCTCGCCATCATATCACCGGCCAAATCGCTGGATTACAAGCGCCCTTTTCCTCCGATCGCCGCGACCCGCCCCGAATTCGAGGCGGACGCGGCTAGCCTGGCCCAGGCCGCGGCCAAGCTCTCGGCCAACAAGCTCCAGTCGCTGATGGGCATTTCCGACCAGCTCGCCAAGCTCAACGTCGATCGCTTCCGCGGATTTGGCGAGGCGCCGAGCCGGCCCGCCATTCACGCCTTCACCGGTGACGTCTATATGGGGTTTGAGGTGAAGAGCCTCGACGAGGCGGCGCTGTTTTTCGCCCAGGATCACCTGCGCATCCTCTCCGGCCTCTACGGCCTGCTCCGCCCGCTGGACGAGATTCGTCCCTACCGGCTGGAGATGGGCACGCGCTGGGCGCCGGGGCGGGCGAAGACCCTCTACGCCTGGTGGGGGAACCGGATCGCCCAGCGCCTCGATCGGGAACTGGAGGAAAGCGGCAGCCGCACGATCGTCAATCTCGCGAGCAAGGAATATTGGCACGCCGTCGACGGCCGGCTCCCCGCCGACACCCGGGTGATTGAGATCGATTTTCGCGAGCAGGGTCCGAACGGCCTCCGCTTCAACAGCTTCGCCGCCAAGCGCGCCCGCGGCATGATGGCCCGCTACATCTGCGAGCATCGCCTCTCCGATCCGGAAGCGCTGAAGAGCTTCGACAGCGACGGCTATGCCTATGATCCCGACAACAGCGACGCGCATCGCTGGCGCTTCAGCCGCGCCTGAGCCCTCGCGCGCGTGTGCGCGCACGCGCGGGGTGGCGCTGGCCCGATCCATCGGCTAGAGCGGTTCCACCTCCACTGCGCGTGAAGCGCGTCTATCGTCACAGACACAGGAATTGATAGTGGCCAGCGTACCGCCGTCCATCGAAAACAGCGACATCACCCCCGTCTCCATCGTCGAGGAGATGAAGACCAGCTACCTCGACTATGCCATGTCGGTGATCGTCGCCCGCGCCCTTCCCGACGTGCGCGACGGCCTGAAGCCGGTCCACCGCCGCATCCTCTACGCCGCCCAGGAAGCGGGCTTCGTCGCCGGCCGCCCCTATCGCAAATCGGCCCGCCTGGTCGGTGAAGTGATGGGTAAATATCACCCGCACGGCGACGCCTCGATCTACGATGCCTTGGCCCGCATGACCCAGGATTGGTCGATGCGCGTGCCGCTGATCGACGGCCAGGGCAATTTCGGATCGATGGACCCCGATCCGCCGGCGGCGATGCGTTACACCGAGGCCCGCCTCGCCCGCGTCGCCAACGCGCTGCTCGACGACATCGACAAGGACACGGTCGACTTCCAGCCGAACTATGACGCTTCGGAAAGCGAGCCGCAGGTCCTCCCTGCCCGCTTCCCCAACATCCTCGTCAACGGCGCCGGCGGCATCGCCGTCGGCATGGCGACCAACATCCCCCCGCACAATCTCGGCGAGGTTCTGGCGGCCTGCAAAGCGTATATCGAGAACCCCGCCATCACCGTCGACGAGCTGATCGAGATCGTCCCCGGCCCCGATTTCCCGACCGGCCCGCTCATCCTCGGCCAGGCCGGCGCGCGCAGCGCCTATCACACCGGCCGCGGCTCGATCATGATGCGCTCGCGCCATGTGATCGAGGAAGGCCGCGGCGACCGCCGATCGATCGTGCTGACCGCCATACCCTTCCAGGTCGGCAAGTCGGGTCTCGTCGAAAAGATCGCCGAGGCCGCCAAGGACAAGCGCATCGAGGGCGTCTCCGACATTCGCGACGAATCGAGCCGCGAGGGCGTCCGCGTCGTCATCGACCTGAAGCGCGACGCCACCCCCGAAGTGGTGCTGAACCAGCTCTGGCGCCACACGCCGGCCCAATCGAGCTTCCCGGCCAACATGCTCGCCATCCGCGGCGGCCGCCCGGAGACCTTGAACCTCCGCCACATCATCGAAGCCTTCGTCCGCTTCCGCGAGGAGGTCATCACCCGCCGCTCCAAGTTCGAGCTCGCCAAGGCCCGCGACCGCGCCCACATCTTGCTCGGCCTCGTCATCGCCGTCACCAACCTCGACGAAGTGGTGCGCCTCATCCGCGCTTCCGCCTCGCCGGCCGAGGCGCGCGCCTCCCTCCTCGCTCGCGAATGGCCGATCGCCGAGATCGCGCCCTATATCGCGTTGGTCGAGGCGGTCGAGCATGAGGTTGAAGGCACCAGCTACACGCTCAGCGACGCCCAGGTGCGCGCCATTCTCGAGCTCCGCCTCCACCGCCTGACCGCTCTCGGCCGCGACGAGATCGCCGGCGAGCTTCGCGAGCTCGCCACGTCGATCGGCGAGTTGCTCGACATTCTCGGCGACCGCGCCAAGCTCTATGGCGTGATGCGCGAGGAGTTCGACGAGATCGAGGCCGCCTACGCGACGCCGCGCCTTACCGAAATAGCGCCCGCGGCCGACGGCATTGACGACGAGGATCTGATCGAGCGCGAGGACATGGTCGTGACCGTGACCATGCAGGGCTATATCAAGCGCACCACCCTCGACACCTTCCGCGCCCAGGCGCGTGGCGGCAAGGGCCGCGCCGGCATGGCGACCAAGGAAGAGGACGCCGTTACCAACCTGTTCGTGACGAGCACCCACACGCCCGTCCTGTTCTTCTCCACCCATGGCAAGGTCTACCGCCTCAAGGTCTGGCGCCTGCCCGAGGGCGGCCCGGCGACGCGCGGGCGGCCGCTCGTCAACCTCCTGCCGCTGGCCGAAGGCGAGACCATCTCGACCGTCCTCCCCCTGCCGGAGGATGAGACCGAATGGGGCAAGCTCCACGTCATGTTCGCGACCGCCAAGGGCTCGGTCCGCCGCAACAGCATGGACGCCTTCACCAACGTGCCTTCGAACGGCAAGATCGCCATGAAGTTCGAAGGCGAGGACGAGGATGATTGCCTGATCGGCGTCGCCCTGCTCGGCGACGAGGACGACGTCCTCCTCGCCACCCGCCAGGGCAAGGCGATCCGCTTCGCCGGCGACGACGTCCGCGCGTTCCAGAGCCGCGCCTCCACCGGCGTGCGCGGTATTCGTCTTGCCACGGGCGACAAGGTGATCTCGCTCTCCATTCTCCATCGGGGCGGCATGCGGAACCAGGAGGAGCGCGAGGATTATCTGCGCTTCGCACCCTGGAAGGCCGAGAAGGAAGGCTCGCCGCAGATGACATCGGAACGCTTCGCCGAGCTGCAGGGCCGCGAGCAGTTTATCCTGACGGTCTGCGCCAACGGCTATGGCAAGCTCTCGTCGGCCTATGAATATCGCCGCACGGGGCGCGGCGGCCAGGGCATTACCAATATCGACAATATCGCCCGCAACGGACCCGTCGTGGCGAGCTTCCCCGCCATACCGGGCGATCAGCTCATGCTGGTCACCGATCAGGCCAAGCTCATCCGGATGGGTCTCGATTCGCTGCGCGTCATCGGCCGCAACAGCGCCGGCGTCCGCCTGTTCAACGTCGCCGACAACGAGCATGTCGTTTCCGCCGCCCGTATCGAGGAGAGCGACGAAGAGGCCGAAGCGGTGGTCGACGTCGAAGACGAGGCACTTCAGGCGAGCGATGCCGTGATCGGCACGGAGCCCGAGAATGGCGGGAGCGGCGAGGAGGCCTGACGCGCCCATGCTGATCCGCCGGGCAGCACCGGGCGACGAGGCCGCGCTCTGGGCGATCCTCGCGCCCGTCATCCGCGCCGGCGACACCTATGTCTTGCCGCGCGACATGGGCGAGATCGAAGCTCTGACCTATTGGTTGGGGCAGGATCGCGAGACCTTCGTCGCCGAGGCCGACGGCCGCATTCTCGGGACTTATTATCTTCGCGCCAACCAGCCCGGCGGCGGTGCCCATGTCGCCAATGCCGGCTACATGACAGCGCCGGAAGCCCGGGGACGCGGCATCGCCAGCGCGCTCTGCGCCCATTCCCTCGATCGGGCGCGGGAGCGGGGCTTCACCGCCATGCAATTCAATTTCGTGGTCGCGACCAACACGGGCGCCATCCGGCTGTGGAAACGGCACGGCTTCGAAGAGGTCGGCCGCCTTCCCGGCGCCTTCATCCACCCCACCGAAGGGCCGACCGACGCCCTCGTTCTGTTCCGGACATTGTGACCAACGCTCGCATCGCAGGCGGCGAGCCGCTATCTGGCCGGCCATGACGTATCAGGTTCACATCATTGGCGGCGGACTCGCAGGCTCCGAAGCCGCGTGGCAGCTCGCCCAGGCAGGCATGAAGGTTCGATTGTCCGAGATGCGGGGATCGGGCGAGATGACGCCGGCGCACCAGACGGACGGGCTGGCGGAGCTCGTCTGCTCGAACAGCTTCCGCTCCGACGACGCCGAGAACAACGCCGTCGGGCTGCTGCACGCGGAGATGCGGGCGCTGAATTCGCTGATCATGACGGCGGCCGATGCACACAAGGTGCCGGCGGGCTCGGCTTTGGCGGTCGACCGGGATCAGTTCTCGGCCCAGGTCACCGAGATACTGCGCAATCATCCCAACATCGAGATCGTGCGCGAGCGGATCGATACCCTCCCCGCCTCCGGGCTCGCCATCGTCGCCACCGGGCCGCTGACGGCGGCGAAGTTGGCCGAATCGATCGGCGCGGCGACGGGCAGCGACTCACTCGCCTTCTTCGATGCCATTGCCCCGATCGTGCACCGCGACAGCATCGACATGGACATCTGCTGGATGGCCTCGCGGTGGGACAAGGGCGACAAGGATTATATCAACTGCCCGATGAGCAAGGAGCAGTATCTCGCCTTCCACCAGGGCCTGCTTGACGGCGAGAAGACCGAATTCCGCGATTGGGAGAAGGACACGCCCTATTTCGAGGGCTGCATGCCGATCGAGGTGATGGCCGAGCGCGGCGTCGACACGCTCCGCTACGGCCCGATGAAGCCCGTAGGCCTCGATGACCCGAAGACGGGCCGCTGGCCCTATGCCGTCGTCCAGCTCCGCCAGGATAATGCGCTCGGTACCCTGTGGAACATGGTCGGTTTCCAGACCAAATTGAAATTTGCCGAGCAGGTGCGGCTGTTTCGCACCATTCCGGGTCTGGAGAATGCCGAGTTCGCGCGGTTGGGCGGGCTCCACCGCAACACCTTCATCAACTCGCCGCAGCTGCTCGACGGCCAGCTCCGTCTCAGGAAGGCGCCGCATATCCGCTTCGCCGGCCAGATCACCGGCTGCGAAGGCTATGTCGAATCCGCCGCCATCGGCCTCCTCGCCGGCCGCTTCGCCGCCGCCGAAGCGCAGGGCACCGCGATCGAGTCACCCCCGCCCACGACCGCTCTCGGCGCCCTCCTCGGCCACATCACCGGCGGCGCCGAGGCCGAGAACTATCAACCGATGAACGTCAATTTCGGCCTCTTCCCACCCATCGAGGGCAAGGTGAAGAAAAAGGACCGCAAGAGCGCTTATACCGGCCGTGCCCGCGAGGCACTGAGCGAGTGGATGGCGCAGTAATCCTCCGTACGCTGAAAGCGTGGGGAGGGCATCAGCACTCGCACTTCGGCCTGGGCTTGCTCTTTCTGCGTGTCGTCAGGAACTCGGCGGCATTGAGGGTTCCCGACTTGTCTGCATCCGCTTTGGCGAACTTCTCGGAGGTGGCGATCGCCCATTCGTCGAAATCGAGGCGATTGTCGCCGTTGGTGTCGAGCCGCTCCCAGGCGCTACGGCGGCTGTTCATCATTTCGGCGCGGGTGATGATGCCGTCTTCATTGTCGTCGTAGCGGGCGAAACGGCGTTCCTCGCGCGACTTTTCGGGCGCCGCGGGCGGGGTAGCGGGCTTTCGCGGGGGCGCCATCAGCAACGACGGTGCGGCGGGCGGTGGCGGTATGGGATCGTCGGCGTCGGCGGCGCCCGTCCAGGCGACTATGCCCGCGGTCACGAGTAGCAAGGCCGAAACGGCCCCGGCCACAAAGCGAAGCATCTCCCCTCCCCCTCGCCGTAGTGGAAGGGAAGCTAACCGAAAATCAGCGGCCCGTGAACCGGTGCCTCAGCATGCGCATCATCCGCCCCGGCGAGCCTTGCGGCTCAAGCCGACCACGGCCATGCTCGACGTCGCGGCGGGCGAGCGCCCAAAGCATGCCGAGGGGCCGCAACGCCGCCCGCCACCGATGATCGCTGACTTCAAGCCGTCCCGCCCTTTCGAGCGCGGCCGTCGCGTCCGGTTCTCCGCTGTGCCGGGCGAGATCCGCCAGGGCCCAGATCTCTCCGCTGCGCTCCACTGCCTCGTTCGCCAGCCCGCCCAGAAGCTCGGCGGAGTAGCGGAAGAGCACGCGCCCGCGCGCCGCGTAACGGTCGAGATCGGTCGGCGAAAGCGGATCCGGGCTGAGCAGCACAGCCCAACCTTGCTCCAGGTCCGAAAGCGCCGCTCCGGAAATGATCGGCACGACATGTTCGGCGAGGGTCTGCAGAACCGGCTCGGCGGGCGCCTTTTCCCGGTCGAGCTTCTCAAGCGCCTCGCGCCACCAGGCGAGCTTGATCT
The DNA here is from genome assembly GCF_003129465.1 of Sphingosinicella humi. Lineage (NCBI taxonomy): Bacteria > Pseudomonadati > Pseudomonadota > Alphaproteobacteria > Sphingomonadales > Sphingomicrobiaceae > Allosphingosinicella > Allosphingosinicella humi. The sequence goes on from NZ_QFFF01000002.1 coordinate 152,760, forward strand.
GGCTAATCAGCGGTTCCCGCCCCCCGGCGAGCACCGCCCCCAGCGCCGCGTCGAGCCGCCAAAGCGCCTCGACCGGCGCCCGGCGCTTGGCCGGGACATAGGACAGGGCAAGGGTGCGGTCCGGATCGAGCGGCGTCATGCCGTCACCACGCCGTGCCAACAACCGTCATCCGGGCGGGAGCCGGGATCCAAAAACCCGGCCTCGGCCATTTCGGTGACGACGTCATCGCCTCACCCATCCGCTCGGTGTTCTTGGCTCCCGGCTTTCGCCGGGATGACTTGATTTCAAAGGTCAGCGGTAGCAGACCTTCTTGGCCGCCGCGACGACGTCCTCCACTTTCACCAGCGCCAGCTTTTCCAGGTTCGCGGCATAGGGAAGCGGCACGTCGACATTCGTCACGCGCAGCACCGGCGCGTCGAGGTCGTCGAACCCCTCCTCCATGGCGATCGCCGCGATCTCGGCCGAGATGGAGCAGGTCGGCCAGCCTTCCTCGACGCAGACGATGCGGTTGGTCTTGGCGAGGCTCTTCAGCACCGTCTCCCGGTCGAGCGGGCGAAGCGTGCGCAGGTCCACGACCTCGGCCTCGATCCCTTCCTCGGCGAGCTTGCCGGCGGCATCCAGGGCGACGCCGACACCGATCGAATAGCTGACGAAGGTCACGTCCTTGCCCTCGCGCGCGATCCGAGCCTTGCCGATGGGAAGGACATAATCGTCGAGCTTCGGCACGTCGAAGCTCTGGCCGTACATCAGCTCATTCTCGAGGAAGACGACAGGGTCTTCGGAGCGGATAGCGGCCTTCATCAGGCCTTTGGCATCCGCGGCCGAATAAGGCGCGATCACCACCAACCCCGGCACGTGCGCGTACCAGGCGGCGAAATTCTGGCTGTGCTGGGCGGCGACGCGGGCGGCCGCACCATTGGGGCCGCGGAATACGATCGGGATCCGCATCTGGCCGCCGGACATATAGTTGGTCTTGGCGGCCGAATTGATGATGTGATCGATCGCCTGCATGGCAAAGTTGAAGGTCATGAACTCGACGATGGGCCTGAGCCCTCCCATCGCGGCCCCGGTGCCGACCCCGGCAAAGCCATATTCGGTGATCGGCGTGTCGATGACGCGGCGGTCGCCGAACTCTTCGAGCAAGCCCTGCGTGACCTTGTACGCGCCCTGATATTCGGCGACTTCCTCGCCCATCACGAAGACGCGGTCGTCCGTCCGCATTTCCTCCGCCATGGCGTCGCGGAGCGCCTCGCGGACGGTCATGCGCACCATTTCGGTGCCTTCCGGCACTTCGGGGTCGCGGATTTCAGCCTTCTCGACCGACGCGACGAGATTGCGAGCGCCGGTCTCCATTTTCGTGGGCTCGCCGGATTCGGGCGCGGGTGCCTCTTCCTGGACGGCCTTCGGCTCCGGCTTAGCCGGCGCCTCGGCCGCGGCAGAGGCGTCTTCGCCCTCGCCGGCGAGAACCGCGATCACGGTTCCGACCTTCACCTCGTCGGTCCCTTCGGGAATAAGGATCTTGGCGACCGTGCCTTCGTCCACCGCCTCGAACTCCATCGTCGCCTTGTCCGTCTCTATCTCGGCGAGAATGTCGCCGGAGGACACCGTGTCGCCCTCCTTCACCAGCCACTTGGCGAGGGTCCCCTCCTCCATCGTCGGGGAAAGGGCGGGCATCTTGATCTCAATGGTCATCAGTAGCTCTCGACCAGAACGTCAGTGTAAAGCTCGGAAGGATCGGGCTCGGGCGACTGCTCGGCGAAGTCGGCCGACTCGGCGACGATGGCGCGGATGTCCTTGTCGATGCTCTTGAGCTCGTCCTCGGACACGCCCGCTTTCTCCAGCTCGCGCTTCAGCGCCTCAATCGGATCGGACTTGTCGCGCACCGCCTGAACCTCCTCGCGCGAGCGATATTTGGCCGGGTCCGACATGGAGTGACCGCGATAGCGATAGGTCTTGAGCTCCAGCAGGATGGGTCCCTTGCCGCTGCGCACCCATTCGAGTGCCGTCGTGGCAGCGCCGCGCACTTCGAGCACGTCCATGCCGTCGACCTGCAGGCCTGGAATGCGGAAGGATTCGCCGCGCTTGTAGAGCTGGTCCTCGGCACTGGCGCGGTTGACGCTGGTGCCCATGGCATATTGGTTGTTTTCGATCACGAAGATGATCGGCAGGGCCCAGAGCGAAGCCATGTTGAACGCCTCGTAGACCTGGCCTTGGTTGGCTGCGCCGTCGCCGAAATAAGCCAGGCAGACGCCGCCATCGCCGGCATATTTATGCTTGAAGGCGAGGCCTGCCCCCAACGGCACCTGAGCGCCGACGATGCCGTGACCGCCGTAGAATTTATGCTCGACGCTGAACATGTGCATCGAGCCGCCCTTGCCCTTCGAAATGCCGGCCTCGCGCCCGGTGAGCTCGGCCATGATCACCTTGGGATCGATGCCGTAAGCGAGCATGTGACCATGGTCGCGATAGCCGGTGATTACCGAATCCTTGCTGAAATCCATGGCCGACTGGAGTCCGACGGCGACGGCCTCCTGGCCGATGTAGAGGTGGCAGAAGCCGCCGATGAGGCCGAGACCGTAAAGCTGCCCGGCGCGCTCCTCGAAGCGGCGGATGAGCAGCATCTGGCGGTAATATTCCAGCATCTCGGCCTTATCCGCCTTATGCCGCTTGGGCTCGGGCGGACGCGGCCGGTTGGGCGTGGGCGGCGGCGAGGCCGTAGCGTCCTTCTCCGGACTTGAGCGCTTCGACGATGCTGCCTTGGCCACTTCTTCGGCCCCTTTCCAAGCTGCTAATGACGTGACGCGGGCTCTATGGCCGCAAACGTTCAGGGGCGCAACATGGGGCCAACCCTGTCATGCCAATGACCCGTCGTCATTCCCGGCGAACGCCGGAATTCAGGACCATCGCCCGAGCCAAAGAAGGACAGCTCGGCTTCATGCGACCCCGGATCAAGTCCGAAGTGACAAAGCCTATTCCGGAATCTGGATGATGACTTCGTCGGGCCGGACGACGCCGAGCTGGCGCCGCACCATCTCGTCGGCGAGGTCGGGATCGGCGCTCTTGGGATCGAGCAGTTCCGCCCGATGGGCGAGCCGCGCCCGCTCCTCCTGGAGCCGGGCCAGGACGACGCTCTTCTCTTCCTTCACCCGGCGATAGTCGCCCCACGCGAGGACGCCGTTCGATCCGACCACGGCATAGCCGAGGAAGTTGGCGATGATGAGCACCGCCAGCGCCGGCAGCGCCGCCCGCTTGATCAATTCGATTGTGGTTCGCGTCCCCGTGCTCACAGGGTTAACAGAATCAGTAAAACGTCCCGGAATCAAGCGGATTTCGCTGCGAAGATGCTCCGACCTGCATATTTTGCGGCGGAACCCAGCTCCTCCTCGATTCGGATGAGCTGATTGTATTTGGCGAGGCGGTCGGAACGGGCGAGGCTGCCGGTCTTGATCTGTCCGCAATTGGTGGCCACGGCGAGATCGGCGATGGTCGTGTCCTCGGTCTCGCCGGAACGGTGCGACATGACGGCCGTGTAGCGGGCGCGGTGGGCCATGTTGACCGCGTCCAGCGTCTCGGTGAGCGTTCCGATCTGGTTGACCTTCACCAGCAGCGAATTGGCGAGGCCCTTGTCGATTCCCATGGCAAGGCGCTCGGGATTGGTGACGAACAGGTCGTCGCCCACCAGCTGGACCTTGTCGCCGATCTTGTCGGTGAGCGCCTTCCAGCCTTCGAAATCGTCCTCGGCCATGCCGTCCTCGATCGACAGGATCGGGTAGCGGCGGGTGAGGTCGGCGAGATAGTCGGCCATTTCGGCGGGCGAGAGGGTCTTCCCCTCCCCTTCCATCCGATAGGCGCCGTCCTTGAAGAACTCGGTCGAGGCACAATCAAGGGCCAGCACGACGTCGTCGCCGGGGGTGTAGCCGGCGCGCTCCACCGACTTCATGATGAAGTCGAGCGCGTCCGTGGTCGACGCCAGTGCCGGCGCGAAGCCGCCCTCGTCGCCCACAGCGGTCGAAAGCCCCGCTTCCGACAGGCCCTTCTTCAGGGTGTGGAAGATTTCGGCGCCGCAGCGCACCGCTTCCGCGATGCTGTCGGCGCCCACCGGCATGACCATGAACTCCTGGAAGTCGATCGGATTGTCGGCATGCTCGCCGCCGTTGATGATGTTCATCATCGGCACGGGAAGCAGGTTTGCCGACACGCCGCCGACATAGCGATAGAGCGGAAGGCCGCGCGCGTCCGCCGCCGCTTTGGCCACCGCGAGGCTGACGCCGAGAATCGCGTTGGCGCCGAGCCGCGACTTGTTCTCCGTCCCATCGAGGTCGATCAGCAGGGCGTCGATCTCCGCCTGGTCCTCGGCCTCCATGCCGACGATCGCGTCGGAGATCTCGCCGCGAACCGCGTCGACGGCCTGGCTCACGCCCTTGCCGAGCCAGCGGCCCTTGTCCCCGTCGCGTTTCTCGACCGCTTCATGGGCGCCGGTCGAGGCGCCGGACGGGACCGCCGCCCGCCCCATGCTGCCATCCTCCAGATAGACCTCCACCTCCACCGTCGGATTGCCGCGGCTGTCGAGAATCTGGCGCGCATGTACATCGAGAATGGCGGTCATTTATACGGCCCCTGTTTCGGTCTATGATGGCTGGCAGGCCGCGTCTATCGGCGCGACCCAGGAGAAGCAACTTTCGATCTCACCGGCGGAACGGAAGCCGGGCCGAGCGAGTTTTCGAGATCGAGGAACGGGCCCACCCCTTAAGTCTGGAGGAAACCAAATGCCCCCGCGCAACCCTGAACTTCCCGAAGGAACCGACCACATCATCAACGGCGCGATGGAAAGGGGCGCGGGCACCAGCGCGAGCACCGGATCCAGCGGCGGATTCGTCGGCAGCGGCCAGGCCGACGACACCGGCGGCACCACCGGCACCAAGCGCGATAAGGCCGTGGCCCAGATCAAGGAACGATCGGCCGCCCTTCGCGACCAGGCGAGCGGCAAGGCCCGAGAATATGCGGTGGACGGCAAGACCCGCGCCGCCGACGCGCTGGGCGAGTTCTCGCGGGCGGTGAGCGAATCCGCCCAGTCGATCGACGAGAGGCTTGGCGCCGAATATGGCGACTATGCCCGCCGCGCGGCCGACGCCGTTTCGGGCTTTGCCGATACGCTTCGCAGCAAGGATGTCGACGAGCTGATCGACGACGCCCGGGCCATCGTCCGCAAGAGCCCGGTGATCGCCATCGGCACCGCCGCCGCGGTGGGCTTCGCGCTGGCGCGGCTGATCAAGTCCGGCATGGCCGAGGGCCAGAGCGGCGAGACCACCACTCCGCCCGCCATCGGGCAGTCGCCGACCGGCACCACCAGCACGGGCACCACCAGCACGACAACGGCAGGTGACACGACCACGACCGACGGCGCGGGTATCTGATCTTGCACGGACGCATCGAACGACCTGACGACGATTCGCTCGGCGATCTGATCCAGCAGCTCGTCGAGGATGGGCGGAACGTAGCCGCGGCGGAAGTCAGGCTCTACAAGCAGATCGCGCTCTACCGGATCGGCAAGGCGCGGACCGGGGCGATCGCGCTCGCGGCCGGCGGCTTCCTCGCCTTTGCGGGCCTGATCGCCGCGCTGGTCGGTCTGGTGATGGGGCTCGCCGTCCTGATCGGCCCGGTGGCGGCCGGCCTCGTGGTCCTGGCGGCTACTGGCGCCATCGCTTTCCTGCTCGTCCGCTTCGGCCTCGGAAAGATGGCGGCGCTGTCGGGCGACGCCGAGGAGAAGGCGGCGATCAGCGCCGGGGAGCGCAACCCATGACGCCCGAGGCCAATCGGATCGAACAGGCCAAGCGTGCGGCGGAGCAGGCGCGGCGGCAATTTGCCTCCACGGCGGGCGCCGTCCAGCACCGGCTGAAACCGGCCAACCTGATGAGCAGCGCTTGGGACGGCGTGCGCGAGAAGGGCGGCGAAATGGCGGACGGAGCCATCGAGACGGTGAAGGGACGGCCGATCGCCGCGTCCGGCATCCTCGCCGGCATCGTCCTGTTCCTCGCCCGCGAGCCGCTCTGGCGCCTCGCCTCCGGCTTCTTCCGGCAGGACGAGGAAGAGGAGGCCGGCATCATCCGGGCCGATCTCGATCATCACGACCAGGAATATGACCTCACCGCCCCCCTGGTGAAAAGGTCCAAGAAGGAAGGAGTGACTGTATGACGACGACGGATATGGATCGCGATACCGACACCGGCAGGAACGGCCGCATGTCCGCCGCCAAGGACAGGGTGCGTGAAAGGACGAGCGCCGCCCGCGAGCGCGCCGGCGACGCCTATAGCAGCGCCCGCGAACGCGCCAGCCAGGCTTATGGCAGCGCTCGCGAGAACGCCTCCTATGCCCGCCAGCGCACTGCTCAGGGCATCGATGCCAATCCCGCTGCCGCGCTCATCGGCGGCCTCGCGCTGGGCGCCCTCATCGGCGCCATCCTGCCGAGAACGCGCCGCGAGGAGGAGCTGTTCGGCGACTATGGCCGGCGTGTGAACGAGCGGGCCCGTGAGGCGGCGCTGGCGGCACGCGATGCCGGCACCAGCAAGCTCGACGAGCTCGGTTTCAACCGCGAGACCGCCAAGCAGAAGCTGGACGAGCTCACCAGCAGCGCCGGCGAGGCCGCGCGCAGCTCGGCTACTGCCGCCAAGCAGACGCTGAAGCGGACGCCCACTCAATAAGGCGTCTCCAACCGCCCTCGCTCGTCCGGAAGTGATGGGATTTCCGGAACTTGCGGGGGCGTTTGCGCGTCGTTCGCGAAATCGCCGAACCTTTGGAGGAGAACCTGTCTTGATGCGTTCCGTTATCGTCGCCGCTATCCTCGCGGGCTCGTCCATCGCCGCCGTTCCCGCTACCGCCCAGGTGAGCAACCAGGATCCGGGCAAATTCGTCCAGAGCCTCGCGACGACCGGCTTCGGCGTCCTCAAGGGCGACAAGGGGACCGCCCGGGGCAAGTTCCGTTCGCTCCTCGCCCAGCATTTCGCCGTCGACGCGATCGGCGACCGGCTGATCCGCCGCTGGCGGCCCAAGATCAGCGATGTGCAGTACAAGGCCTATAAGACGGCCTTTCCCGACTTCATCGTCGGCACCTATGCCGATCGGCTCTACGATTATTCTGACGCCGACATAAAGGTCGTGCGCGTGCAGAACCAGGGCAACAGCGCCGCCGTCCTGACCCAGGTCACCCGCCCCGGTGCGCGGCCGGTGAACGCCATCTGGGCGCTTGCCAAGGTCGGTGGCGGCTACAAGGTCACGAACCTCACGGTGGGCGGGGTCAACATCGCCGTGGCGCAGGAAGCGGACTTCAACAGCTACGTCCAGCGCAACGGCTTCGATGCGCTGGTCAACTTCATGGAGAAGCGGGGCTGACGACCGTCCGCTCGGGTGAACACATCTGAGGTGAACTTCATTCGTTCGTCCCGAGCGAAGTCGAGGGGCGTTGGCACGGAGTCATCACGTACGCCCCTCGACTACGCTCGGGACGAACGATCGGGCAGGTGGCAATCGCCCCTCTTGCTTCAGCGCCTTGGCGTGTTAGGCGGACGCCAACTTTCACGTTCGAGGTAACCTCATGAGCAAGCTCCATCTCGTCTTCGGCGGCCGCGTCAAGGACCCGCAGGGTCTCGACTTCGTCGACCTCCCCTCGGTGCACCTGGTCGGCCTCTTCCCCGACTATGCCAGCGCCCTCGACGCCTGGCGCGCCAATGCGCAGCGCACCGTCGACGATGCCGAGATGAAATATGTCGTCGTCCACCTCCACCGCCTGATGGAGCCGGAGCTCGACCAGAAGAAGGCCTAGGCGCCGGTCGCGTCATTGCGAGCGCCGCGAGGCAATCCAGCGGCGCGGGGCTGGATTGCCGCGTCGCTCCGCTCCTCGCAATGACGGCTATGCGCCCCGATACCTCAGCAGCAAAAGCGGCTTCGCCAGCAGCAGCCCGGCGATGAAGCCGCCGATATGGGCGGCGATGGCGATGCGGGCGCCGGCGGTTTCGAAGGTGAAGCCGATGATCAGTTGCAGCCCCACCCAGGCCACCGCCAGCCACAGCGCATTGAGCCACAGCGCCAAGGTCGGGTTGGCCACCTTCACCCGATTGCGGCCGAACATCATCGAATAGGCGCCGAGCACCGCCGAGATCGCCCCGCTGGCGCCGACCATCGGCGTCCGGTCGAAGGGATCCACCGCATAATGCGCCGCCGCCGCCGCATAGGCGCCGACGACATAGAGAATGGCGAGCTGCCGCCCGCCGATGATCGTCTCGACCGAGCGGCCGCAGAAGAGGTGGATAAGGAGGTTGAAGCCGAGATGGATGATCCCGGCATGGACCAGCGTCGCCGTCAGCGGCGTCAGGAAGACCGGGGTCAGCCCCTCATCGCCGGTGACGCCGGTCACGCGTACCGGGATGAAGCCGCCCCAGATCGCCGCGAGGTCGCCGGCGCCGGTCAGCGTCGCCGCCAGCCAGGCAAAGGCCGTCACGGCCGCGATGGCGAGCGTGACCCTCGCTAGTTGCCAGCTTTCCGGCGGTCGCACCGTCAGATGAACTCGATCTTCTCGATCTCGTAATATTTGTCGCCCGACGGGGTCGTCACTTCGACCTCGTCGCCGACCTGGCGGCCGATGAGCGCGCGGCCCAGGGGCGAGGAATAGCTGATGCGGCCGACCTTCGCGTCCGCCTCGGTCTGGCCGACGATCTGGTATTTCACCGGCTTGTCGTTTTCATCGACGAGGTGAACGGTCGCGCCGAACACGACCTTGTCGCCGGAAAGCGTCGTGGGATCGATCACCATCGCGCGGCTGAGGCGGTCCTCGATATCGGCGATGGTCGCCTCGATCTGGCCCTGCCGCTCCTTGGCCGCATGGTATTCCGCATTTTCCGACAAGTCGCCGTGGGCGCGCGCCTCCTCGATCGCGTCGATGATCGCCGGCCGCTCGACCAATTTCAGGTGACGCACCTCGGTCTGAAGCTTTTCATAACCTTCGGCCAGCATCGGCATCTTGTCGACGGTCGCCATAACAACGCCTTTCGTAAAACTGGTTTCAGCCGTCTTTTCTTGAAAAGACCGCCTGACTTTAACGCAAATTGTCAGGATCAAGCTTGGGAAACGGAATAATAGTCCTGGAGTGAGCGCACTTCAAGGTGGTGGTCGCGCTGGGCGGCGATCGCCTTCACCACCGCGGCGCTCGAAGCGGCGGTGGTGAAATAGGGCACCTTAGCCATCAGCGCCGAGGCGCGGATCGACGCGGAATCCTTGTGGCTCTGCCAGCCTTCGGTGGTGTTGAAGATGAGGTCGACCTCGCCGTCCTTGATCTTGTCGACGATATGCGGCCGCCCCTGCGCCACCTTGTTGACCTGCGCGACCTCCAGCCCCTGCTCAAACAGATATTCGGCCGTGCCCTGGGTGGCGATCACCTTGAAGCCGAGGTCGATGATCGCGCGGACCGCCGGCACGATGGCCGACTTGTCGCTGTCCTTCACCGACACGAACAATGTGCCCTCGCCCGGCAGATGGACGCCGCCGCCGACCTGGGACTTCAGGAATGCGATAGCAAAATCGTCCGATATTCCCATCACTTCGCCGGTAGACTTCATTTCCGGTGACAGCACGGGATCGATGCCGGGGAAGCGCGCGAACGGGAACACCGCCTCCTTGACGGCGATATGGGCGACGTCGCGCTTGATCGGCAGGAAGCTCATCAGCGGCTCGCCCGCCATCACCCGCGCCGCGATCTTGGCGATGGGCGCACCGATCGCCTTGGCGACAAAGGGCACGGTCCGGCTGGCGCGCGGATTGACCTCGATCAGATAAACCTGGTCTCTGGGTTGTTCGGCCTCGCGGCCGCTGGCCTTGACCGCGAACTGCACGTTCATCAGCCCGACGACGCCCAGCGCCAAGGCCAGCGCCCGCGCCTGCCGCTCGATCTCGGCGACGATGTCGGGCGACAGGCTGTAGGGCGGCAGCGAGCACGCGCTGTCGCCCGAATGGACGCCCGCCTCCTCGATATGCTGCATGACGCCGGCGATGGCGACGTCCTTCCCGTCCGAGATGGCGTCGACGTCGACCTCGATCGCGTCGCGCAGATACTGGTCGATCAGCACCGGGCTGTCGCCGGAGACCTGGACGGCGGTCACGATATAGTCGTCGAGCTGGGCCGGCCCGTCGACCACCTCCATCGCCCGCCCGCCGAGCACGTAGCTCGGCCGCGTCAGCACCGGGTAGCCGATCCGCTCGGCCACCGCGAGCGCCTCGTCCCGGCTGCGGGCGATGCCGTTGCGCGGCTGCTTCAAACCGAGCTTGTCGACCAGCATCGCGAACCGCTCGCGATCTTCGGCGAGATCGATGGCGTCGGGCGAAGTGCCGAGGATCGGAATCCCCGCCTTCTCCAGCGCCGCCGCCAGCTTCAGCGGCGTCTGCCCGCCGAACTGGACGATGACGCCGACCAGCTCGCCGCGCGATTGCTCGACATGCAGGATCTCGAGCACGTCCTCGGCCGTCAGCGGCTCGAAATAGAGCCGGTCCGACGTGTCATAGTCGGTCGAGACCGTCTCCGGATTGCAGTTGACCATGATGGTCTCGAACCCGGCTTCCTTCAGGGCATAGGCAGCGTGGACGCAGCAATAGTCGAACTCGATGCCCTGCCCGATCCGGTTCGGCCCGCCGCCGAGGATCACCACCTTGCGCCGGTCTGACGGCTGGCTCTCATCCTCCGGCGCGCCGAAGCTCGGCGCCTCGTAGGTCGAATACATGTAGGGCGTCTTCGCCTCGAACTCCGCCGCGCAGGTGTCGATGCGCTTGAACACGGGCCGAACGCCGAGCCGGTGGCGCAGCCGCCGCACCTCCGCTTCGGTGGTCGCCCCCGTCAGGGCCTTGACCGCATCGTGGATGAGCCCGTGCCCGCGCGCCAGCGTCTTGCCGACGCCATGCGGGATATGGGCCGACTTGATCGCCAGCTCGGCCAGCCTCTTGTCGGAAAAGCCCATCGCCTTGAGGCGCCTCAGCTGCGCCGCGTCGTTGGGAATGCCGTCCCGGCAGACGCCCTCCTCCGCGTCGACGATTTCCTTCAGCCGCTCCAGGAACCAGGGATCATATTTGGCGATGGCGTGGACTTCCGCCACGGTCAGGCCCTCGCGCAGCGCCTGCGCCGCGACCAGCAGCCGGTCCGGGGTCGGCCGCGCCAGCGCCGCCTCGATCTCGACCTTCGGCGCCCCGTAGAGCGCCTTGACGCCGTCGAGCCCGATCAGCCCCGTCTCCAGCCCCCGCAGCGCCTTCTGCAGGCTCTCGTGGAAATTCCGCCCGATCGCCATCACTTCGCCGACGGACTTCATCGCGGTCGAGAGCAGAGGCTCCGATCCCTTGAACTTCTCGAAGGCGAAGCGCGGGATCTTGGTGACGACATAGTCGATCGTCGGCTCGAAGCTCGCCGGCGTCGCGCCGGTGATGTCGTTGTCGATTTCGTCGAGCGTGTAGCCCACCGCCAGCTTCGCAGCGACCTTGGCGATCGGAAAGCCCGTCGCCTTGGAGGCCAGCGCCGAGGAACGGCTGACGCGCGGGTTCATCTCGATGACGACCAGCCGCCCATCCTTCGGATTCACCGCGAACTGGACGTTGGAACCCCCTGTTTCGACGCCGATTTCACGCAGCACCGCGATGCTCGCGTTGCGCATGATCTGATATTCCTTGTCGGTCAGGGTCAGCGCCGGCGCGACGGTGATGGAATCGCCGGTATGGACGCCCATCGGATCGACATTCTCGATCGAGCAGATGATGATGGCGTTGTCGGCGCGGTCGCGCACCACCTCCATCTCATATTCCTTCCACCCGAGCACCGATTCCTCGATCAGCACCTCGTTGGTGGGCGAGGCCTCCAGCCCGCCGGTCACGATCTGGACGAAATCCTCGCGGTTATAGGCGATGCCGCCGCCGGTGCCGCCCAGCGTAAAGCTCGGCCGGATGATCGCCGGAAGGCCGGTATGCTCCAATGCCTTCATGGCGTCATCGAGGCTGTGCGCGATCGCCGAGCGCGGGCTTTCCAGCCCGATCCGGTCCATCGCCTCGCGGAACTTGAGGCGATCCTCGGCCATCTCGATGGCGTCGGCATCGGCGCCGATCATCTTGACGCCATATTTGTCGAGCGTTCCGTCCTTGAACAGCGCCAGCGCCGTGTTGAGCGCCGTCTGTCCGCCCATGGTCGGTAGCACCGCGTCCGGCCGCTCCTTCTCGATGATCCGCGCCACCAGCTCCGGCGTGATCGGCTCGACATAGGTCGCATCGGCCAGCTCCGGATCGGTCATGATCGTCGCCGGATTGGAGTTGACCAGGATGATCCGATAGCCCTCGGCCTTCAGCGCCTTGGCCGCCTGAGTCCCCGAATAATCGAACTCCGCCGCCTGGCCGATAACGATCGGGCCCGCGCCGATGATGAGGATGGAGGAGATGTCAGTGCGTTTGGGCATTATTGAATGGCCTCATTGCCAACAAAGCCCAACTCAAAGCCGGCATCGCCAACCTTACCGATGAAGCAATCGATTTTTTGATAGGCGGCATCAGGGGTCGGCCGTATCCCGACCGTCTGTTTGTCAAACATTTGCCAAGTCATCTCATTGCGGGCGAGCCCGCATTCCTCCCTTGCCTTAACGAGAAAAGCTTGTGAATCGATCGGAATCGACGGCTTACCGCAGCTTACTAGAACGACTGAGGCTGTCAGGCTCAACGCGCTCGCCACGAAGTGCCTAGGTTCGATTTGCCCCATCATTTTCTGAGCTGCTTCACAAACTTCTCGAACAAATACGCGCTATCCTGCGGCCCCGGGCTCGCCTCCGGGTGATATTGCACCGAAAACGCCGGCCGGTCCGTCAGTTCCAGCCCCGCGAGGCTCCCGTCGAACAGCGAGATATGCGTCGGCCGCGCATTGTCCGGCAGGCTTTCGGTCTCCACCGCGAAGCCGTGATTCATGCTGGTGATCTCCACCCGCCCGTCCGACAGCCGCTTCACCGGATGGTTGGCGCCGCGATGGCCCTGGTGCATCTTGGACGTCCTGGCGCCGACGGCGAGGCCGAGCATCTGGTGGCCGAGGCAGATGCCGAAGAGCGGCTTTCCGGTCTCCAGCATCTGCCGGATCACCGGCACCGCATATTCGCCCGTCGCGGCCGGATCGCCGGGACCGTTCGAGAGGAAGAAGCCGTCCGGCTCGTGCGCCATCACCTCCTCAAAGGTGGCGGTGGCGGGAAGCACCGTCACCCGCGCTCCGGCGTTGGCCAGATTGCGGAAGATGTTGCGCTTGGAGCCATAATCGATCGCGACAACGTGGGGGCGGGGGTCGTGATCGTCTGGATCGACGCTCGTGGTACGCTCCTCGACTTCGCTCGGGACGAACGGAGTCTTTTGACCTCCATCGGCCTCACCTCGGCCAGCTTGGCTTCCACCCACCTCGTTCGTCCCGAGCGAAGTCGAGGGGCGCTCCTCATACCCCTGCCCCAAGCGCCACAGTCGCTGGGACCAGCGATACATCTGCCGGCACGAAACCTCCTTGGCGAGGTCCATCCCCTCCAGCCCCGGCCATTCGCGCGCCCTTTGCAGCAACGCCTCGACATCGAACTCGCCCGCAGCATTATGCGCGATCACCCCGTTCGGCGCTCCGCCCACGCGTATCTTCCGCGTCAGCGCCCGCGTATCGACGCCCGACAGCCCGATCCGCCCGTTCGCCTTCATCCAGGCGTCGAAACCCTGCACCGCCCGGAAATTGCTAGACGCCGTCACGTCCTCGCGCACCACGCAGCCCAGGGCGAAGGGATTGTCCGCCTCCAGATCCTCGTAGTTGGCGCCGACATTGCCGATATGCGGGAAAGTGAAGGTGACGATCTGCGCCGCATAGGACGGATCGGTCATGATCTCCTGATAGCCGGTCATCGCGGTGTTGAAGCACACCTCGCCGACGGCCTCGCCTTCGGCGCCGAAACCGTGGCCCCAGATGACGCTTCCATCGGCTAACACCAATACGCCCGTCGCTCCTGAGGGCGTGGGCGTGTGTTTGGCGTCGGCCATCTGGCGGGCACTCCTTGGGGTTTGATCTGGCGATGTTGCTAAGTCTCACCCGCTAGAGGCCGGGGCGGTGAGCGTCAATCTATTAAAACGGAAAGCCGGGCGCTATCGTGCACCCTTTCCGGTGAAATCCGAAAAGAGAGTGACATGATTCGCGATCGTCTGAAGGCGGCGCTGGTGACGGCCATGAAGGCCGGCGACAAGCCCCGCACCGCCACAATCCGCCTCATCCAGTCGGCCCTCAAGAACCGCGACATCGAGCTTCGCGGCAGCGACACGGCGCCCGACGACGACGCGCTAGTGACGGAAGTGCTGCAGAAGATGATCAAGCAGCGGCGCGAATCGATCACCATGTACGAACAAGGCGGACGACCGGAGCTGGCCGAGGCCGAGACGGCGGAAGTGGCGGTCATCGAGGAATTCCTCCCCGCCCAGATGAGCGACGAGGAAGCGAACGCCGCCATCGACACGATCATCGCCGAAACCGGCGCCGGATCGGTCAAGGACATGGGCAAGGTCATGGCCGTCCTCAAGGAACGCCACGCCAGCGAGCTGGACATGAGCAAGGCCAGCGGCATGGTGAAGGCGCGGCTGCAGGGATAGGTTGCAGAGGTAATCTCAGGGACCTCGTTCGTCCCGAGCGAAGGCTCTCCTGAGCGAAGCCGAAGGGTCGAGGGGCACGGGCACGGCATCGATGCAGTTCTGGGTCTATATCCTCCGCTGCCGCGATGGCTCCTATTACACCGGCCACACGGACGACCTGGAGAAGCGTCTCTGGGAGCATCGGGAAGGCCTGGCATCGGACTGGACGAAGCGGAGGCGACCGGTGGAGCTCGTCTGGTGCGACTGGACCGGCGAGCGTTACGACGCTCTGGCGTTCGAGCGGCGGGTGAAGAACTGGTCCCGAGCCAAGAAGCAAGCGCTAATCGCCGGTGACTGGGAGCGGGTCGGATATTTTGCCCGACCGCCTCACGAGCGCCCCTCGACGACGCTCGGGACGAACGGATTGGATGTCTCGCGCATAGGTCCCTCAACGTCTGAGCCAGCACCAACCTCGTTCGTGCCGAGCGAAGTCGAGGCGCGCCCCTCAGCGTCCGTCAAGAACACACCATGAGCCTCTCCCCTGCCTTCCTCGACGAGCTGCGCGCCCGAACCCACCTCTCGTCCCTCATCCAGAAGCAGCTGAAGCTCACCCGCGCCGGCCGCGAGTTCAAGGCGTGCTGCCCCTTCCACAACGAGAAGACCCCCAGCTTCTACGTCAATGACGAGAAGGGCTTCTATCACTGCTTCGGTTGCCAGGCCCATGGCGACGCCATTTCCTGGCTGACCGATGCCCAGGGCCTCACCTTCATGGACGCCGTGAAGGAGCTGGCCGACGCGGCGGGCATGGAAGTGCCCGCGCCCGACCCGCGTGCCCAGGCGAAGGCGGAGCGTGCGGCCGGGCTCTACGAGGTGATGGAGGCGGCCGCCCGCTGGTTCACCGAACAGCTGGAGGGCGTCGAAGGTGGTCCGGCCCGCGCCTATCTCGACCAGCGCGGCATCGACGCGGCGACGCGGCGCAAATTCGGCTTCGGCTTTGCGCCCGACGCGCGCCTCCGGCTGAAAGGCGCGCTCAAGGCCTTCGGCAACGACAAGCTGGTCGAGGCCGGCCTGCTGATCGCCCCGGACGAGGGCAAGGAGCCCTACGATCGCTTCAGGGGCCGACTCACCTTCCCGATCCGCGACGCCCGCGGCCGCTGCATCGCCTTCAGCGCCCGCATTCTCGGCCCCGGCGAGCCCAAATATCTGAACTCGCCCGACACACCGCTGTTCGACAAGGGCCGCACCCTCTTCAACATCGACAAGGCCGGCCCCGCGAGCCGGTCCGCCGGCCGCGTTATCGTCGTCGAAGGCCAGATGGACGTGATAGCCCTCGATCGGGCCGGGATTGGCGAGAGCATCGCTCCCCTCGGCACTGCCCTAACAGAAGCGCAGCTCGGCCTCCTCTGGCGCCTCAGCCCCTCTCCCATCCTCTGCTTCGACGGCGATGCGGCGGGGCAAAAGGCGTCGGTGCGTGCCGCCCTTCGTGCCCTGCCCCATGTCGGCCCGGGCCGCTCCCTAGGCTTCGTCACCATGCCCGCCGGACAGGACCCGGACGACCTGCTCCGCGCCAAGGGCCGTACGGCGCTGGAAGAGCTGCTCGAAAAGCCCGAATCCCTGGTCGACCGGCTCTGGCGCCACGAAAGCACCGCCGAGCCGCTCGCCACGCCCGAGCAGCGCGCCGGGCTCAAGCGCCGCCTCCTTGACCATGTCTCCGCGATCGGCGATCCGGACGTGCGCGACCAGTATCGTCATGAGCTGCTGGAGCGCTTCAACACCCTCACCCGCCCCAGGCGCGAGCCATGGACCCCGCGCCAACCGTGGAAGGGGGGCGGCAAGTTCGTGCCGCAACGCCCCACGTCGCCGCGCGCCCGGGCGGTCGCGAGCGGCGGTCTCGATCCTCAATGGAGCCACGCCGTCCTCCACGGCCTGCTGCGTTTTCCCGAGGTCATTGCGGGCCATATTCAGGAGATCGCCGCCCTTCCGCTGGCGGAAAAAGCGGCCGTCCAGCTTCGCTCGACGCTGCTCGACGCGGCGCTCGTGCACGGCGAGCTTGATCAGGAGGCGCTTAATACCATATTGGCCCAGACAGGCGCGGCTGCTCTCATCGAGGGGCTGCACTTAAGACAAGGTTTGGCCTTTTCCTTTATCCGACGTGACGCCGACCCGGAACGTGCTCGCCGCGATCTCGTTCTGGTCATCGAAACTTTGGCGGCACGGCCTGGACTGGACGCCGCCTATGAAGCGGCGACCGCCCGGTTGAAGGAAAAGTTCGATGAAGTGGCGTTCGACGAGCAGAAACGGCTCCGGGCGGCACGCGAGGATGCGGACAGGAAGCTTGCCACGCTGATGATGGGCGAAGGCGGCGGTACAGATTAAGGCGTGCGAATGGCAAAGACGAATACGGCCGAGGCGAACGAGAAGACCGAGAGCGGCGATGCGCCCCTCATCGACCTCAACGATGCCTCCCTCAAGAAGCTGATCGCCCGCGCCAAGAAGCGCGGCTACATCACCTATGACGAGCTGAACAACGGCCTGCCGCAGGACCAGATGTCCTCCGAGCAGATCGAGGACGTCATGTCTGCCCTGTCGGAGATGGGCATCAACGTCGTCGAGAATGAGGAGGCCGACGAGGAGGAGGGCGAGCAGGATGCGGGCGTCGAGGAAGTCGATGCCGCGGAGAGCCAGACCTTCGTCGTCGAGAAGAAGAAGGAGACCGTCGACCGCACCGACGATCCCGTCCGCATGTACCTGCGCGAGATGGGCGCCGTCGAGCTCCTCTCCCGGGAGGGCGAGATCGCCATCGCCAAGCGCATCGAGGCCGGCCGCGACACGATGATCTGGGGCCTGTGCGAAAGCCCGATCACCTTCAACGCCATCATCGAATGGTCGAACGCCCTCAACGAGGGCAATATGCAGCTGCGCGAGATCCTCGACCTCGACGCGATGCTCTCCAAGGGTCCGACCCCGGAGCAGGTCGAAGGCGACGAGGACGGCGAAGGCGAGATTTCCGAGAAGACCGCCGGCCCCTCCTACAAGGAGGAGGAAGAGGTCGAAGAGGAAGAGTCCGAGGACGAGGAGGACGGCCTCGTCGAGCGCCGCACCCCGCGCGCGTCCGACGACGACGATGAGGACAACACCCTCTCCCTCGCCCAGATGGAGGAGGCGCTAAAGCCCCAGGCGCTCGAGAAGTTCGCCACCATCACCGCGCTTTTCCGGAAATTCGCCAAGCTTCAGTCCGCGCGCATGGACGCGATGGGCGCCGGCCACGATTTCCCCAAGGCCGAGGAGAATAAATATCAGAAGCTGCGCGAGCAGTTGACGGCCGAGGTGGAGAGCGTCCAGTTTCACGGCGCCAAGATCGAATATCTCGTCGACCAGCTCTACAGCTACAATCGCCGCCTGACCGCCTTGGGCGGCCAGATGCTGCGCCTCGCCGAGCGCCACAAGATCAAGCGCAAGGACTTCCTCGATTCCTATATGGGCCACGAGCTCGACGAGAGCTGGTCGGACCGCGTCTGCAAGGTCGACAAGAAATGGGCCGCCTTCTGCAGCGAGGAAGGCGCCGCGATCGAGCGCATCCGCACCGAGATCGCCGAGATCGCCCAGGCGACCGGCATGAGCCTCGCCGAGTTCCGCCGCATCGTGAACCAGGTCCAGAAGGCGGAGCGCGAGGCGCGCATCGCCAAGAAGGAAATGGTCGAGGCGAACCTCCGGCTCGTCATCTCGATCGCGAAAAAATATACGAACAGAGGCCTGCAATTCCTTGATCTTATTCAGGAAGGCAACATCGGCTTGATGAAGGCGGTCGATAAGTTCGAATATCGCCGCGGCTACAAGTTCAGCACCTACGCCACCTGGTGGATCCGGCAGGCCATCACCCGCTCGATCGCCGACCAGGCGCGCACCATCCGCATCCCGGTCCACATGATCGAGACGATCAACAAGCTGGTGCGGACCAGCCGCCAGATCCTCCACGAGATCGGCCGCGAGCCGACCCCGGAGGAACTGGCCGAGCGCCTCTCCATGCCTCTGGAGAAGGTCCGCAAGGTGATGAAGATCGCCAAGGAGCCGATCAGCCTCGAGACGCCGATCGGCGACGAGGAGGACAGCCACCTCGGCGATTTCATCGAGGACAAGAATGCGGTGATCCCGGTCGACGCCGCGATCCAGGCCAACCTCAAGGAGACGGTGACGCGAGTCCTCGCCTCCCTCACCCCGCGCGAGGAACGCGTGCTACGCATGCGGTTCGGCATCGGCATGAACACCGATCACACGCTCGAGGAAGTCGGCCAGCAATTCTCGGTCACCCGCGAACGCATCCGCCAAATCGAAGCCAAGGCTCTGAGGAAGCTGAAGCATCCGTCGCGCAGCCGCAAGATGCGGAGCTTTTTGGACCAGTGACAAGCGCCCGAGCGTAGCGACGCCGGCTGCAGGGCAGCCGCCGGAGCAGCGCGAAGAGAGCGCGCAGTCCGGCCGACGGGTCAGCAAAGCTGAGCCCGATCGACGTCACGGGATTCACTCCCGTGACGGCCTTTTCTCGTTGCGTGAACACCGCGAACTGACCCCCACCTCGTTCGTCCCGAGCGTAGTCGAGGGGCGCCCGTGATGAGTCAGTGCCAGCGCCCCTCGACTACGCTCGGGACGAACGGATGTGTGCACTAGTGAAATTTCCCAACAAGTGGTGGCGTATCTCACCACATTTGCGGCTACGCCAAACGCTTGCTGCGACCAACCCTCTGAAATCCGGCCACTTCCCCCATTTGGCACGGCTCCTGCTCTGCATCGGGCAACCAACCCGAAAGGAGCCAAACATGCCGACCGCCCAGCCTTCCCTCTTCGCCCGCGACGACACTTTCTTCGGCGTATGCCAGGCGATCGGCGACGATCTCGGTTTCAACCCCAACTGGCTCCGACTGGCGCTTCCGCTGCTGCTCTTCCTCAACCCGACCCTGACCCTCGTCGGCTATGCGGCGGCCGGAATGATCGTGTTCGTTTCCCGCTGGTTCTTCCCGGAGCCGCGCGTGGCTGCCGAAGCCATTGCAGACCCCGCGCCGGTCGAGGCCGAGCAGGATTGGGTGCAGTTGGCGGCGTAAGCTCCCGCGGAAGGTCCGAGGGTACGGCCCCGGCGCCACGCGCCGGGGCCGCCCCCCGGTTCAGGGGCTGACCGGCGTCTCGTCGTCGTGATTGTGAAGCAGATGGCCCCAACCCTTGCCATTGCCGCGGGGCACGTCAGAGCCATGGCCCACCTGGGGGAAGGCTTTTTGCATGGCGATCAGAATACCGCGAGGCACCTCGCCCCGCTCGGCGGCAGCCTTGCCGGGCTTCGGCCCCGGTCCCTTCTGGGCAAGGGCTGGCGTGGCACCCATGGCCGTGATCGCGGCCGCGCACAGGAACATCCTCGTTACGCTTCGCATACAGACTCTCCTTTTCGACAAGCCGCCAGCTTCCCCCACGAACATCGGGGGTATCATGACGGCAGGCGCACAAAGAGCGACAGGACGGCGGTATCCAGCGATAAGCGGCAGCCCGACCCTAATCGACGATATGGCACCGGTGCTGTTCGAATTCGGAGACGAACAGAGACGCGCGTGGGGACTCGTGGAGCACCGGTCGCCCGGAGCAGAGTTTTCCACAGTTTTCGGTGTGCCTAACGCTTCATAAACCGCATTTTTACGCCAATCGGTTTAGGTAAATCAGCGACAAGCCGTTACTCGGTTTGTCAATTCGGGAGGGCCAGCATGGCTTCAGCATCGGTCGGACTTGCACGGAGCCCGCGCGCCGGCGAGCTGCTGCTGTCCTCAGCCGCTGCCCAGGGCAGCGCCGCCCATGCCTACCTTACGTCCGAAGACCTGCTGTCCGGTCGCGAGGCCCCGCGCAATCTCGCCGATGCCGTGCATTTCCTGGCGGCGCTTCACGGCCGCTATCCGGGCGTGGTCGATCATGCCGCCAACCGTTGCGTCGATCCCTTGGTGCGCGGCTGGTTCAACGACGCCACCTACAGTTTCGCCGCCGAGCGGGCCTATCTCGCCCGCCTCGCCGTCGCCGCCGGACCGCTTCCGAGTACGCCGGGCGCCGCCGACAGCGCCGGCGCCGTGCTCGGCCAGCGCCACGCCCTGGAGATGCTGTCCCAATCGGAGCGCAATGGCTGCGCCGTGGGCGCGGCTTTGGCGGTGGTGCTTGATTGGAGCGCGATCCGCAGCGTGCTCGATGCCGCCGGCCGCCGCTTCGGAGTCGACGCACCGGCCTGGCCGTTCGCCGATGCCACGGCGATTGCGGACCTCGCCGACGGTTTCGCCGCCACCCCTTCCCTGCAGCGGGCCCTGCTCTTCGGCGCCGAGCAGGTCGTGATCCAGCATTTCGGCCTTTGGGACCTGCTAGAAGCGAGAGGCCAGGCGCGCGCCGCCGTCTGATCATTGCGCCCGCCAGCGGCCTCGCCTATGCGCGGGCCATGCGTTTCGAAGGCACTAAAAGCTATGTCGCGACCGAGGACCTCAAGGTCGCGGTGAACGCGGCGGTGGCGCTCCGCCGTCCCCTCCTGGTCAAGGGCGAACCCGGCACGGGCAAAACCGTCCTCGCCCACGAAATCGCCGCGGCCGTCGGCGCGCCGCTCATCGAATGGCACGTCAAGTCGACCACCAAGGCCCATCAGGGGCTCTACGAATATGACGCGGTAGCGCGGCTCCGCGACGGCCAGCTCGGCGACGAACGGGTCCACGACATTTCCAACTACATCAAGCGCGGCAAGCTGTGGGAGGCGTTCACCTCGCCCAAGCTGCCGGTGCTGCTGATCGACGAGATCGACAAGGCCGACATCGAATTCCCGAACGATCTCCTCCAGGAGCTCGATCGGATGGAGTTCCACGTCTACGAGACCGGCGAGACGGTGAAGGCCACGGAGCGTCCGATCGTCGTCATCACCTCGAACAACGAGAAGGAGCTCCCGGACGCGTTCCTCCGCCGCTGCTTCTTCCACTACATCGCCTTTCCGGATCGCCAGACCATGCAGGCGATCGTCGACGTGCACTTCCCGGGCATCCAGAAAATGCTGGTGCAAAAGGCGATGGACATTTTCTACGAGGTGCGGGAGGTGCCGGGGCTCAAGAAGAAGCCGTCGACCAGCGAACTGATCGACTGGCTGAAGCTGCTGCTCCACGAGGACATGCCGCTCGACATCCTCCAGTCGCGCGATCCCAAGAGCGCGATCCCGCCGCTTCACGGTGCGCTGCTCAAGAACGAGGCCGACGTGATGCTGTTCGAGCGACTGGCCTTCATGAGCCGTCGCGGCGCTTAAGCGTCCAGCACGACAGCACGGATTGCTCTATAATGGGCAGGCTTGCTACGTCCTCGCCTCCAATAGCGGGAGCATGGGTATGAGTTGGGCGCGGGTTTCGGCAAAGGTTCACAAGTGGCTGGCGCTGCTGATGGCGATCCAGATCCTCTTCTGGTTCGTCAGCGGTCTCTTCTTCGCGATCGCGCCGATCGAGACGGTGCGCAGCGAGCATCGTATCGCCCAACTGCCGGTCCAACCCGTCTCCCTCGATGCCGCCGCCGCCGGGCTGGCTCGAGTGGCGGCGTCCGGAGCCGCCGGCGCGGACAAGATCGAGCTGCGCAGCCTGATGGGCGAACCGGTCGCCTTGATCACCAGCGGCGAGCAGCGTCCCCGCCTCTATGATCTTTCGACCGGGCAGCGGATCTCGCCCATCCCCGCCTCCATGGCCGTCGCCATCGCCGAGCGCGATCATGACGGGGACGAGCGGGCGGCGCGCGTCTCGGAGGTGACCGAGAACACCACCGAATATCGCGGCTCCCTCCCCGCCTGGCGGATCGACTTCGAGGACGGCGCCAGCCGCGCCCTCTATGTCGCGGCGGACACCGGCGCGGTGACGGCGCGGCGATCAACCCTGTGGCGGACGTTCGACTTCCTCTGGGCGCTCCACATCATGGACTTCAAGAACCACGAGGATTTCAACACGCCGCTGCTCATCATCTCGACCGCGCTGGCACTGATCGTAATCATCACCGGAATTATCATGTTCCCGAGCCGCTTCGGCTACCACGGCTGGCGCAAGCGACGGCTGGCACGGCGGGAGGCCAAGGCAGCGGAGGCTGGGGCATAGTCGTCACCCCGAACTTTCAGGGTCCATGTTTCCAGTTCGCAACGCATCAGTAGCGTTCCAGGATGCGCTGCATCTGCGCGATCTCGCGCTCCTGTGCCGCGACGATGTCCCGGCACAGGTCGGCAATCTCCCGGTCGTTGATCGACGCCCGCTCGCACATCAGGATCGCGCCCGAATGGTGCGGGATCATCGATTTCAGGAACTCCTCGTTGCCGATGCCGCCTTGGGCGCGCATGGCCCAGAAGCTGCCTGCGAACACCAAAACCGCGACCGCGACGACGGCAACGTTGAGCGGCCGGGAGGGAAACATCGAACGCATCGTCAGCATCATGATGGGCGCCATCGGCGTCACCATCATCAGTGTCATCCAGAGCGTGTTATTATTGGGATAGAAGTGATCGAGCGAGGCGATCATCGTGTACATGACGAGATACATGATGATGAAATGGGCCGCCATTTCGACGCCGAGCCCGCCATAGTGACCTTTCACCGCCTGCCTCGCGTCCTTGTGGCCTGCATGCTCCTGCATCGATCCCTCCTCAGTGGCGACGACGGTGCGCGTGAACGACGGCGGCACGGGTGCTGCCCCGCCCATCAGCCGCCATGGTCCGCAAGGCTCCCGGGCGAGGGGCCTAACCCGCCGGCCCCGGCACCCCGTTCACAATCGACTTACCACGCCAGGTGATCGACACCGTGGATCAGGGCGCCGCCATGCCAGCCCTGGACGAGAATCGCGGCTGTCATCACAACGAGGACCGCAAGCATCGCGTTCCCGCGCACATGGCTCGGCCGGGCCAGGACCCACGCGACCAGTCCCAGGCCGCCGACGCCGATGGCGGTGCCGAGCCAGCGATGGACCGTCATGATCTGATCCCGGTCCCAGAGCGACCAACCGCCGTCGAGCCACCCGAGCAGCATCGCGACAGGTGCGGTTAGGCCGCCGGCGAGGATGAGGAAACGTGTCGCCTCGTCGAAGCCGGCACGCCTACGACCGATGACAGCGGTGAACAGCGCCGCCGGCAGGAAGGCGAGCGGGAAATGGACGACCGACGGATGCAGTCGGCCAAGCCAGTCGAGCAGCCTCTCGAAGGCGGACGAAGACGGCGCCTCCGTTTCCTCCGGCTGCGTCACTGCCGGAGCGGTCGCGACGGAGGCATTCCCTGGCTCTGCAGCCGGCGTTTCGACAGCCTCATTTCGCTCGTGCCCCTTGTGCGCATGAGCCGGGACGACAGGCCCGGCGGACAGGATCAGCAGCAAGGGAATCGCGAACGCGCGGCGCATCAGAACCAACCCCTGAGTCCGATCAGGAAGGCCCATCCTCCGACATCCTCGCCCGCGGCGCGCGCGAAATCGGCGGTGTCGCCGAGTTTCCGCTCATATTCGACGCCGACGTAGGGGGCGAATTCGGGGACGAATTCGTAGCGGAGGCGGAGGCCCGCCTCGATGGACGAGAGACCCGATCCGATGCCGAGCTCCGGCACGTCCTGGGCGGCGAGGTCGAACTCGACCGCGGGCTGGAGGATCAGCTTCTGCGTGATGCGCTGGTCGTATTCGGCCTCGAAGCGAGCGGTGACGTCGCCCTTGTTCGAGAGGAAGAGCTGGCCGTCGACCTCGAACCAATAAGGGGCGAGGCCCTGGATGCCGAGGACAAGGTACGTGCGCTCCGGATCAGGCTGGAAGTCGTGGCGGACGCCGGCCTGGAGGTTGAACCAGGGATCGATGGCGCGGCTGTAGAGGAACTGCACTTCGGCCTGTTCGGGAACATCGCCGAAGGCCCCCTCGCCTTCGCTCTTGAACCAGATCTTGTGATAGTCGCCGCCGTACCAGCCCTGGCCGTCCCACTGATAGCCGTCGCGCCCCTCCTGCGCCCGATATTCGAGCCGGTCGATCAGCAGCGTGCCGGTGGTGAAGCCGCCATGCGCGTCGATCAGCGCGTCCTCGCGCTTGCGGAGGAATAGCTCCCGGTCCCAGACCGTCGTGCCGGCATGCTCCGGCCCTCGGAGGGCTTCGGGCGGCGGCGGAGCGACGGGCGGCGCCTCTTCCGCCGCCATGCCCGGCATGGCGTGTCCCGCATGCGGGTCCGCCTGCGCGGGCATTGCATGGCCAGCGTGAGGATCCGTCTGCTCAGGCATGACGTGGCCCGCATGAGGGTCAGCCTCAGGCTGTTCCAGCGCCATATGGCCGGCGTGCGGGTCGGCAGTCTCCTCAGGAGAAGGCATTTGATGGCCGGCATGCGGGTCCTGCTCGGGTGCGGGCGGCGCGCCATGGCCGGCATGTTGAGCCAGTGCCCCCGAGGAGAGGGCGAGCGCGGAAACGCCGAGGGCGATCAGGAAGGGCTTCATGCCGACTCTCCTCCATCGTCCATCGGTCGGACCTTCACCACGTTCATCATCCCGGCGTGCATGTGGTAGAGGAGGTGGCAGTGGAAAGCCCAATCACCCGGGGCGTCCGCGGTGAGGTCGAAGCTCGCCTTGCCGCCCGGCATCACGTTCACCGTGTGCTTCACCGGATGGCCGTGCGGCATCCCCGTCACGACCTCGAAGAAATGACCGTGGATGTGGATGGGGTGGCTCATCATGCTGTTGTTGATGAGGTTGACCCGCACGCGCTCGTTCCGGGCGAAGCGGATCGGCTCGGCCCCTTCGTTCAATTTCCGGCCGTCGAACGACCACATGAAGCGCTCCATGTTGCCGGTGAGGTGGATGTCGACGCTGCGAGTGGGCTCACGCTTGTCGTGGAAGGGCGTCAGCGGCGCGAGGTCGTGATAGGTGAGGACGCGGTGGGGCGCGTCCTCTAGACCCAGCGGCTTGTTGCCGGTGCGATCGACCGGCATCGGCGCGATCATATCGACACCGACGCCGACCTTGACGTCGGACGGGACGAGCGACTTGTCCCGCATGTCGTGGCCCATGCCACCACCGCCGGAGCCATGATCCATCCCCTGCATCGATCCGTGGCCCATCGCGGCGTGGTCCATCGCTCCCATGCCCATGTCCTTCATGCCGAGGACCGGCTTGGGGCGGAGCGGCGGCACCGGCGCCTGCATGCCCATGCGCGGTGCCAGGGTGGCGCGGCCCATGCCGGAGCGGTCGATCGATTCCGCCACCAGCGTGTAGGCCTTGTCCTCGGTGGGCGTGACGATGGCGTCATAGGTCTCGGCAACCGAAATCTGGAATTCGTCGGTCTCGACGGGGCGGACATTCTGACCGTCGGCCTGCACCATGGTCATCGGCAGGCCCGGAATGCGGATGTTGAAGATCGACATCGCCGAGGCGTTGATGAAGCGCAGCCGCACCCGCTCGCCGGGGCGGAACAGCCCCGTCCAGTTTTCCGCCGGTCCATGGCCGTTGATGAGATAGGTGTAGGTCGAGCCCGTGACGTCGGCGATGTCGGTCGGATCCATCCGCATCCGGCCCCACATCAGCCGCTCGTCGAGCGGCATGTTGCGCGCGAGGTCGTCGCCGTCGCCGACGAGGCCGGCGAGCGTCTGCCGCTCCCGGTTGAAATAGCCGCCCTGCTTCTTGAGCTTGCCGAACAGCGAGTGCGGATGAAGGAAGGTCCAGTCGGACAGGACGATCACATGCTCCCGATCGTAGGCGACCGGGTCCGGCTCGGCAGGATCGATGACGATCGGCCCGTAATGGCCGATCTGCTCCTGCAGCCCCGAATGGCTGTGATACCAGTAGGTACCGTTCTGGACGATCGGGAATTCGTAGGTGAAGGTCGTCCTCGGCGGGATGCCGGGAAAGCTGATGCCCGGCACGCCGTCCATGTGGAACGGAAGGATGAAGCCGTGCCAGTGGATCGACGTGTCCTCATCGAGTGCGTTCTCGACGTGGATGCGGACATTCTGCCCTTCGCGAAGCCGAACGAGCGGCGCCGGGAGCACGCCGTTCATCGTGATGGCATGACCGGTGCGGCCGCCGACGGTGAAGGGGCTGGCCGCGACCTTGAGATGAATGTCGTCGCCCGACAGGGTGGGCATTTGCGGGGCAAGGCCGGGACTCCCCGGTTGTGCCCAGGCGGGGAACAGGTTCGCCAGCCCCAGCCCAGCTCCGCCGAGCGCAGCGCCGCGCAGCATGCTGCGGCGGCTCATCGAAGAAAACTCGTTCATTTACATAATCCTTGGACGCGTTCGACCGACGCGGGCCTGCCTTGTCGGCGCTGACACGGCGGCAGGCTCAAGCCCCCGCCAGGTGCGGGGCGGAGCGCCACGCCCCGCCCCAATTCGCGTCAATGCTTCATCTGATGGCCGGCATGGGCGTCATGCCCATCCTTCTGCTCGCCTTTCTGCTCGCCCTTGTCGGCGCAGCACTCCATGGCCTTGCCGTCGGCCATCTTGTCGCAGCAGTCCATCCGGCCGTTGCCGTCCGCATCCTTGCAGCAATCCATCTTGTGGCCTTCGTGCTGGCCCTTTTCGTCGCCCTCATGCTCGGCGGACTTGTGAGCGGCGTGCGGATCGGCGACCTGCGCGGCGGCGGGCATGGCGATCGTCAGCGCGATCGCGGCAATGAGCATCTTCATATCTAAATCTCCTGAAAAGCGCTGGTGTTGGATTCGCTTCAGGAGATTCGGGGAGGCGGCGTCTCCGATTCGGGGTCGAGGCCGTCCGAGGTCGACGTCGCCGGAAAATGCAGCAGCGGCGCCGGAACAGTCATCTGCGGATCCAGTCGAGGCTCCACCGTCGGAACCGCTGCGCACATGATCATGCAGTCGATGTCGAGACCCGGTTGCTTTTTCGAGGGGCCGTCCATGCCGGCGCAATGGCCCATCGCCGCCATGGTATCATGCGGCATGGCCATGGCCGCGCCGCCGCCGACCATCGTCAACGGCGCCATAAGAACGGCCAGCGCGAGCAGAAGCTGGAACAGGCGCTTCATGGCGTGACAGATAGGCTTCGCCCCCGCGGCTGGCAACAGCCCTTGCGGACCGACCGGGGTATCGGCCAAGAGCCCCATGTGACTGTAAAGATAGACATGGGGGCCGACGGCTCGGGCGAGACCGTCGCGATGGACCTGGAAGAGCTGCTGGCGACTCGGCTGCTCGTCCAGGGCAATTCCGGATCGGGCAAATCGCACCTGCTGCGCCGCCTGCTGGAAGGGAGCGCCGGCCTCGTCCAGCAGGTGGTGATCGACCCGGAGGGCGATTTCGTCTCGCTCTCGGAGGCGTTCGGCCATGTCGCGATCGAGGCGGCGGACTATAGCTTCGCCGAGATCGCCCGGCTGGCGGCGCGGGTGCGGGAGCATCGCGCGTCGGTCGTGCTCAACCTCGAGGGGCTGGAGATGGAGGCGCAGATGCGCTGCGCGGCCACCTTCCTTTCCGCTCTGTTCGATGCGCCGCGCGACCAATGGTATCCGACGCTTGTGGTTGTCGACGAGGCCCAGGTCTTCGCGCCGGTAGCGGCGGGGGAGGTCTCCGACGAAGCGCGCCGCGCCTCATTGGGCGCCATGACCAACCTCATGTGCCGCGGCAGGAAACGCGGGCTGGCGGGCGTCATCGCCACCCAGCGGCTCGCCAAGCTCGCCAAGAACGTCGCCGCGGAAGCCTCCAATTTCCTGATGGGCCGCACCTTTCTCGACATCGACATGGCGCGCGCCGCCGACCTGCTCGGCATGGAGCGGCGCCAGGCGGAGGTGATCCGCGACCTGGAGCGCGGCCACTTCCTGGCGCTCGGGCCCGCCGTCTCGCGGCGGCCGGTGAAGGTCCGCATCGGCGAAGTGAAGACCGCCGCCCGCAACGCCAGCCCCAAGCTGATGCCGCTGCCCACCGCGGCGCCGGAGGAACTGGAAAGCCTGCTGCTCGCTCCCGTCGAGGAGGAAGAGCTGCCTCCCCCGCCGCCACCGCCTGCACCGGTCCCGGCGGAGGATCTTATCGGCGCGACGGTGCCCGTTCCGGTGGCCCCTTCGCTTCCGGTCCTTGCCGACGACGAGCAGGAGGCGATCGTTTGCCTCACCTTGAAGGAGCTGACCGAGGAGCCCGGCTCCGCATTCCAGCCCGTTCCGGCCCTTTACCAGGATTTCGTGGTCCGCTGCCGGATGCGGCAGCTGCCGGTGGCGCCGCTCGACCTCGCGGGCTTCCGCCGGCGGCTCGCCATGGCGCGCGCCGGCATATTGGATGCGGGCGACGAAGCCTGGGGATCGGCGCTCGCCATCGGCGCAGAACTGCCGGAGGATATGCTGGCGCCCTTCCTCCTGATCGTCCGCGCCGCGCGTGAGGGCATGCCTTGCCCCGCCGACGAAGCGCTGGCCGAGGCTTATGGCACCAACTCTCCGGCGCGGGTCCGCCGCCTCATCGGGTGGATGGAGGAGCAGCAGATCATCGCCTCGCGCATCGATCTCGCCGGCAAGCGGTCGATCGCTATCCCGCGCCTCGGCTGGACCACCGCGCCGGCCGCGCCGGAGACCGAGCAGCCATTGCGCGCCGCCGGGCGCGGCTGATGCGGATCGCCGTCGTCGGCGTCGGCGCCATCGGCGGCTGGGTGGCGACCCGGCTGGCGGAAGCGGGGCACGACGTCGCCGTGCTCGCCCGCGGCGCGACGTTGGAGGCGATACGGGCGAACGGGCTCGTCCTGCGCCGGGAAGGCGATGAACGTAGCGCGCTCCTGGAAGCCTCCGACGATGCCGCCAGCCTTGGGCGGCGGGAGCTGGTCGTCTTCGCCGTCAAGGCCCCCGCGCTTGCCTCGGCGGCCGTGGCCGCACGGCCCCTCATCGACGGCGGGACGTCGATCGTGCCGATGCTGAACGGCGTTCCCTGGTGGTTCCTGGCCGATCAGGGCCGGGACCTCGATTCGGTCGATCCGGACGGCGTCATCGCGGGCGCGCTGCCGCTGGCCCAGGTGATCGGCTGCGTCGTCCACGCCAGCTGTTCCACCGACGCGCCCGGCGTGATCCGTCACATTGCCGGCAACGGCCTCATCTTCGGCGAACCCGCGGGCGGAGACAGCCTGCGCCTGACGGACCTCACTCAGCTTTTCGCCGAGGCCGGCTTCGCGGCCACGGCGAGCCCCCGCATCCAGAAGGACATCTGGTACAAGCTGTGGGGCAATATGACGATGAACCCCATCTCCGCCCTTACCGCCGCGACCTGCGACCGGATCCTCGACGATGAGCTGGTCGAGGGCCTGGTCCTCAGCATCATGGCCGAGGCCCAGGAAATCGGAGCCCGCATCGGTTGCCCGATCGAAGAGAGCGGCCGCGACCGCATAGCGGTGACGCGGCGGCTGGGAGCGTTCAAGACGTCGATGCTGCAGGATGTGGAAGGCGGGCGGCCGATCGAGCTCGATGCCCTGCTCGGCGCCCCGCGGGAGATCGGCCGACGCGTCGGCGTCGAGACGCCGAACATGGACGCGCTGTTCGGCCTCGTTCGCCTGTTCGCGCGCGAGCGCGGGCTCTACTGACGATCGGCGCAGTAGGCGGCAAGCACCCGCTCGGTCATCGCCTCGCAATCCGCGCCGGCGAAGGGGAAGGCACCGGTGAGCGCGGACTTGAGTTCCGGCGCCAGCGCCTCGCTCAAGCGCCGGCGGGCGCGCAGGTGCCGCGTCTTGACGGTGGCGGCCGGGATGCCGAGCGTCTCCGCCGTCTCCTCGACGCTCAGCTCCTCCACCTCCCGCAGCACGAAGGCGAGGCGGAAATTCTCCGGCAGCCGGGCGATCGCCGCCTCCAGCAGTCCCCTGATCTGCTCGCGGGCCAAATCGGCGCCGGGCGGCGTCTCGGTCATCGACCCGCGCATCAGCTTTTCCCTATAGTCGTCGAGCACCAGCGCGCCGTTGAGATGCGCCCGCCGCCTTTTTTCGGCGCGCCGCCGGCCCAGGGCCTCGTTGACCGCGATCCGGGTGAGCCAGGTGCTGAGCGAGGACCGCCCCTCGAAGGTCCCGATCGCCTCGAAGGCGCGGAGATAGGCGCTCTGCACGACATCCTCCGCTTCGAACCGGTCGCGAAGGATGCTCCAGGCGGCGCGGAAGAGACGCTGGTTGTTCCGGCCGGTGACGAGCCGGACGGCTTCCGGGTCGCGCGCGGCGATGCGCTCGGCGAGCGCGAGATCGTCGAGATTTTCATAGTCGAGCCTCGGCCTTGTCGCCATCTCAGCCCCTCCTGTGCGCGGATTGGATGCCGAAGGGGCTCAGCGGTTCCCGAAAAATCCCCCGCTCCCGCCCCGACAGGGCAGCGAGGCCATGAGCTCGGCCCTGAGGGCGGCATCCTCCTTGAAATCGCCGAGCCAGCATTTGGTCACCATCGTCAGCCCATGCTGCCTTACACCACGCGTCGCCATGCAGCCATGGGCGGCCTCGACCACCACGGCGACCCCGCGCGGCTGCAACGCCTCGTCCAGGGCCTCGGCAATCTGGTTGGTGAGCCGTTCCTGGAGTTGGAGCCGGCGAGCGAAAGCGTCGACGAGCCGCGAGAGCTTGGAGATGCCGACGACGCGGCCGTCCGGGCGATAGGCGACATGCGCCTGGCCGATGATCGGCGCGAGATGGTGCTCGCAGGTGGAGACGACGGGAATGCCGGTGAGGAGGACGGTCTCGTCGTAACCGGCCGCCTCGCTGAACTGGGTGGCGAGCAGCCGCGCCGGATCGATCGCATAGCCGGCGAACCATTCCCGATAGGCCTTCGCCACGCGAGCGGGCGTATCGGCCAGCCCCTCGCGCGTCGGATCGTCTCCGGTCGCCGCGATCAGGATGCGCACCGCATCCTCGATGCCGCGGGTCGCCGACCGCGCATGCAGCGGTATCACCTCGGACTCGGCGGAGGGACAGATCTCGTCATACTCGTACAATTCCATGGGCAAGCTCCTCTCTCGCCCTTTTGGATGCCGGCTGGCCCTGTGCGTTCCCGCGGCGCCTCCCGATCGGGCCGGGAACCTCCCGCCCGGCGCGGCATCAAAAGGGCGTAACCGACAACCGGAGGGAAGACATGATCCGCTATACCGCCATTCTCGGAGCCGCCTTGCTCGTCTGCACGGTGCCCGCAACAGCCCAGGCCGCGCCGGCCGTCACCGACGCGCAGATCGCCCACATCGCCTACACGGCCGGACAGCTCGACATCGACGCGGCGAAGCAGGCGCTCGCCAAATCGAAGGACGCCGAAGTGCGCGCGTTCGCCGAATCGATGGTGCGCGATCATGAGGCGGTGAACGACAAGGCGCTGGCGCTGGTGAAGAAGCTCGGCGTCACGCCCGAAGCCAATCCCACCAGCGAGGCGTTGACCGAGGCTGCCGCCGCCAAGAAGCAGAGCCTCGCCGCGCTGAGCGGGGATGCCTTCGACGAGGCCTATCTGAAAAATGAGGCCGCCTACCATGCGACGGTGAACAATGCGCTGGCCAGCACCCTCATTCCGGGCGCCAGCAATGCCGAGCTCAAGGCGCTGCTGGAAACCGGCCTTACCCTCTTCCGCGAGCATCAGGCCCATGCCGAGCAGCTCGCCGCCGGACGCGACTAGGCGATGGCGAGAGGGACCCTTCTCCTGATGGCGGCGGGCCTCGCCCTTCTCCCCCCGTCGTCAACCTTCGGCGCCGCCAGCATCGCCTACGCCGCGGCGCCGAAGGTCCACACCGTCGTCATGGACAAGATGAAGTTCGGCCCCGTTCCGAAGAATATCCGGGCCGGCGACACGATCCTGTGGGTCAACCGCGACATGTTTCGCCACACGGCGACGGCACGGGACAAGAGCTTCAACATCGACCTGCCGGCCGGCAAGAGCGGCAAGACGGTGATCCGCAAAAGCGGGAAGATCCCCTTCTACTGCATCTTTCATCCCGGGATGAAGGGGCAGCTGGTCGTCGCCAAATAATGACAATCCCCGGAGGGCGTGCCAACGTTGCGGCGTTCACGTCTCCGGGGGATATTTTGAATGACGTTCCTGACGCCCGCCCGCGCCGCCCTCGCCTGCGCCTTCCTTGCTACCACGCCCCTGGCCCAGGCGGCTCCGCCCGAGCCTCCGGTCGCCGCCAAGAAACCTCACGAGGTTCGCGCTCCCCACGGCGCCGTCAGCCAGGATGAGTATTACTGGCTCCGCGACGACACGCGCGAGGACCCTGAGATGCTGGCCTATCTGAAGGCCGAGAATGCCTATGCGGACGCGGTGCTGGCGCCCATCAAGCCGCTTCAGGAAAAACTCTACGAGGAGATTGTCGGCCGCATAAAGCAGGACGACAGCTCCGTCCCCTATCGCCTTCGCGGGTATCATTATTATTCGCGGTTCGAAGAAGGGCAGAACTACCCCGTCATCGCTCGGCGCAAGGGCAGCATGGACGCGACGGAAGAGATACTGCTCGACCAGAACGCCATGGCCGAGGGCCACGGCTTCTTCCAGGTCTCCGACTGGGTAGTGAGCCCGGACAACAAGCTGCTCGCCTGGGCCGAGGATACCGTCGGTCGCCGCCAATATGTGCTGAAGGTCAAGAACCTCGAGACCGGCGAGATGCTCGCCGACGCCGTGACCAATATCGAGCCGAACATCGTCTGGGCCGACGACAACCGCACCCTCTTCTATATCGACAAGGACCCAACCACCCTGCTCGGCAATCGGGTCAAGACGCACGTGCTGGGCACGCCCGCCAGCTCTGACAGGCTTGTCTATGAAGAGGCGGACGACAGCTTCTACATGGGCATAAACCGGACCCGCGACGACGATTTCATCTGCATCTATGTCCAGAGCACGGTCAGCAGCGAGCAACGCTGCACCTCCGCCGAAACGCCGGGTGCATTCGCCGTGCTCGCGCCGCGCGAGCGCGACTTCGAATATCAGGCCGACCATCTCGGCGGCCGCTGGGTCATCCGCACCAATTGGGACGCGCCGAACTATCGACTGATGACGCTTGCGGACGGGCACGCGCTTGGTGACCGCTCCGTCTGGAATGACATGGTGCCGCACAGCGCCGACGTGTTCATCGAAGGGTTCGAGCTGTTCGACGACGTTACGGCGATCGAGGAGCGCTCCGGCGGCGTGAAGCGCCTGCGCACCCTCGCCGCCGACGGGAAGAGCGAGTTCGTGGCTTCGGACGAACCGGCCTACGCAATGTCGCTCGCGAAAAATGCTGAACCGGACACCCAGTGGCTTCGCTACGAATATACGTCGCTCACCACGCCCGACACCACTTACGAGGTCAACATGGTGACGGGCGAGCGCAAGCTCTTGAAGCGTCTGCCCGTGCTCGGCGGCTATGATCCCGCCAATTATGTGACCGAGCGGCTGTGGGCGCCGGCGCGCGACGGAACGAAAATCCCCGTCTCGATCGTCTACAAGAAGGGATTCAAGCCGGACGGCACCGCCGCGCTTCTTCAATATGGCTATGGCAGCTACGGCTCATCGATGGATCCCGCCTTCGATTATGCGCGGGTCAGCCTGATCGACCGCGGCATGGCCTATGCGATTGCCCATGTTCGCGGCGGTCAGGAGATGGGCCGCGCCTGGTACGACGACGGTCATTTGATGAACAAGAAGAACAGCTTCACCGATTTCATCGACGTCACGCGCTATCTCGTCGGCCAAGGCTACGCCGCGAAAGATCGAGTCGCTGCAGCCGGCCGCCTGCTGATGGGTGCGATCGTCAACATGGCGCCCGAGGATTACAAGGTGATCGTCACCCATGTCCCCTTCGTCGACGTGGTCACGACGATGCTGGACGAGACGATCCCCCTCACCAGCAACGAGTGGGATGAATGGGGCGATCCGCGCGAGCCGGAGGCCTATGCCTACATGCTGTCCTATTCGCCCTACGACAACGTCGAGGCGGAAGCCTATCCGGCCATGTTCGTCGGCACCGGCCTGTGGGACTCGCAGGTGCAATATTTCGAGCCCGCCAAATGGGTCGCCCGCCTCCGCGAGCGCGGCACCGGAAGCGCGCCTCTGGTCTTCCGCACCAATATGGAGGCGGGGCACGGCGGCAAGTCCGGCCGCTTCAACAAATATCGCGAGGCGGCCGAATATTACGCCTTCATGCTGGACCAGCTGGGCGTGGCTCCCTGAGTCGGGGGCCTAACCCAGCGCCTTCTTCAACAGCTCGTTCACGACCTGAGGATTGCCCTTGCCGGCCATCGCCTTCATCGTCTGGCCGACGAAGAAGCCGAACAGCTTGTCCTTGCCTGAGCGATACTCGGCGACCTTGTCGGCATTGGCGGCAAGCACCTCGGAGATCACCGCCTCGATGGCGCCGGTGTCGCTGGTCTGCTTGAGGCCGCGCTCGTCAACGATCTTGGCGGGATCGTCACCCGTCTCCAGCATGATCTCGAAGACCTGCTTGGCAAGGGTGCCGGAGAGGGTGCCGTCGGCTACGAGGCTCAGGAGCTCCGCGCCCTGGGCGGGGGTGACGGGGCTTTCCTCGATCGTCTTTCCGAGGCGGTTGAGCGCCCCGAACAGATCGGAGATGAGCCAGTTGGACGCCGCCTTGGCGACTTGCGTTTCCGGACGCTCCTGCTTCAGCGCAGCTTCGGCGATCAGAGCCTCGAACCAGCGCGCCGTCTCGGCCTCGGCGGTGAGCACGGAGGCGTTGTAGGCGGAGAGGCCCAACTCCTCCTCATAGCGACGGCGCTTGGCGTCGGGCAGTTCGGGAAGGCTGTGCCGACATTCGTCGAGGAAGTCCGGGGTCAGCTCCAGCGGCAGCAGGTCGGGGTCCGGGAAGTAGCGATAGTCATGCGCTTCCTCCTTGGAACGGAGCGAGCGAGTCTCGCCCTTGTCCGGATCGAACAGGCGGGTTTCCTGGACGATGGCGCCGCCGCTCTCCAGCACGTCGACCTGGCGGTTGGCCTCATATTCGATCGCGGCCATGATGAAGCGGACCGAGTTGACGTTCTTGGTCTCGGTGCGGGTGCCGAACTTGTCACCGGGCTTGCGCACCGAGACATTGACGTCGGCGCGCATTGAGCCCTGCTCCATATTGCCGTCGCAGGAGCCGACATAGCGGAGAATTGATCTGAGCTTACGGACGTAAGCGCCTGCCTCCTCCGGCGAACGCATGTCGGGCTTCGACACGATTTCCATCAGCGCGACGCCGGAGCGGTTGAGATCGACATAGGAGAAGCTCGGATGCTGATCGTGCATCAGCTTGCCCGCGTCCTGCTCCAGGTGGATGCGCTCGATGCCGACGGTCCGGGTGACGCCCTCGGCGGGCTCGATCTCGATCGATCCCTCGCCGACGATCGGGTGATAGAGCTGGCTGATCTGATAGCCCTGCGGCAGATCGGCGTAGAAATAATTCTTCCGGTCGAAGCGCGAGAAGGCGTTGATCTTCGCCTCCAGCGCCATGCCGGTGCGGACCGCCTGGCGGACGCACTCGACGTTGAGGACCGGGAGCATGCCCGGCATGGCCGCATCGACGAGGCTCACCTGCGTATTCGGCTCCGCCCCGAACTCGGTCGAGGCGCCGGAGAAGAGCTTGGCGTTGGAGGTGACCTGGGCGTGTACTTCGAGGCCGATCACGACCTCCCACTCGCCCGTGGCGCCCTGGATGCGATAGCTGGACTCAGACATGGGCAAATCCAAAGAGTTCGTTCGTCCCGAGCGAAGTCGAGGGGCGTATGTGATGAGTCCGTGCCAGCGCCCCTCGACTACGCTCGGGACGAACGGAAGCGTTGGGCGCTAGGACGCTCACCACCATGCCTCCGGACGGGCCTTGAAGCCGGCCCGCTCCTCGAAGGCCAATCCCGCGTTTAGCACGCCCTGCTCGTCCAGCGCCTTGCCGATGATCTGGAGGCCGAGCGGCAGGCCCTGCTGATCGAGGCCGGCGGGGACCGACATGGCGGGCAGGCCGGCGAGGCTGGCGGGAACGGCGAAGACGTCGTTCAGATACATGGCGATGGGGTCGTTCGATTTCTCGCCCAGCGCGAAGGCGGCGGACGGCGCCGTCGGCGTCAGGAGAAGGTCGCAATCCTGCCAGACCCGCTCGAAATCGCGGGCGATGAGCGCCCTCACCTTCTGCGCCTGATTGAAATAGGCGTCGTAGAAGCCGGCCGAAAGCACATAGGTGCCGATCATGATGCGGCGCTTCACCTCGGCGCCGAAGCCGGCGGCGCGGGTAGCGTTGTACATGTCGTCCAGGCTGCCATGGTCGGGCGCGCGGCGCTGACCGTAGCGGACGCCGTCATAGCGGGCGAGGTTGGACGACGCCTCGGCGGGAGCGATGATGTAATAGGTCGGGAGCGCGTACTGGGTGTGCGGCAGCGACACCTCGACGATCTCGGCGCCGGCATCCCTCATCCATTCGATGCCCTGATCCCAGACCTTGCCGATCTCCTCGGGAATGCCGTCGATGCGATATTCCTTCGGAATGCCGATCCGCTTGCCCTTGATATCGCTGGAAAGATTCGCCTCCCACTTGGGCACCGGCAGGTCGAGCGAGGTGGAATCCTTGGGATCGAAGCCGCTCATCACTTCCAGCATGGCGGCGCAGTCGCGAACGTCCTGGGCCATCGGCCCCGCCTGATCGAGCGAGGAGGCGAAGGCGACCATGCCGTAACGCGAGCAGCGGCCGTAGGTCGGCTTGATGCCGGTGATGCCGGTGAAGGCGGCGGGCTGGCGGATCGAGCCGCCGGTGTCGGTGCCGGTGACGCCCGGCGCGATGCGCGCCGCGACGGCGGCCGCCGAGCCGCCCGAGGAGCCGCCCGGCGTCAGCGGCGCATTGCCGCCGTCCTTGCGCCGCCACGGCGAGATGACGTTGCCGAAGGCGCTGGTCTCGTTCGACGAGCCCATGGCGAACTCGTCCATGTTGAGCTTGCCGAGCATGCCCGCGCCGGCGGCGAGCAGCTTGCCGCTGACCGTGGACTCATAAGGCGGCGTGAAGCCTTCCAGCATGCGGCTGCCGGCGGTGGTCTGGTGGCCCTTGGTCGCGAACAGGTCCTTGATGCCGAGCGGCACGCCCGAGAGCGGGCGAAGCTTGCCCTCGGCGCGCTCGCGGTCCGCCTCCTCGGCGGCGGCGATGGCGTGCTCGGGCGTCTCAATGACGAAGGCGTTGAGGCCCCTCGCCTTCTCGACGGCGGAAACGAAGGCGTCGGCGACTTCGCGGGCGGAGAAACTGCCCTCGCGCACTCCGTCGCGGATCGCCGCGACGCCGAGATCGGTCAGATTGGTCACTATTCGATCACCTTCGGAACCGCGAAGAAGCCATGCTCTGTCACCGGCGCATTGGCCAGGACGGCATCGCGCTTGTCGCCATCGGTGACGATGTCGTCGCGCAGACGCAGGTGGTTGGCGATGACGGCGGTCATCGGCTCGACGCCGGTGACGTCGACCTCCTGCAATTGCTCGATCCAGCCGAGGATGTTGTTGAGCTCGGGCACCAAGGCCTCGGCCTCGCCGTCGGTCACGGCGATGCGGGCGAGCCTTGCGATATGGCGGACGGTGGCGGTGTCGACGGACATAGGTCGCGGCGCTAGCATCGGCGCGGGCGGGCATCAAGCGAGGCTTGCAAGATCGGCGCGCATGCTGTTGGGAGCGCGGCTGTTTGGTTGGAGACAATGGATGCTCGCGCGGCGTTTCCTGTGGATCGTGGCGGGACTGGTGGTGCTGCTGCTCGTCCTGGCGCTCGCCTATCGCATTTTCCAGATGGATCTGATGAAGGCGGCGCTGGTGCCGACCGCCCAGTTCGTCGAGCAGGAGACCCCGGAGCCGGGCCCGACCTATGCCGACGTCGAGATGTGGATCGCGCGGCCGGACATTCCGAACAATCCCTCCGCCTGGACGCCGGAAGGCTTCACCCCCACCGGGGAGCCCAAGGCCTCGCTCTTCTTCATCCACCCGACCTCCTATCTCGATCGCACCCATTGGAATGCGCCGCTGGATCATGAGGAATCGCAGGAGCGGGCCGAACTGTTCGTCCGCAGCCAGGCCAGCGCCTTCAACAATATCGCCGAGATCTGGGCGCCCAAATATCGCCAGGCGACCTTCGGGGCGTTTCTCACCACCAAGGCGGACGCCGAAAGGGCGCTGGACTTCGCCTATCGCGACGTGCTGGCGGCCTTCGAAGCCTTCCTCCAGCAGGCGCCCGAGGATCGGCCGATCATCCTCGCCGCCCACAGCCAGGGCAGCCTCCATCTCATGCGATTGCTGAGAGACCGGATTGCCGGCACGCCCGTCGAGCAGCGGATCGCGGCCGCCTATGTGGTGGGCTGGCCGATCTCGACCACCGCCGACCTCGGAAAGCTCGGCCTTCCAGCCTGCGAGGAAGCGGACGATTCGGGGTGCATCCTCAGCTGGCAGAGCTTCGCCCAGCCCGCCGACCCGAAGATGGTGACGGACGTTTACGATGCCTCGGCCGCGCCGGACGGGACGCCCCGCGCCGGCTCGCCGATGCTGTGCGTCAATCCGATCAGCGGCGTCAGAGCCGACGATGCCCCCGCGTCGGAAAATCTCGGCACGCTTGTCCCCAATGGCGATCTCACCGAAGCGGAACTGGTGGAAGGCGCGGTGCCGGCGCGCTGCGACGTGCGCGGTTTCCTGCTGATCGGCGAGGAGGCGCCGGACCTCGGCAACTATGTCCTGCCCGGCAACAACTATCATGTTTATGATTATGCGCTCTTCTGGGCGAACATCCGGGCCGACGCCGAGCGGCGGCTGGAAAGCTTCCTGGGACCATGATCACCGCCAGCGCCTCGGCTTTTCGCGATGCTTTGCCGGGCGGCGGGCGCCTCATCGGCCTGGACGTGGGCACGAAGACGATCGGCATCGCCCTGTGCGACTCCGGCTGGACGATCGCCACGCCCGCCGAGCTCCTCCGGCGGACCAAATTCTCGGCCGATCTGGAGCGATTGAAGGCGCTGATGGTCGCACAGTCGGTCAAGGGCATCGTGGTCGGCCTGCCGCTCAACCTCGACGGCAGCGACAGTCCGCGCACCCAGTCGATCCGCGCCTTCGCCCGCAACCTCGAGCCGCTCGAACTCCCCATCCTCCTCTGGGACGAGCGCTGGTCGACCCAGGCCGTGACCCGCACGCTCCTCGCCGCCGACGCCAGCCGGGCCCGCCGCGCCGAGCTGGTCGACAAAATGGCCGCCGCCTACATCCTGCAAGGCGCGATCGATGCGCTCACAATGAGCTAGCGCGGGCGATACTCCACTGGTATAGGGGACTAATACACAGGGGAGGGTTTGATGAGATATTTGAAGGCGCCCGCGATTCTGCTTGCTTCGACCAGCCTGGCGCTCGGGGCCGCACCGTCCCTCGCGGAGACCGCCGCCCAGCCGGTCCGCTATTCGGCCGAGGTCTTTTACAACACCACCAGCTTCAACATGGCCTCGCCCGCCGGCTATGGCTTTTCCGCCGACGGCAAGTCGATCCTGATCAGCAGCGACGCCTCCGGCGTCTTCAATGTCTATGCCCTTCCCGTGGCGGGCGGAGAGCCGGCGGCTGTCAGCCATTCGACCGACAATGCGACCTTTGCCGCCAGCTATTTCCCCACAGACGACCGGGTGCTGTTCACCGCCGACAAGGGCGGCAACGAACTCGACCATGTTTATGTCCGCGCCGCCGACGGCAGCGTTCGCGATCTGACGCCGGGGGAGAAGGTGAAGGCGGACTTCATCGGCTGGAGCGCGGACGGCGAGACCTTCTGGGTCACGACCAACGAGCGCAACCCGGAGATGTT
The DNA here is from genome assembly GCF_003129465.1 of Sphingosinicella humi. NCBI lineage: Bacteria > Pseudomonadati > Pseudomonadota > Alphaproteobacteria > Sphingomonadales > Sphingomicrobiaceae > Allosphingosinicella > Allosphingosinicella humi. The sequence goes on from NZ_QFFF01000002.1 coordinate 193,083, forward strand.
CGACATCTATGCCTATGACGCGGACGATTATGAGCGGCGCCTCGTCTTCCAGAATGAAGGCTATAGCGTCGGCGGCATCTCGCGCGATGGACGCTATGTGGCGCTGGTGAAGGAACGGACGAGCGCCGACAACGACCTCTATCTCGTCGACCTCAAGGCGACGTCGCCCGAGCCCAAGCACATCACGCAGCACCAGGGCAATGTCAGCTACGGCGTCTATGATTTCACGCCGGACAGCCGCTCGCTCGTCTACGCGACCAACGAAGCGGGTGAGTGGAACCAGGCGTGGCGCTACGACTTGGCTTCGGGGGAGAAGGCGCCGGCGATCGAGGCGGACTGGGACGTCATGTACGTCTCCTTCTCGCCGTCGGGCCGTTACCGCGTCTCCGCGCTCAACAATGATGGGTCGACCGATCTCACCATCCAGGACCGCGAGGGCAAGGCCGTGACCCTCACCGGCATTCCGGACGGCGACATCGGAGGCGTGCGCTTCAATCGCGACGAGACGATGGTCGCTTTCACGGTAGCGTCGGACACGTCGCCGGCGGACATTTTCGTCGCCGATCTGGCCACAGGCACGGCGCGACGACTGACGACGGCGCTCAATCCGGCGATCGACGAGAAGCAGCTCGTCGAAGCGACCGTCGCCCGATTCAAAAGCTATGACGGCCTCGAAGTCCCCGGCATTCTCTATAAGCCGAGGGAAGCCAGCGCTTCAAACCCCGTGCCGGCCCTCGTCTGGGTCCATGGCGGGCCGGGCGGGCAGAGCCGGCGGGGCTACAGCGCGACCATCCAGCATCTCGTGAACCACGGCTATGCCGTCTACGCGATCAACAACCGCGGCTCCTCGGGCTACGGCAAGACCTTCTTCCATATGGACGACAAGAAGCATGGCGACGTCGACCTGAAGGACGTCGTCGCCTCCAAGGGCTTCCTCCAGTCGCTCGATTGGGTATCGAACGACGACATCGGGATCATCGGCGGGTCCTATGGCGGCTATATGGTCGCCGCCGCCCTCGCCTTCGAGCCGCAGGCGTTCGATCTCGGCATCGACATCTTCGGCGTGACCAACTGGGTGCGGACGCTCGAATCGATCCCGCCCTGGTGGGGCGCCTTCCGCGAGGCGCTCTATGACGAAATGGGCGATCCCGCGACCGACGCGGAGCGGCACCGGGCGATCTCGCCGCTGTTCCACGCCAAGAACATCCAAAAGCCGTTGCTGGTTATCCAGGGCGCGAACGACCCGCGCGTGCTGCAGGTGGAGAGCGACGAGCTGGTGGCTGCGGTAAAGGCGAACGACGTGCCGGTGGAATATGTGGTGTTCCCCGATGAGGGCCACGGTTTCTTGCGGAAGCAGAACCGGATCGACGCCTCAGAGGCCTATCTCAAGTTCCTCGACTCGCATCTCAGATAGTCACCGACGCCGGCGCGTCACGATATCGGCAAGCTCGTCGAGGGCTACCGGGGGCGAGCAGAGATAGCCCTGGTAGAGGGTGCAGCCCTCCTCGGCGAGCAGGCCCAGCTGCTCCTCCGTCTCGACGCCTTCGGCGATCACGTCGAGGCCGAGCGATCGGGCCATGTCGATCACCCCGCGCACCACGATCCGGTCGCGGGGCGATCCGGCTATGTCCTGCGACAGGCGCTTGTCGATCTTGAGATAATCGAGCGGCAGCGCTTTCAGATAGGCGAGGCTGGAGTAGCCCGTGCCGAAATCGTCAATGGCGACGCGAAGGCCGCCTTCGCGAAGGCCGGCGAGCAAGGTGGCGGCGGCGCTGAGATCCTCGATCAGCCCGCTCTCGGTCACCTCGACGGTGAGGCGGTGGGGATCAAAGCCGCTCTCCCCCACCATGGCGACGAACTGCGCCGCAAAGCCGGGGCGAACGATGTCGGCGGCGGTGATGTTGACGGCGAGGCGAAGGCCGGAGAGCGTCTCGGGCCAGGCGGCGGCAAGCTCAACGGCCTTCTTCTGCACATGGTCCGACAGCTGCACGAGATAATCGGATCGCTCGGCGACGTTGAAGAGCGTCGCCGCGCCCAATTGTCCCAAGGTCGGGTGCCGCCACCTCGCCAGCGCTTCGGCACCGACGATTTCGCCGCTGGTGACAGACAGCTGGGGCTGGAAGACGATATCGATCTCGTCCTGGTCCAGCGCGCGGCGAAGGTCGACCTCAAGCCGCTCGTCGTCGATGGCATCGCCGCTCCCAGCGGATTCGAACAGGCGGATCGCGCCCGTCTCGGCTCCTTTGGCCTCGGCGAGAGCGGCGCTGGCGCGGCGAAGCAGTGCGGCCGCATCGTCCCCCGAAACCGACGCCGCGACGCCTACCCGGCTGCCCAGCGTGACGACATGATCGCCCGACAGAAAAGGCCGGGCGAGCGATTCGACCAGCGCGCCCGCGAAAAGCCGCGCCTGGTCGGCCGATCCCGCGAGCAGCACGGCGAACTCCGCACCGGCCAGGCGGGCCACGAAGCGCGGCCGGTCATCGCCGCCTGCCAGCCGCTCGATCCTGCGGCCGGCGGCCTGGAGAACGGCGTCGCCGGTGGCCCGGCCGAAGGCGGCGTTGATCGCATCGAAGCGGCTGACCGCCAGCAGCACCGCAACCAATCCCACGCCGTGCATCAACCGGTCATCGATCCAGGCCCGGGCAGCGTGCGCGTCGCCCAGGCCGGTGATCGGATCGCGCGACTGAAAGGCGCCGTCGCTCGGCGGATGTAGCGTCTCGGTGTGGCCGACTATCTCGCCGGCGTCCCGATCCACGCGGAGATGGTGCGCCAGACGGGCTCCGCTTTGCCGATCGAGATGGGCGAACGCGGTGGACCGCCCGGTCTCCATGGCTCGGCCGACCGCGCCGCGCGCGGCTTTGCGGCCCTCGGGGTCCAGCTTGCGAAACAGCTCCATCAGGCTGATGCGTCGTCCCGGATCCTCGCCGAGGCCGGCCTGACGCGCCAGCGCCGGACTGAGCTGGACGGTGGGCGAGCCGGCCTGCCACCGCCAGGATTCCTGCCGCGTCTGCCCGTCGTCGCCGGCGCGGCGCCGGTAACCGCCGCCGACCCGCTCGGCATGGCGGGCGGCGAACTGCACCGCCTTGACGAACTGCTGCTCACTGAAAGGACTGATCAGGAAATGGGTGGCGCCATCGGCATGAAATTGGTCGAGCGCCGCACCATCGTTGCGCGACAGCAGCACCAGCAGCGCGCCGGCATTCGCCTCGACGGTATCGCCGAGCCTGCGCGCCGCCTCCTGCCCGTCGCTCAAGGCGCCGCGGGCGTCGACAACCGCGACCGCCGCACTGGAGCCGATGAAGCGCTGCTCGACATTGGCGAGGCGACGGGCGGCGATCGGATGCCAGCCTGCGCCCTCCGCCAATTTCGTCAGCTCATCTCGGTGACGAAACGAAAGGATGAACAGGGCTGCCGGTCCGCCAGCGGTCATGGTGTTTCGCATCCTTCCTGGCGATGGCGCCCACCTCCATTGTCTACCGTCACGCCGGCGTTCCGCCAATCGCGTTTCCCCGAGCGACTCGTTCTGGGACACCGATCGCCTTGCCCGGCGCCGGCAAGGTCCGTAGCAAGGACGGCGATGCAGGATCTTGCCGACCAGCCCATGGCGCTTGTCGCCTCGCCGACCCCGGTAGCGCAGGCGGCGGAGCGCATGCTGCGCAAGCGCTACGAGTTCGTGCCGCTGGCCGAGGCGGATTTGGTCGTCGCGCTCGGCGGCGACGGCTTCCTGCTCCAGACACTGCACGAGATGCTCCACCGCGAGAAGCTCTGCCCGGTCTTCGGGATGAATCGCGGCACCGTCGGCTTCCTGATGAACGAGTGGCGCCTCGACCGGCTGCGCGAGCGTGTCGGCAACGCCAAGCTCTTCTCGGTCGCGCCGCTGAGAATGGTGGCGACGACCGTCAAGGGCGAGACGCTCACCAACCCCGCCATCAACGAGGTCTCGCTGCTGCGCGAAACGCGGCAGACGGCCTGGATCGAAGTGTCGGTGAACGGGCGCGTGGTCCTGCCGGAGCTGGTCTGCGACGGCGTGCTGGTGGCGACGCCGGCCGGTTCCACCGCCTATAATCTCTCCGCCTACGGCCCGATCCTGCCGCTGGCCTCGAAATTGATGGCGCTGACGCCGATCAGCCCGTTCCGCCCCCGGCGCTGGCGCGGAGCGATCCTGCCCGACGACCTCAAGGTTTCCTTCCGAATCCTCGATCCGGAAAAGCGCCCCGTATCGGCGGTCGCGGACCAGATGGAGGTGCGCGAAGTCGCCACCGTCGAGGTCACCGTCGACCGCAGCCGTGCCCTCAGTTTGCTGTTCGATCCCGAGCATGCGCTCGACGAACGTATCTCGATGGAGCAGTTCGCCGTCTGAAAGTGATTTGAGGTGCTTGCCAGCCGCGAAAAGGGGCTGCTATAGGCCCGCCTGCCCGAAGGGGCTGCTCCCCGGTAGCTCAGCGGTAGAGCAACCGGCTGTTAACCGGTTGGTCGATGGTTCGAATCCGTCCCGGGGAGCCACTTCTCTTTTCGCCGCACCAATTTCGCCGAGTGGATCGCCCTTCGGGGCGAACGCCGGAACCGGTCCGCCTCGCCAGCCATTCCATCTTCCTGGATCAGGAGGAGAAGGCCAATGGCGACCAAGACGCGAGCAAGACCGACCGGCGAAAGCAAGCCGCACAAAAGCGCATTCAACTGGGGCAACGGCAATACCGGCGTGCTGGTCGGCGCGGCGGTGGCGGGTGCCGCCGTGGGGCTGGCGGCGAATGCCGGACGCAAGCTGTTCATGCAGTTCGGCAACGTCACTGCGGGCGACTGGTTCGAGGCGCTGAAGATGGAGCACGAAATGGCGCTCGCCATCTTCGACAAGATAGAAGGCACGGACGACAGCCAGACGACGATGCGCTCCCATCTCCTCAGCAAGCTCAAATACGCGCTCAGCAAGCACGCCATTCAGGAGGAGATGGTGATCTACCCGGCGCTGCGGCAAGCGGGCCATGGCGGCCAGGCCGACCATCTCAACTCCGACCACGGCATGGTGAAGGCCTATCTCTACGAGCTGGAGACGATGCCGAACGACAGCTCCGCCTGGATGGCGAAGGTCCGGGAATTCCGCACCGAGATCGAAGAGCATATGCGCGAGGAAGAACAGACGATCTTCCCGCCCTTCCGCTCACAGCTCTCCGACGAGGAGAACAGCAAGCTCACCGCGATGATGAACAAGGAAGGGTTCAAGCACGCCTGAACTGGCGCGCGAACTCGTCGTTGCGAAGCGCGAAGCGACGAAGCAATCCAGTCCGGCGTGGACTGGATTGCTTCGCTCCGCTCGCAATGACGGTTAGGTGGACGCCGGTTACAGCGCGCCGTGGCAGTGCTTGTATTTGCGGCCCGATCCGCACGGGCAGGGAGCGTTGCGGCTGGCGGGCGGGACGATTTCGGCCACGGCCGTATCGCCGCCGCCGTCGGGCATCTCCGGCCGCGGCACCTGGAGCGGCGGCAGGCGGGAGAGGACATTGCCCGTGGCCGCGTCGAGATCGGCGCTGTCGTCCTCGCCGGTAAACGGATCGATATGCTGGGTCACGAAGTCCGGCATTTCCGGCAGGTCCGGCTGCTGGAAGGTGAACTGCGCGAAAGCGAGCGTCCGCGTCACGTCCTCGCGGATCGCGCCCAGCATCCGCTCGAACTGCTGGAACGCCTCATGCTTATATTCGTCGATCGGCTTCTTCTGGGCATAGGCGCGCAGGTGAATCACCTGCCGCAGCGCATCCAGCATCGCCAGATGCTCCTTCCAGTGATGGTCGAGCGACTGGAGGAGGATGCTCTTTTCGATCTGGATGTAGGTTTCCGGCGCCAGTGACGCGGTCTTGTCGGCAATCTGCGCGTCGGTGGCGGCGCGGATGCGGTCGACCAGCATTTCCGGATCGACCGACTCTTCCTTCAGCCAATCGTCGATCGGCAGGGTCAGGCCGAAAATCTCGCCCACGCGGGATTTGAGATGCTCGATATCCCACTGCTCCGGATAGGAGTTGGGCGGGCAGGCTTCGCCGACGATGGCGTTGACCGTCTCGACGCGCATATCCTCCACGACGTCGCCCACGGTGTCGGCGTCCATGATGTCGGCGCGCTGCTCGTAGATGACCTTGCGCTGGTCGTTCATGACGTCGTCATATTCGACGACCTGCTTGCGGATGTCGTAGTTGCGTGCCTCGACCTTCTTCTGGGCGGTCTCAATCGCCTTGGAGATCCAGGGACTGACGATCGCCTCGCCGTCCTCCAGATTCTTGTTCATCAGCCGCGCGAACATGGTCTGCGGCCCGAAGATGCGCAGCAGGTCGTCGTCGAGGCTGAGGTAGAAACGGCTGAGGCCCGGATCGCCCTGGCGGCCCGAGCGGCCGCGCAGCTGGTTGTCGATGCGGCGGCTTTCGTGCCGCTCGGTGCCGAGGACGAACAGGCCGCCCGCCTCCAGCACGCGCTGCTTCTGGACGGCGACCTCTTCCTTGATCTTGGCGATCGCCGCGTCGCGCTCCGGTCCCTCGGGAACGTCTGCAAGCTCGTCCTCGATACGGAAGTCGACATTGCCGCCGAGCTGGATGTCCGTCCCGCGGCCCGCCATGTTGGTGGCGATCGTGACCGCTCCCATCGCGCCGGCCTGGGCGACGATATGCGCTTCCTGCTCGTGATAGCGGGCGTTCAGCACCTCGTGGCGAACGCCTTCGCGTTTGAGAAACTCCGACAGAAGCTCCGATTTCTCGATGGAGACCGTGCCGACCAGCACGGGCTGGCCGCTCTCCTGCTTCTCCTTGATCGCCTTGGCGATGGCGGCGAACTTGTCGTTCTGGTTCTTGTAGAATTCGTCGTCCTCGTCGATCCGCTGCACCGGCAGGTTGGTCGGAATGGTGACGACGTTCATCTTGTAGATGTCGTAGAATTCCGGCGCCTCGGTGAGCGCCGTGCCGGTCATGCCCGAGAGTTTCGGATACATGCGGAAATAGTTCTGGAAGGTGATCGAGGCGAGCGTCTGGTTCTCCGGCTCGATCTTCACGCCTTCCTTGGCCTCGACCGCCTGGTGAAGGCCGTCCGACCAGCGCCGACCGTCCATCATACGACCGGTGAACTCGTCGATGATGACGACCTTGTCGTTCTTGACGATATAGTCGATGTCGCGCTTGAAGATGACGTTGGCTTTCAGCGCCTGGTTCAGGTGCTGGACGACCTGGGTGTTCTCATAGTCGTAGAGGTTGCTGCCGACGAGAACGCCCGCATTCTCGAACAGACGCTCGATCTTCTCGGTCCCGTCCTCGGTCAGGACGACCGACTTCTGCTTTTCATCCACCTCGTAATCTTCGGGGACGAGCTGCTTCACGATCGCGTCGACCGACATGTAGAGCTCAGACTTGTCGTCGGTCGGGCCCGAAATGATAAGCGGCGTGCGCGCTTCGTCGATCAGGATCGAGTCCACCTCGTCGACGATGGCGAAGTTGAACGGCCGCTGCACCATCTGCGCGCGGTCGTATTTCATATTGTCTCGGAGGTAATCGAAGCCGAATTCGTTGTTGGTGCCGTAGGTGATGTCGGCCGCGTAAGCCGCCCGGCGCTGCTGATCGGTGAGGTTGGGGACGATGACGCCGACGGTGAGCCCCAGGAAGCGGTAGACCTGTCCCATCCAGTCGGCGTCGCGACGGGCCAGATAGTCGTTGACCGTGACGACGTGGACGCCCTTGCCTTCGAGCGCGTTCAGATAGGTGGCGAGCGTCGCGACGAGCGTCTTGCCTTCACCCGTCCGCATCTCGGCGATCGAGCCGCGATGGAGGACGATGCCGCCGATCATCTGAACGTCATAATGGCGCTGCCCGAGCGTCCGCTTGGCCGCCTCGCGCACCGTGGCGAACGCCTCCGGAAGGATATCGTCGAGCGGCTGCCCGTCGGCGAGGCGCTGGCGAAAGAGTGCGGTCTGCCCCCGCAATTCCTCGTCGGTCATGGCCGAGATGGCAGGCTCGAACCCGTTGATGCGGTCGACGATCTTCTGGAGGGAGCGGACGTATCGGTCGTTCGACGATCCGAAAATGGCTTTGGCAAATCCGCCAAACATGGGCGTTCCTGTCGTTAGAATGCGTGGGCGCGCGAGGCGACAAAAGGCCGCCGACCCCCGCTAAAAATATCGTCGGCGATGTAGGGTCCGCCTCCCTCCAAGTCAATTGACGGGCCCGCGCGCGAGGCATAGCGATGGGCCATGAACGCGGCTCGACAGGGCGGATGCGCGTGCGGCGCGGTGCGCTACGAACTGAAGAGCGCGCCCTTCGACGCCGGATGGTGCCATTGCCGCATCTGCCGCCTGACGTCAGGCGCGCCGGCCATGGTCTTCGCCAGCGTGCCGGCCGGCGACCTCGTCTTCACCGCGGGCGCCGACAAGGTGAGACGGTTCAAGTCGAGCGATTTCGGCCACCGCCTCTTCTGCGGCGAATGCGGCACGCCCTTCGCCATGCAGGTGGACCATCAGCCCGAGACGATCGACTTCAGCGTCGCCACCTTGGACGAGCCGGACACGGTGGAGCCCGGCTTTCACATATTCTACGCGAGCAAGGTCGCCTGGTTCGAGACCGCCGACGAACTGCCGCGCCATGCAGAGTTCAGGCGGGATACGAGAGGGCTCGGAGGGACCAAGCCGACGCACTAGCGGACGAGACCGATCTCGTCATTGCGAGCGCAGCGAAGCAATCCAGCTCTTGCGCCCGCTGGATTGCCCCGTCGCTACGCTCCTCGCAATGACGACGGTGCCTAAAGCTGCCCTTCGAGCCAGCTCTGCAGCGCGCCCTTCGGGGCGGCGCCGACCTTGGTGGCGGCGGGCTGGCCGTTCTTGAACAGGATCATCGTCGGGATGCCGCGCACGCCATATTTGGCGGGAGCGTCGGGATTCTCGTCGATGTTCAATTTGGCGACGGTGACCTTGCCGTCCATCTCGTTGCTGATCTCTTCCAGCGCCGGCGCGATCATCCGGCACGGGCCGCACCATTCCGCCCAGAAATCGACGAGCACGGGCTCGGACGCGCCCAGCACATCGGACTGGAAGGAAGCGTCGGTGACGGTCTTGGTGGCCATGATAATCTCCTGAAAGCTTTGAGAAGGATGTAGGATACCGATGGCGCCGGCTCAACCGGGGGTAAGCACGGGGTCGGGCCTGAAGGCGTCGAGCAAGGCGGCGGGCAGCGGATGAAGCTTCGGCCCCGCGGTATAGAGCAGGGCCGCCTCGACCTCGTGGCCGGGGAAGATGATCTCCAGCGCGGCGACATAGGCAGCCATCTGGCGCAGATGCGGCTTGGGGATGTCGGCGGACGACGCTGGCACCATCCTCCCCGTCTTGAAATCGATCACGCGGACGCGCCCGTCGCTGACGAGCAATCGGTCGACGGTGCCGGTGACGACCGAGCCATCGGGAGTGACAGCCGCGATCGGGGCCTCGGCCAGCGCTTCTTGGCCGAAAATGTCCGCGAAGCGCGGATCGGAAATGATGGCGCAGGCGTCCTCGACCAGAGCCTTCCTCAGCGCCGAATCGGCGATGCCGGCGGACCGGGTCAGCCAGCTGTCCGCCACAGGCTCGCGCTCGCCCGGGTCGACCGCCGGCAGGCGCTCGAAAAGCTGGTGAAGCAGCCTGCCCCGGTCCGCGGCGGCCCGCATCTCCGGCGTCGGAGGCGGATTGGGAACATCGTCCTCCCCCAGTGATGACGGCGCCAGCGGTCGCGGCGGGCGGGCTTCGACGGGTGCCGGGCGATGAAGCCACTCGGGCCCGTCCGCGCCACGCTCGGGAGGACGACGGGTGGGAGCCGCCCGGGCCGGTGTCTCCGGGTCCCCAAAGCGGCGGGCGCGGCCCCAGTGGGGCTCGTCTTCCCATAAGCAGCCAAGGCCATCGAAGGAGGTCTGGAGCGCGGCGTACCAGCTCGCCTGGGGCGGTCCGTTGCGGTCGGCCGGGCCCAAGGCTCCTCCCACATAGAGCCGCTCCTCCGCGCGCGTCAGGGCGACATAGAGGAGGCGCCAATGCTCCTGTCGATCCAGCGCATCCTGAGCCTCGATCTGGCTCTTCAGCGGCTCCGTCAGCTCGTCCTTGCGCGGCCGGAAGACGGGCAGTGGCGGCAGCCCCTCCTCCAACGTCAGCTCGGCCGTCTTGCCCGGCGACCGGTTCGGATCGACACATGAGTCCGCCAGGATGACGACCGGCGCCTGCAGCCCCTTCGAGCCATGGACGGTCATCACCCGCACCGCGTCCAAAGGTGCGGAGGGATCGCGGACGATCTCGACGTCTCCCCTCGCGAACCAATCGAGGAAGCGCTGGAGCGAGGGGATGTTGGTCGTCTCGAATTCGAGGGTGAGCGAAAGCAGCTCCTCGATCGGATCGCGAGCTTCCGGACCGAGCCGCTCCAGCAGGCGGCGGCGGCCCTGCATTGCCCCGGAGAGAATCGTCTCCAGGAACTGATGCGGCGTCGCATAGTCCGCCATGGCGAGGAGTTCGCCGAGCTGCTTACGCGCTTCGCAGCCCTGGGGAAGCGCGGACCAGAGCGATCCTTCGCGCTTGTGCGCAACCTCGAACAACTGCTCCTGACTCCAGCCAAGCAGCGGCGATACCAACAGCGAGGCGAGATTGAGGTCGTCCAAGGGCTGGGCGGCGAAGCGGGCGGCGGCCAGCAGGTCCTGAACGGCGAGCGGGGCCGACAGGAGCAGCCGGTCGACGCCGGCGACCGGCACGCCCTCCGCATGAAGGCGGGCGACGATGAGCGAGACCAGGGTCGAGCGCCGTCGGACGAGGATGAGGATATCCTCCGGACGAACCGGGCGCTTGTTGCCGGCCTCGCCGAGCTCGAAGGGGTGATCGAGCCAGTGGCGGATCTGCCTCGCGAGCTTCCCGGCGTAGCGGCGGACGGTGTCGCTGACCCATCCCTCCTCCCCGGCTTCGTCCGAAGCTTCGGCGATCTCGTCGGAATAAGGCTGCCACAGGATGACCGAGCCGGGGCGGGTCGCGTGGTGGCTTTCATGGGGGTTGGGCCGGCGGGGCAGCCCCAGCGCCCCGTGGCCCTGATCGGCGATGAAACGGTCGACGACCGTCAGGACAGGCGGCGAGGAGCGGAAGCTGCGATCCATCGACAGGTCGAGGAAGTCGCGGTCGATGGCAGAGGCCTGGCGGACGAACCATTCGCGGGCGATCTCGAACGAACCGGGGTCGGTGCCCTGGAAGCCGAAGATCGCCTGCTTATAGTCGCCGACGGTGAAGATGGTGCGGTGGCCGGAGGGCTCGTCCGCGCCGCCACCCCGCGCCCCCTCGCCGGCGAAATATTCGAGCGCCAGCGCACGAACGATGTTCCACTGGCTGTGATTTGTATCCTGCGCTTCGTCGACGAGGATATGGTCGGTGGCCTGATCGAGCTTGTAGCGCACCCAGTCGCCCATTCCGGGCTCGAGCAGCAGGCGCTCGGCCGTCCGGATGAGATCGTCGAAATCGACCACGCCCTGGGCGCGCTTCGCTTCTCCATAAGCGCGGGCGAAGGTCTGGCCCGCCCGAAGGCCCGCGGCGAACAGGGCGACGAGCCCGGCCGCCGCGCGCATGGCGAGCAGCGCGCGGCAGCATTCGACGAGCCGCGCGGCATGGTCCGCATAATCGGGATCGGCCTTGAGGAGACCCGCCGAGATCGATCGCGGCTCGCCGTCCTTCTTGATTACGATGGCGGCGAGATCGGCGAGACCGGCGGCCCGCCCCGCCCCGTCTCCGGACAGCCAGCCGGAGATGACGTCGCAGCAGTTGAGCCCGGTCGACGTGCCCCAGGCACGATTGGCGGCGGCAATCGCGTCGACCGTTTTTCGGTCAAAGACGTCGTCGCCGCAGGCCGTGGCGATGGCCTCGTCTATGTCGCCGAGGGGCAGAGCGAAGACGTGGCGAAGGCGTGCCTCGACTCCCTCGCGCGGGCCCAGCGTCTCCATCGCGGCCGGCGCGCGCGCGCATTCCATCAGGAAGGCCTCGGCGCCGCCCTCGCCAAGGCGATGGCTGAGCGCCTGCAGGTCGCGCACCAGCGGCTGGTCCCCTTCCCGCTCGGCGCGGACGAGCAGGTCGGCCAAGGTCTGGCGGGCCAGCAACTGCTCTTCCCGGCCTTCGAGCGGCCGGAAGCCGGGGACGAGCCCTGCTTCCGACGGAAAGGCGGCGAGCAGACTCTGGGCGAAGGCGTGGATGGTCTGGATGCGCAGCCCGCCCCCCGGCGCGTCGAGCACGCGCGCGAACAGGGTGCGGGCCCGCTCGCGCATCTCGGGCCCGACCGGTTCGCCGAGCGCGGCCAACTCGACGGCGAGCGCCGCATCCTTCAGCCGCACCCAATAAGCGAGCCGCTCGTGGATGCGATGCGCCATCTCGGCGGCGCCGGCCTTGGTGAAGGTGAGGCAGAGGATGGAGGCCGGATCGACGCCCGAAAGCAGCAGCCGCAGCACCCGGGCGGTCAGCACATGCGTCTTGCCGGTGCCGGCCGAGGCGGACAGCGCCGCATGGTCGCGCGGCGACGACGCACGAAGCTGATCGCCCGCCAGGCGCGCCAGAGGCTTCAAACGCTTAGGCAATCGAACAACCCCGCATCCCGGCCGAGCATAAGGAGCGATTTGCGCCCGCGCCACGCCTCAATGCCAGCGCGTGACGAACGACAGGTTTCATGGGCTATTGCCGAACCTCACGGTTACCTGCGCGCGCGAGCATTCGGATCGACGACAATGCGAAATTGGTGGTACCAGGATCATGTGATGCTCGGGCCATAGGGTAGTCGCTGAGGAGAGCGCGATGCGGATGGTGTTCCTGTTTGCCGGGATGGCGATGATGGCGAGCGGCCCGGCTCAGGCAGCGGAAGTCTATGGCGGCGTCCTGGCGCACGACATCGATTCCCCGCTGACGCACGGCGGCCGCGAGGGAGGCGCCGACTTCCAACTCGGCTGGCGCGGCGAGCGCATTGGGGCCTTGAGCTTCATCGGCGCCCCCTCCCCTTATCTGTTCGGCTCTCTCCATAGCGGCGGCGACACCCATTATGCGGCGGCCGGGGTCAGCTGGAGGATCGGGGGCCGTCTGTTCCTCCGGCCCGGCATCGGCATCGCCGTTCATATGCGCAGCGACGATGGCGTAGAAGACGGGCGGAGAACCGATCTCGGCTCGCGTGTGCTGTTCGAGCCCGAGCTTAGCCTCGGCTACCAGATCAGCGTTCGCATGGCCGTCGAGGCGAGTTGGGTTCATCTGAGCCACGCGCAGCTGCTCAGCCGGCAGAATCCAGGCATGGACAGCGTCGGAATTCGGCTGAACTACCGCCTGCGCTGACCCATGCAACCGCCCCTCAACCCCCTCGTTCTCGACGAGAGACTGCTCCGCGACCTCCTGCTCGTGCTCGATCTCGCCGGGACTTTCGTCTTTGCGATCAGCGGGGCGATGCTGGGGGTCAGGAACAGGCTCGACTTCTTTGGCGTGCTGGCGCTGTCCTTCGTCGCATCCAGCGCGGGCGGGATCACGAGAGATCTGCTGATCGGTGCCCTGCCTCCGGCGGCGATCAACGACTGGCGCTATTTCGCGGTCGCCATGGGGGCGGGGGTGGCGATCTTTTTCTGGTACTCGCCTATATCCCGCCTGCGCAAAGCGATCCTGGTCTTCGACGCCGCGGGCCTCGCGCTCTTCGCGGTCGCCGGGGCCGAGAAAGCGCTCGCCTTCGGCCTCAACCCGATGATGGCGGCGCTGCTCGGCATGGTGACGGGCATCGGCGGAGGGATCATGCGTGACCTGCTCGTCGCTCGGACCCCGGCGGTGCTTCAAAGGGATCTCTATGCGATTGCCGCGCTGGCCGGGTCGTCGTTGGTCGTCATCGGCCATCTGCTGGATTGGGCGGTTATTCCCACTGCCATCGCGGCCGCCGCCCTTTGCTTCGGGATTCGCCTGATCGCGGTCCGACGCGGCTGGAGCCTCCCTGTCGCCGCCTCCTCCGAGCAGGATGAGTCGAGTTCCTGAGACGACATGCATCTGGGTAACGGCTGATTGGGCAAGTCGGATGGACTCAACGGAGCAGCTGGCGTTGCCGATCCTCCACGAGGACATCGCCATTCTCCTCATGCTCATGGCTATTGTCGTCCTCTTTTTCATCCCCGTGGCCGCCGCCGTAGAGCAGCGCCGCCGGGCCGCGCAGCACCTCGATCCGGCGCAGCAGCAGCGGCTCACTGACGATTGTTTCTTGGGTTGCCTACAAGCGGACATTCGTTGTGGGATTTCGACATTTCCGTAATTGTCGAAATGTGTATTGACGAGTGCCAACGACTCGAATATTTCCATGTTCATCGAAATGATGGAGTGAGCGATGTCGAGGAGCTTCAGGCAATTTGTCGAGCGCGTGTTGACGATAACCTCCCAGCAGCTTCGGCTGTGCTGCCATCGGGAGGTGGGGAACCTCCCGCTGGAAATGCTCCGCCGCGATGATCCTCGCTGGGGGAGGCTCCGCTGATGGACTCGGCCGCCGTCGTCACCGCCCTGGGCGCGTTGGCGCAGGAGCACCGGCTGGCGGTGTTCCGCCTGCTGGTGCAGGCCGGCGACGAGGGTATGCCGGCCGGCGCGATCGCCGAGGCTTTGGGCGTCCCCAACTCGTCGCTGTCGTTCCACCTCGCCCAGCTCAACCGGGCGGGCCTGATCAAACAGGAGCGGCAGAGCCGGTCGCTCATCTACACCGCCGACTACGCCGCGATGAACGCGCTGCTCGGCTATCTCACCGAGAATTGCTGCGCCGGTGCCGCCTGTGCCCCGGACGCCGCCTGCGGCGCCGAAGCCGCTCCCATCCAGAAAAGGAAATCCGCATGAAGCGTCTGCACGTCCATGTCGGGGTGAACGACCTCGACCAGTCCATCGGCTTCTATTCGACCCTGTTCGGCGCCGAGCCGTCGGTCGTGAAGCCGGATTATGCCAAGTGGATGCTGGAGGATCCGAGGGTCAACTTCGCCATCTCCTCCGGCAATGCGCATAAGGGCATCGAGCACCTCGGCATCCAGGTCGAGAGCCAGGACGAGCTGAAGGACGTCTACGGTCGTCTCAAGGCCGCCGACCGACCGGTGCTCGAAGAGGGCGCCACCACCTGCTGCTATGCCAAATCGGAGAAGAGCTGGATCGCCGACCCGCAGGGCGTCGTCTGGGAGGCCTTCTTCACCAATGGCGATGCGACCGTCTATGGCGACAATGTCGACCTGTCGGCCATCTCCGCCAATGCGGCGGAGGCGACCTGCTGCGCTCCCGCCCTTCCGAAGAGCGACGCCTGCTGCGAGCCGAAGCAGGATCGTCCGGCCGAAGCTTCGTGCTGCGGCTGACGCGGCTCGACGATAGCGATCTGGCGCGGCTCGAGTCCGCGCTGGACGCGGCCGGCCTCCCTTATGATGACGTGCGCGAGGCCGGGCGATTCTTCTATTGGTCGGACGGACCGCACGCCAGCTTCGTCGGCCTGGAGGTCTTCGGCGGCGACGCTCTTTTGCGTTCGCTCGTCGTGCCTTTGGGTGCGCGCGGCAAAGGTCTCGGGAGAAGAGTGGTCGAGACCCTGCTCGTCGAGGCAAGCGAGAGCGGCATCGAGCGGCTCTGGCTTCTGACGACGACCGCCGAAGCCTTCTTCGCCGCGATCGGTTTCGAGCCTGTCGCCCGGCAGGAGGCGCCTCCCGCCATTCGGACAACGCGGGAATTCCGCGACCTGTGCCCGGCATCGGCCACCTTCATGAAACTGGATCTCGCGAGGAACCGTCTGTGAGCGTCACCATCTATCACAACCCGTCCTGCGGCACGTCCCGCAACACGCTGGGGATGATCCGCAGCGCCGGCATCGAGCCCACCGTCATCGAATATCTGAAGGAGCCGCCTACGCGCGCCGAGTTGGTGTCGCTGGTCGAGCGGATGGGCATCAGCCCTCGCGACCTCCTGCGTCAAAAGGGCACGCCCTATGCGGAGCTGAACCTCGGCGACGCCTCGCTCACGGACGACCAGATCATCGACGCGATGATGGAGCACCCGATCCTGATCAACCGCCCGATCGTGGTGGGTCCTAAAGGCGTGAAGCTCTGCCGCCCGTCCGAGGAAGTCCTGTCGGTCCTCGACCGGCCGCTCCAGACCGACTTCGTGAAGGAAGACGGCGAGGTGGTGGTGAATGAAAGCGGCCGCCGCGTCGGCGCCCGCAAGGAATAAGCCATGGCCACCGAAGCTGTCGCGGCCACCCGGCCGGCCATGTCGCCCTTCGAGCGGTATCTGTCGCTCTGGGTGGCGCTGTGCATCGTCGCGGGCATTGCTCTGGGTGCAGCGATACCGGACCTGTTCGCCGTCATCGCCTCCGCCGAAGTCGCACGAGTGAACCTGCCGGTGGCCGTGCTCATCTGGCTAATGATCATCCCCATGCTCCTCAAGATCGACTTCGCGGCGCTGGGGCAGGTGCGGCAGCATATGCGGGGCGTCGGAGTCACGCTCTTCATCAACTGGGCCGTGAAGCCCTTCTCGATGGCGCTGCTCGGGACCTTCTTCATCGGATGGCTGTTCCGGCCGCTACTGCCGGCCGACCAGATCGAGAGCTATATCGCCGGCCTGATCCTGCTCGCCGCTGCGCCGTGCACCGCGATGGTGTTCGTCTGGTCCAACCTTTGCGAGGGCGAGCCGCACTATACGCTGAGCCAGGTCGCGCTGAACGACCTCATCATGGTGTTCGCCTTCGCGCCGCTGGTGGGACTCCTCCTCGGCGTGGCGTCCATCACGGTGCCGTGGGAGACCCTGCTGCTGTCGGTTGTGCTCTATATCGTCGTGCCGGTCATCATCGCTCAGGCCCTCCGCAGGGCGCATCTCCGCAGCGGCGGGCAACAGGCGTTGGATCGGCTGTTGAAACGGGTGGGACCGATTTCGCTGATCGCCCTCCTGACGACGCTGGTGCTGTTGTTCGGTTATCAGGGGGAGCAGATCCTCGACCAGCCGCTGGTGATCCTCCTTCTCGCCGCGCCGATCCTGATCCAGGTCTACTTCAATGCCGGCCTGGCCTACTGGCTCAGTCGACGATTCGGCGTGGCCTGGTGCGTGGCCGCTCCGGCCGCGCTGATCGGCGCCTCCAATTTTTTTGAGCTCGCCGTCGCCGCCGCGATCAGCCTGTTCGGCCTCAAGTCGGGGGCGGCGCTGGCAACCGTTGTGGGCGTACTCGTCGAAGTGCCGGTGATGCTCTCAGTGGTGGCGTTCGTGAAGCGCACCAGGCGTTGGTATGACGAAGGAGCAGCGACGAGCTGATACTCGGCCCGCGGAGGCCTGCTCAAAACGTCCGAGATCGTGCGCCGGCAGGCTTCCGCCGTTACCTGCGGCGTCTCGAGGATGACGGACTGGCGCTATCAGCGCTCCGATGGAAGTCGAGCGCCTCTAGGCCTGACAACTTTGTCGGAATGGCGGATCGCGCGGTGTCGGAATGGCGCCGCGCGAACATCCACTAAGAGACTGAAAAGAATGGTGGACGCACTAGGGCTCGAACCTAGGACCCGCTGATTAAGAGTCAGCTGCTCTACCAACTGAGCTATGCGTCCATGCCTGAAGGCAATGCGCTTCGGGAGCGATCGGTTCCCGGCGCGGCGTGCCCGCTAGCATGGCCGATGCGGCGATGCAATGGGTCGCTGATCGCGAAGATGGCGTGGCCTGCGTCTTTCGCAAGACGGGCGTGGGCGATGAGGAGAGGCAAGTTGCGCCGAGACCTCCCGCGGGGCTCCCCGGAGCGCGGGAGGTTCGTTTGCGCGCGGGTTAGGGGCTGACGGGGATGTCGTCGCCGTCATCGTCGTCGATGATCTCGATCAGCGCCCAGACGCTGGCGACACCGAAAGCGGCGAGCAGCGCATAGCCGAGGATGTTGCCGCCCTCGAACTGAGCGCTTTCTCCCTGGGAGCCGAGGCTGGTTTCCGTCGCCGGCTGCGGCACGGACTGGGCAAGCGCCGGCGCCGTCGCCATGACGAGAGAGAGGGAAGCCAGGGCGGCCGTTGTTCTTTTAAGCATGACACCTCCTTGGCGACGGGCAGGTGCCGTCGCGGAGTCTGTCCAACCGTTCGCGCTGCCTATCTTTCCGCAACTCATGTCGTGTCGGTAACCATTCGCCGCAAAGCCTCGAGCCGATCCGCCTCTGCCGCGGGCTTGTCGGTGCGGATGCGGCTGATCCTCGGGAAGCGCATGGCGAGCCCCGATTTGTGGCGCCGGCTGACGTGGATCGAATCGAAGGCGATCTCGAGAACGAGGCTCTTCTCGACCTCGCGCACCGGGCCGAAGCGCTGGACGGTATTGTTGCGGACGAAGCGGTCGAGCCAGAGCAGTTCCTCGTCGGTGAAGCCGAAATAGGCCTTGCCGACCGGAAGCAACTCGCCGTCCTCGGCCCAGCAGCCGAACGTGTAGTCGGAATAATAGGACGAGCGCTTGCCGCTGCCGCGCTGGGCATACATCAGCACGCAGTCGGCAACGAGCGGATCGCGCTTCCACTTGTACCAATGGCCGACCCGCCGGCCGCCTATATAGGGGCTGTCCCGGCGCTTCAGCATCACGCCTTCGATGGCGGCGTCGCGGGCGCCGCCCCGGATCGCCTCCAGCGCGTCGAAGCAGGGAGCGTCGATGAGTGCGGAAACGTCGAATCGGTCCGGATCCAGCGTAGCCGCGAAATGCTCCAGCCGTGCGCGTCGCTCGCTCCAGGGCAGCGGCCGCAGGTCCTCGCTGCCGTCGATCAGAATATCGTAGAGGCGGACGAAGGCCGGATAGTCGCTCAGCATCTTCTGCGACACGGCCTTGCGGCCCAGCCGCTGCTGGAGCGCGTTGAAGCTCGCCGCCCCGCCGCCATGGGCGGCGGCGCCCTGCGCCTCGCCCTTGACGAGCAGTTCCCCGTCGACGGCGCCGTCGCGGTCGAACGCGCCGGCAACGTCCGGAAAGCTCCCGGTGATGTCGTCGCCGGCGCGGCTGTAGAGGCGGGTCTCGCCGCCCGCCCGAACGATCTGGACGCGAATGCCGTCCCATTTCCATTCCGCGGCGTACTCGTCCACCGACAACCGGATGCCCTCCAACGGATGGGCGAGCATGAAGGGGCGGAACACCGGGACATTCTCTACCGTCGGTTGGGCTCCCCTGCCCTCCGCCCAGGCGAACAGCGGCAGATAGGGCGGGCCGATCCCGTGCCACACCTCCTCCACGGCATCGACGTCGAGGTCGAAAGCCTGCGCGAGCGCGAGCTTGGCCAAGCGTGCCGAAACACCGATGCGCAAGGCACCGGTGGCAAGCTTCAGCAGCGCATAGCGACCGCTGGCATCGAGATGATCGAGCATGCGGGCGAGCGCGCCCGGCGCTTCCGCTCGTCCCAGGCCCGCCAGCCGCTCGACGACATTGGCGAGGCGTAGCGTGCCGTCGTCCAGGTCGGCGGGCTGGTCGATCGCTTTCGGCCAGAGCAGCGACAGCGTCTCGGCCATGTCGCCGACATAGTCGCGGCTCATATGAAGGAGCACCGGATCGACCCGTTCCTCCGCGATGGCGCGAACGACCGCCGGCTTGACCGCCGGCAGGTCCAGCTCGCCGGTGAGCGCGGCCAGCGCATAGCCGCGGTCCGGGTCCGGCACCCGTCTCAGATAATCGCCGATCAGCTTCAGCTTGGCGTTGCGCGAGCGGGTGTAGACGAGCCCATCTAGAAGCTGGGAGAATTCACGCATCGCTGGCGTAACGAACAGACGCGAGCGCCGGGTGCAACCCCGTCAGCGCCGGAACGCCGACGGTTCAGCTGTGTTTAGCCAGCAGCACGAAGGAGAGCCTGATGCTGAGAGCCATCGGCTGCATTGTCATTATCCTGGCCATCATCGGCCTCCTGGTCGTCAGCGGATTGCTGAGCCTGATCTTCTAGCCGCGACGCCGTCGCCCGCGCTCGTTAGATGCGATAGCCCATCGACTCGGCCCAAGGCTGCAGCACCGGCAAGATGCCCTCAATCGAGTGACGATACCGCTCCCAGCGCCCGCTGGCGCCGGAGTAGATGCCTTCCGTCACCTGGTCGTAGCTCGGCGCGAGGATCCGGCCCCGCCCCGCCGCGGTCTCCTGGTGATCCAGGATCCGGTCATCCCAGGGCAGATCGAGAAAGGTCAGCAGGGAGCGCATCTCGGGCTCCACCTTCTCGACGATCCGCTCGTAGCGCACAGTGTGGACGCTGAGGGGGAAGACACGGGTGCACCTACCCCACAAGCCCATCACGCCGTCGTACAGACCGGCAGCGTCGCCGAGATCGAGGAAGCTCGCCATCGCCTCGTTGACCTGGAAATCCTGCATGAAGCAGCTCAACACCGCGTCGCACGGGTGGCGCTGGGCGAATATGAAACGGGCGTCGGGGAATATCCGATGGATAAGCGGCGCGCCGACGAGGTTGAGCGGAAGCTTGTCGACGACGAGGCCGTCGCCTGCCGGAACATGCTTGTCGAGTTCGGAGAAGTAGAGCGCCCTCAACCGATCGACAGCGGCGGTCTCAAGGCTTGGCAGGCGCGAGAAATCGCCCATAGCGGTCTTCACTTGCTCCAGCAGCGGCACTTCCTCGAGCACCCTGACGTCGGGGTGCCCCATCAGCAGCGTGTCGAGCAGCGTCGTTCCGGAACGAGGAAAACCGACGAGAAAGACGGGGGCTGGGCGAGACCGGCTCGGCTCGGCCGCGCGCCAGCTGGCGTACCAGCGCTCGTTGACCAGATCCGCGATCGAGGCAACCTGCCGCCGATATTGTGCGGCGCGCAGGCGAGCGTCCGGATGGGCGCGCAAGGTCAGCCGATTCATTTCCTCGAAGGCCGCGAAGGCGGTCTCGGTGTCGTCGAGGGCATCGGCGAGGCGGCCGATGAGGCGCGCCCGCCGTACGGGCTCGACACCCTCGGGCACCGTCTTGGCGAGGGCTAGCGCCTCCTCGAGCTTGCCTTCGCGCCGCAACGCCACGGCGCGCAGATAGGTGAGCGCCTCGGACGTGACGCCCTCGGCATCCGCTTGACGGAGCAGCTCGGCGAGCGCGTCTAGCCGGTTGCCGCGCTCGAGCACGATTCCAAGCTCCAGATAGGCGGCGACGGCTTGGGGATGGGTCTCGATCGTACGCAGATAGGCCGCTTCCGCCTCGTCGAATCGCACCAGGCTGACCAGGGTTCTGGCCCATTCAAGTTGCGCCTCGAGGTGAGCCGGCGCCAGTTCGGCGGCGCGGGCCAGGGGAGCGAGGGCGTCCGCATCGCGTCCCAGGTGCCTCAGCAGGCGGCCAAGTTCGAACTGGATCGCGGCATGATCCGGGGCGAGCCGGGCCGCGGCTTCGTAGGCGCCGACGCTTTCCTTGAGGCGGCCGGCCTCGACGAGGGCGGCCCCGAGGTTGAGCTGGACGGTCGCCATGTCGGGCCGCAATCGCGCCGCGCGCGTCAAGGCGTCCACGGCCGTCTCGCGATCCCCTGCCGCGCGCAGGGTATTGCCGAGATTGTTCCAGGTCTCCCAGTCGTCGGGATAGAGCGCCACCGCGTCGCCATAGGCGTCGATCGCCTCGGCATGACGGCCCTGGGCCTGCAGAATATATCCCCGAAGGCGCAGCAGATCCGCATCGTGGCTCTGGGCGCGGTCGACTCCGAGAATCGCCTCGGCCGCCATCAGGTCGCCCGTCGCGACCAACGCGCTTGCAAGATCGAAGCGAATCCGAGTGTCGCCGGGTGCGATCTCGTGCGCCCGGCGAAGATACTCCACGCCCTTGCCGAGGTCGCCGCTTCGGCAGCAACTGTCGCCCAGGAGCCGCAGGAGGGCGGCGTCGTCGGGTCGATCGGCCAGCGCCGCTTCGCCGTCGACGCGCGCCTGCGCGAAATCGCCGCGCTGATGATGGTGGAGAGCCCGGTCGAGCGCGGTCGTTACGTCAGACAATGGGGAGGTCTTCCTGTATGAGGCGCTCCCGACGCGGGAGCTTTGCAGGAGTGATTCCCTAAAGGCCAAGCAGGCGCAAGGCCGGTTTCAGCCTCGTTGGCCGGTCGCGAACAGGAACCAGGCGCGCTCCTCCGCCTCGTCCGTCCAGTCGTCGAGTATGCCCGAGGTGCCGTTGTCCCCGGCCTTGTCGACGATTTCCTTGGCCTCGCGTAGCGATTCGACGAGCGCGAGATTGTCGCGGTGGAGCTCGGCCAGCATGTCCGGGGCGCTGACGAACTCCGCGTCATTGTCTTCGATACGCTTCAGGCGAGCGATATGGCCGATCGAGCGCAACGTCGTCGATCCGATCTTGCGCACGCGCTCAGCGATGGCATCGGTGGTGGCGAGGATCTGCGCGGCCTGCTCGTCGAGCATCAGATGATAGTCTCTGAAATGCGGGCCCGAGACGTGCCAGTGGAAATTCTTGCTCTTGATGTAGAGCGCATAGCTGTCCGCCAGGATCGCGTTGAGCGCCTCGGCGACGGTGCCGATCGCATTGCGTTCCAGATCAGACGGGGTCTTCAATTCGGCCGGGGTCGCGACCATTAGCTCCTCCTTTGATTGACTACTTCTATAACGAAGAAGGAACTAATTTGCTCCATCAATAACTGGACTGTCACTGATCGAGTGACTAGATCAGCTCGAGGCTAATCACGGCTACAACGAAGCTCGCCACCAGGAACAGCACGGCTATGCCGACGCGGGCCTGTCGCAGCGGCGCCGTGGCCAGCCGGTCGGCGAGAAGCGCGGCAGGGACGTTCGCGGCCACCATCCCCGCGGTCGCGCCGGCGGCGGCGAAAAAGAGGCTGTCGAACTGGGCGGCCAACGCAGCGGTCAGGAGCTGCGTCTTGTCGCCAAGCTCTACGATGAAGATGCTGGCGGCGGCGGTGATCAAGGCGCCCGTCTTCCAGTGAAACCCGACCTCCGGCCGCTGCCCGCCGATGAGGCCGCTGACGCCGGCAAAGGCCAGGGCGAGCGCAACCAGCAAGGCCGTCGCCCGGGGCGTGACGAGGTCGTGGAGCCAGGCCCCGGCGAAGGCGGCGGCGAGGCTCCCCGCCAGAGCCGCCAGGGCCAGGCCGAGCAGGATCGGACCCGTCCGACCGTATCGGGCGGCGAGCGCCATCACCAGAAGCTGCGTCTTGTCTCCGGTTTCGGCCAGGGCGGCGGCCAGGAAGGTGGCAAGTAGGACGTCCATCGCGCTCGGTCAGGCGCCGAGGCGCACCGATACCGACGCAATCATCGCCTGGCTCACCGCATCGTCATTGCGCTCGCAGCCGATCGCGTCATGAAGACGGTCGAGATAGAGAGCCGTCGCGCAACGGCGGGGGCCTTCTTCAGTAGCGGCGCGTTCCATGGCCTCGGCGAGATGGACGACCGGAATCAGGCCATAAGCAGCCGCAAGGCGGCGGATCGACTGGATCGATTCCAGGAGATTATGTTTCGGGCGGCGGCGCGACAGGCGCTGGAGGCTTTCCAACCGCTCGCAAAGCTCGGCCCTGACCAGCATCGTCGCATCATGTTCGGCACGCATGGTCGAACCTCCTGCCGTTCCCGATGCCGGCATCATGCCCGAGTAGAGTTACAGGCCGGTTAAGCAGCCGCTGCCCTTGACAGAAGGCCCGGATCGCGGCAGAGCCCGGCCGCGCAGCAAGGCGGCGGCGACGCCGCTTTTATTTTTCGCGACACCCGTTTCGTCAGACCCGTTTTTAAAGAGGCTGCCATGGCCAAGCCAGCAACCGTCAAGATCAAGCTCGTCAGCTCCGCCGACACCGGCTTTTTCTACGTGACCAAGAAGAATCCGCGGAACATCACCGAGAAGATGACCTTCCGCAAATATGATCCCGTCGCGCGCAAGCACGTCGAGTTCAAGGAAGCCAAGATCAAATAAAATGCGTCATCCCGGCGTAAGCCGGGATCTCGTGCATAAGGGCCGCGTCGTCTCGTCGAGATGCCGGCCCTCGCCGGCCCGACGTTCAGGTCCCGAATTCGGAGTCCTCGTCTTCCCGCCGCGCCAATAGCGCTCCCACCGCCTGGACGAACCGCACGACCGAGATGGGCTTCGCCTCATAGCCCTCCGCGCCGGCGTCGCGAATCCGCTCCTCGTCGCCCTTGGCCGCATAGGCGGTGACGGCCATGATCGGCACGCTCTTGAGTTCCTCGTCGGCCTTGAGCTGCTCGATCAGCTCCAGCCCGCTGATATGCGGCATCTGGATATCCATGATGATGAGCTCCGGCCCGAATTCGCGGGCCTTCTCCATGGCGTCGCGGCCGTCCCTCACCGGCTCCGCTTCATAGCCATGGGCCCGGAGCAGATCGCAGAAGAGCTTCAGATTGAGTTCGTTATCCTCGACAACGAGTATTTTCTTCGGCACGCGCTCGCCTCTAGGAAGCCCTCACAACACCCTTAGGCGATGAAGATTCAGGAAACAAATATGGATAAGGCGGCGGCCATCGCCCTTTCCGCGCTTGGCTGGACCCTTGCGGACGACGGGCGGGCGCAGCGACTGCTGGCGCTCACGGGGCTGTCCCCGGATGATTTACGGTCGCGCGTGGGCGATCCCGCCGTGCTGGCGGCGACGGTGGGGTTCCTGGAAGCGCATGAGCCGGACCTGCTTGCCTGCGCACAGGCGCTTCAGGTCGAGCCCGCCGAGCTCATAGAGGCGCGAAGGGTGCTGGAGTCATGAGCCGCCCTCTCCTCATCAGCGACTGCGACGAAGTGCTCCTTCATATGCTCCGCCATTTCTCCGACTGGATCGGCGAGGCGCATGGGTTCGATCTTGCGCTCGACGCGACCAGCTTCCGGGACGCGGTGCGGGAAAGGGAAACCGGCCTGCCCGTCGCGGAAGAGCGTGTGTGGCCGCTGCTCGACGGCTTCTTCGACAGCGAGATGCACCGCCAGAATGTCGTTCCCGGCGCCATCGAGGCGCTGGGCACGATCGGCGAGGTTGCCGACATCGTCATCCTCACCAATCTTGGCGACGAATATCATACGAGCCGCGTCGAGCAGCTCGAGGCCTTCGACATCCGCCACCGGGTGCTCTGCAATCGAGGCGGCAAGGGCCGGCCGGTGCGGGAGCTGATTGCCGAGATGCGACCCAGCGTCGCGGTCTTCGTCGACGACCTCGCCGTCCATCATCAATCGGTGGCGAAGCACGCGCCGGACGTGTGGCGGCTGCACATGATCGCGGAGCCGAGATCGGCGGTCCACATGCCCCCTGCGCCGCATGCCCACGCCCGCATCGACGAATGGGAGGAGGCGCGCGGCTGGATCCTGCAACGCTTCGATGAAGGCCCGGCCAAGGCTTGACCCGGCGCATCCGGCGGTGCTTACGGACTTGTCATGACCGACAGCATCGCAGACCGCATCGCCGCCCAGGGGATCACCCTTCCCGAGCCCGCCGCCCCCGTCGCCGCCTATGTGCCGGCCGTGGAAGTGGGCGGGCTGCTTCACATTTCGGGCCAGCTCCCGTTCGACGACGGGCAGCTGATGACCGGCCGTCTCGGCGAGGATCGGGACGTCGACTATGGCCAGAAGGCGGCGCGGGCCTGCGGCGTGATGCTGATCGCCCAGATGAAGAAGGCGTTGGGCAGCCTCGACCGAGTCGAGCGGGTCGTAAAGCTCGGCGTGTTCGTCAACAGCGCCGGCGCCTTCACCGATCAGCCCAAGGTCGCCAACGGCGCCTCCGAGCTGATGGAGCAAGTCTTCGGCGAGGCGGGTCGCCATGCCCGCAGCGCCGTCGGCGTGCCGGTGCTGCCCTTGGGCGCCGCCGTCGAGATCGATGCCATTGTCGCGGTCAAGGCCGGCTGATCCCGCGCTCGCCCGGCTGATCGCCCAGCCCATCGCCCATCGCGGGTTGCATGGGAGCGGGCGTGTCGAGAACAGCCGGGCCGCCTTCGAGGCAGCCATCGCCAGAGGCCAGGGCATCGAGCTGGACGTCCAGGCGAGCCGGGACGGCGAGGCCGTCGTTTTCCACGACTATGCGCTGGATCGCCTCACCACCGCTTCCGGCAAGGTAGCCCTCCGCAGCCTGGCGGATTTGCGCGAAGTAAGGTTGCGCGGCACCGCCGAGACCATCCCCGATCTCGCCGAGACTCTGGCGCTGATCGGCGGTCGCGTGCCCCTCCTGATCGAAATGAAGGCGCCCAGCCGTATTGTCGGGCCACTCTGCCGTTCCGTGCGGGATGCATTGCACGGCTACGACGGGCCCGTGGGCGTCATGTCCTTCAACCCCGAGGTCGGCCGCTGGTTCTCGGTCCATGCGCCGCACATGCTTCGCGGCTTGGTCGTGACTGAACGGGAGAAGCGTGGGCCGAGGGGCGAGGTCGAACGCCGCCTCGCATTCTGGCGCTCGCGACCCCATTTTCTGGCTTATGACATACGCGACCTTCCCTCCCGCTTCGCCGCCGGGGCGCACCGCCCCGTGCTGACCTGGACCGTCCGTACGGCGGAGGATCGCGCGCGGGCCGCGCGGCACGCCGATCAGATCATTCACGAGCTGCCGGAGCTCAGGTGACTGCCCGCCAGATAGCGGCGCGCGTCGGCGAGGGCGTGGCCGCCTTCGATCCGGTCGAGTGGGATCGTTGCGCCGGCCCGGACAATCCCTTCACGACCCATGCGTTTCTCTCTGCCTTGGAGGAATCCGGGAGCGCCACGGCGGCGGCCGGCTGGCAACCCGTTCCGATTGCGATCGACGGCGCGGATGGGCGGCTCGCGGCGGTGATGCCGGCCTATGCCAAGAGCCACAGCCAGGGCGAATATGTGTTCGACCACGCCTGGGCCGACGCGTTCGAGCGCGCGGGCGGACGCTACTATCCCAAGCTCCAGATCGCCGTGCCCTTCACGCCGGTGCCGGGCCGGCGGCTGCTGACAGACGAGCCCAGTCTCGCTCCCGGGCTCATCGCAGCGGCCGAGGAGCTGGTGCGGCAGAACGGCCTCTCCTCCGCCCACGCCACCTTCATCGCGCCGAGCGAAGCGCCCTTGTTCGAACGCGCCGGCTGGCTGATCCGCGTCGACAGCCAATTCCACTGGCACAATGACCGGTATGGATGCTTCGACGATTTTCTCGCCACCCTCTCCTCGCGCAAGCGCAAGGCGATCCGCAAGGAACGCATCGCCGCCCTCGAAGGCCTGACGGTGGAGCATGTCACGGGAGGGGCCATAGCCGAGCGGCACTGGGATGCCTTCTGGACCTTCTATCAGGACACGGGCGCCCGCAAATGGGGCCGGCCCTATCTCACCCGCTCCTTCTTCTCGCTCCTCGGACAGAAGATGGCGGACCGGCTGTTGCTGATCCTTGCGATTCGGGACGGGAAGCCGATCGCCGGCGCGCTCAACCTCGTCGGCGCCGACGCTCTCTACGGCCGCTACTGGGGGACGATCGAGGAGGTGCCGAACCTCCATTTCGAGATCTGCTACTATCAGGCGATCGAAGCGGCGATCGCGCGCGGGCTGAAGCGGGTCGAGGCGGGCGCCCAGGGCGGGCACAAGCTCAGCCGCGGCTATCGCCCGGTGCCGACCTTCTCGGCCCATTATCTCGCCCATTCCGGACTTCGCAAAGCGGTCGCCGAATATCTGAGCCACGAGCGCGCAGCCGTGGCGCACGAAATCCGCGCGCTGGAGGAGATGACGCCCTTCAAGAAAGGCTGAAGGTGGCGCGCGATGTGCGGGCCTTAAGCGCCAGAGGGTCTGTAAGCCGGGTTCTGTCCAGCGGATCACTCCGCCTGTGCGACCATTCCTCTAGGAGGCGGATCGCTCCGCCCCTCCAGCAACCAACCCGGGCGACGAGCCGGAACATGGCCCATATGCCGCCCCTATTCGGTCTTGCTCCCGGTGGGGTTTACCGTGCCGCCTTCCGTTGCCGGAGGCGCGGTGCGCTCTTACCGCACCCTTTCGACCTTGCCGGCCCGAAGACCGGCGGTTTGCTTTCTGTTGCACTGTCCCTGGGGTCACCCCCGCCGGGCATTACCCGGCACCGTCGTTCCGTGGAGCCCGGACTTTCCTCGCCTCGCTAGCGCGAGCCGCGGCCGCCCGACCCTCTGGCGTGCTCCATGTAGCGATTGCGCCGCCATTCTCCAAGGCGAAGCTCAGCCATTGCCGAGCAGCAAGCCCAGGAGGATGGCACGGGTCTCGCCGTCGATGACGCCATCGACCTGCTCCGGTCGGAAGCGGCGCTGGAAGGCAACCACCGCCGCTTGGGGATCGCGAACGTCGTAGCCGAATCGCTCGAGGGCCAGGAGGAAGCCTCCATCGGTCCAGTTAGGGTCGAGGAGATTGCGGGTCGGCCGGCGGACGGCAAGCCCGAGCTTGGCCAGGCGGTTCCATTCGAACAGCTCGCCCGGGTCCTGCTTGCGCGCCGGCGCGATGTCGGAATGACCGACCACATTGGCCTTCGGGATTCCATGGCGGCGGACGATGTCGGCGACGAGCGGCACGAGCGCGTCCATCTGCTCCTCGGGGAAAGGCTGATAGCCGAACTCGTGCCCCGGATTGACGATCTCGATGCCGATGCTGGCGGAATTGACGTCCCTCACCCCACGCCAATGCGAGCGGCCCGCGTGCCAGGCGCGCTTCTCCTCGTCGACCATCCGCAGCACCTGCCCGTCCTCCGCCACCAGATAGTGACAGGAAACCTTGGCCTCCGGGTCACGGAGCCGTTCGATGGCCGAAGCGGCGTCGACCATGCCGGTATAATGCAGCACCAGCATGCTGATGGGCACGTCGCGCTCATCGAAATTGGGCGAAGGACAGTCGATGATGGCGCTCATGGCCACACTTGCGCTCGAAAATCGCGCGCTCGTCAAGAGCCTCCGGCCTCAACCGTTGGCGACACGCCGGGGTTCGACGGCGGGTACTTCCTCGCGGCGCATATAAAGGCCGCGGTGGCTCGGATCGGAAACGAATGCCTCCGTCTGCCCGATCACGGTCTCGCCGGCGCCGAGCATCAATATGGCGTCCGGTGCGCTGGCCGCGGCCAGCTTGTCGAACACCGTCCGCCGCCTCTCGGCCGAGAAATAGAGAAGAACATTGCGGCACAGGATGACGTCGAACCGGCCCGGCCTCGGCGGCGGTTCGACCAGACTGTGATGCTGGAAGCGCACGGAATCACGGATCTGCGGCATGATTCGCCACTGCTGCCCTTCCTCCTCGTCGAACCAGCGAATCATCTGCAGCACGGGGAGGCCACGCTGCACTTCGAATTGGGAATAGAGGCCCGAGCGGGCGCGCTCGATCGCCGAGCGCGAAACGTCCGTGCCGACGATGTCGATCGTCCAGTCCCGCCAGCGGACCTTGTCCTCCGCGAACGCCATGGCGAGGGAATAGACTTCCTGACCCGTCGAGCAACCGGCGCACCAGATGCTGAGCTTCTTCTCCGCCGCGCGCATCCGCTCCAGGCGCCTCAGCGCCCCGTTCAAGAGCAGATCGAACGGCGACCGGTCGCGGTAGAAATAGGTTTCGTTATTGAGAAGCGCTTCCACCACCTCATCCGCGAGGCCCGGCTCGCGGCCGGTGACGAGGGTGGCGATCAGCTGATCGAGCGTGCCGATACCGCGCTCGCGCAGGATCGATTTCAGCGCCGTCTCGATGCGCCAGCGGCGGCTGATCGTCAGCTGCTGGCCCGTGCGCGTTTCGAGCAGGCCGGCAAGGATACGGCTTGAGGCGTCGCTTACTTCCACGGGACCCCCTGGGCTCTGGCGGCAACTCTGCGGGCAAGATCGGCGGGAGACAGCACGGCCGAAGCCAGCCCGGCTTCGGCAACGGCGCGGGGCATGCCCCACACGGCCGAGGTCTCCTGATTCTGGACGAGCACCGCGCCGCCGCTGTCGACGAGCCGGGCGCTGCCGACCAGGCCGTCGCGGCCCATGCCGCTGAACACGACGCCGAGCCCGTGCCGGCCATAAACTTCACCCACCGACCAGAACATGCTGTCGACGGAAGGAAGGCAGCCGGAGCTTGCCGGATCGCGGCTGAGGGTCACGTGGACGCTCCTGCCCTCGCGAGCCAGGCACAGATGCGCGTCGCCGCGGGCGATGAAGATCTGCTCCGGCTCCAACCGCATGCCTTCGTCGACGACCCGCGCCTCCCGCCCCGCCGCCGCCGCGATCTGGCGGGCGAAGAAGGGCATGAACACGTCGGGCAGATGCTGGGTGACGAGGATCGGGCCGCCGAGCTTCGATGGCAGCGACTTCAGGAATTCGCCGAGGGCATGGAGACCGCCCGTCGAGGCGCCGAGCGCGAGGCAGCCGAGGCTGGTATCGGGCATTGCCCGAAGCGTCACTTCCGGAAGATCGGCGGCCGACGCCCCTGCCCCGGCGGCCTGGCCGGCGCTGACCCGGCCGATTCGGCGCAGTCGCTCGGCCAGCACTTCCGAGAATCGTCCGGCAAAAGTGCCGGTGCCGGGCTTGGGAAGGGTGTCGGCGGCGCCGAGCGCCAGCGCCTTCACCGTCGCCTCGGCGCCATCCTCGCAGATAGAGGAAACGATCAACACACGGGCGCCGCGACCGCGCTTCAATATTTCGGGAAGCGCCTGCAGCCCGCTCGTTCCGGGCATCTCCACGTCGAGGAGGACAATGTCCACCCGCACGCTCTTCAATGCGTCCAGCGCTTCGCCGGCATTGCCC
The DNA here is from genome assembly GCF_003129465.1 of Sphingosinicella humi. NCBI lineage: Bacteria > Pseudomonadati > Pseudomonadota > Alphaproteobacteria > Sphingomonadales > Sphingomicrobiaceae > Allosphingosinicella > Allosphingosinicella humi. The sequence continues at coordinate 223,622 of NZ_QFFF01000002.1, forward strand.
GCAAGCGCGACGATCTCGAAATCCTTGTGGGCGGAGAGCATCCGCGACAGCACGGCGCGGGCGATCGGCGAATCATCGACGATCATCAGCCGGATCGGCGGCTCCTGGCGCATGCCCTCGCCGATCCTGACGGGGCGCGCCGGCACCGTCGCGAAGGGTTGTATCACACGACCCCGACGATCTGCAGCTTGCTCTCCAGCGTCTCGCGGTCGAACGGCTTCATGACATATTCGTCGGCGCCGGCGTCGATCGCGGCCCGGATGTGCGCCGCATCATTCTCGGTGGTGCAGAAGACGACCTTGGGCTGGCTGCCCAGCTTCTGCTGGCGGAGGGTGCGCAGGAACTCCATGCCGCTCATCACCGGCATGTTCCAGTCGAGCAGGACGACGTCCGGCACGCTCGCCTCGATGCGGTTCAGGGCCTCGCGGCCGTCCTCCGCTTCGTCCACGGTGAAGTTGAGCGTCTCCAAGATGTGACGCGCGACTTTGCGGATCACCTTGGAATCATCGACGACAAGACAGTTCTTCATTCCCACTCTCGCTCTAACGGCCGCGATCTTCAGGCTAGCCGCAATTGGTAATGACTATGTTAAGGCGCTCACGCGGCTTGCGCGGCAGGGCCGGTGAGCAGCGACTGCGTCTCGATCAACAACAACAGGTCGTCGCCGGCCTGCACCATGCCCTTGGCGACGCGCCTCCAGCCGCGGGCGATCGACGTCCGCACCGGGCGGATTTCGCCGGAAAATTCGATCACGTCCTCCACGGTCTCGACGAGCAGCGCATAGGGATGCCCGTCCGTCTCGATGACGATCGCCTCGCGCGGCCCATCGACCGACGATCGATCGAGCCCGATGCTGGCGGAGCAATCCACCACCGTCAGAACGCGGCTGCGAAGCGCGGCGAGGCCGGCGACATGGTCGGGAGCACGCGGGATTGGCGTCAGCCCCTCGATCTCGACAACCGCCTCGACATCGGCGGCCGGTATGGCGACGCGCTGGCCTGCCAGCGAAATGATGAGGAGAAGCTCCGTCATTTCCCTTCCTTCCTGCGCATCGCGGTTCGACTGCTGAGGGCGCTCAACAGGCCCGCCCGGTCATAACGGTAGATGCTGTCGTCATTCTCGTTGGCCGGATCGAGCGCGGCGCGGATCTTGAGCACCCGATCGCTTGGCGACTCCGCCATTTCAGCATCCGCGCTCGCGATCAACACGTCTGCCTCTTCCGCCTGGGGCGTGCCGGCCGCGACCAGTCGGTAGCCGGCGCTCTCGATGATTGGGCCCAGCACATGCTCCATCCAGCCGCCGTCGTCCGGAAGCGCACAGACCGGTTTCACCGCCTCGGCCGCGCTGTCCCCGCCATGGGCGCCGAACAACCAATACGGATCCAGGACCTCGACCTGCTCGCCGCCGATCAACGTCACCCCGCCGACCTCGCCGGGGGCGCCGGCCGGCTGCCAGTCCGGCCCCAGCGCCACGAGGTCGATAACCTCGGCAAAGCCATAGGCCAGCTCGGTCACGCCGTCCGAGAGACGAAGGATACGTATCGATCCGTCCGGCTGTTCCGTACAGCCCGCGAGCGGGAGGATGCGTTCGCCCAAGGCGACCCGCATGCGCCCGGCGCTGCGCTTGATCGACTCCGCGGGCACGTCCTCGATACGCTCGACGACGGCGAGACGGATAACGCGCTTGGCGCCGTCCACGGTGCGGAACAGCAAGGCCGGCGTTTCCCCGCGAGAGGCACTTTCCGGCACGGGCTGGGCCGTCAGCTTGTCGATCTCATTCTGGTCGAGAACCACGCCGGCGAAAGTCGCGATACCGGAAGGATCGAGCAGGAGAATGGGGCTGCCGTCGTCGGCGAGTGTCGTGCCGGCATAAAGACCGGTGGCCATGACCACGGGAGCGGCGGGCTTCACGACCAATTCCTCATGATCGTGGACGCAATCGACGGCGAGCGCATAGACGTCCCCGCCCGCCGGTTTCAGCACGATCATGCTTTGATCGGCCATCTCGCAGCCTTCCTCGATGCCCAGCGTGTCACCCAGCGAGACCAGCGGGATGCGCTTGTCGCGGATGCCGGCGATGCGAGCGCCGCCGACGGATTCGATGCGCACGCTATTATTCTTGCTGCGCACGATCTCCTCGATCGCCGAGCGCGGAATTGCGAAGCTGCGGCCGCCGACGCTGACGGTCAGCGCCGGAATGATGGTGAGGGTGAGCGGCACGCGGAGGGTGAGGCGGACCCCCTGCCCGACCTTGCTCTCGATATCGACGACGCCGCCGATCCTCTCGATATTGGCGCGGACCACGTCCATGCCGACGCCGCGACCGGAAATGGCCGTGACCTCCCTGGCGGTCGATAGTCCCGCCTGAAAGATCAGGGCGATGCGCTGGGTATGGGACAGCCGCTCGCCCTGCTCACTGCTGAGGACGCCGGCGGACACTGCCTTGCGGACCAGCTTCTCGCCGTCGATGCCGCGGCCGTCGTCGAGGATTTCGATCAGGATCTGGTTGCCCGACTGCCGCGCGGAGACGCGGAGCGCGCCGGTAGCGGGCTTGCCCGCCTTGGTCCGTTCCTCAGGCGGCTCGATGCCATGGTCGACGGCGTTGCGGACGATGTGGGTCAACGGATCGCGGATCATCTCGATCATTTCGCGGTCCAGCTCGACATCCCCGCCGTCCACTTCGAGCGTCACTTGCTTGCCGAGCTCGGCCGAAAGGTCGCGGACCATCCGCGGCAGGCTGACGAAGAGATTGTCGATGCGCTGCATGCGCGTGCGGGTGATCGCGTCGCGCATCTCGGCAATACAGCCCGAGACCCTTTCGAACGCCGATTCGATGGCCATGTTGCCGGGCGCCTCGCGCAGGCGACGGGCGAGTTCGTTGCGGGCGAGCACCATGTCGGAGACGCCGCTCATCATGCGATCGAGCAGGTCGACCGACAGGCGGATGCTGCGCAGGCTCTTGCGGGCCTCGACGAAGCCCCCCGTGCCCGGCTCCTGCTCCGGCACGACCGCTTCGCTGGTTTCGCTGAGGGCGGCGATCAGCTGATTGTCGTCACTGCTCGAAACCGACTCTCCGGTCTCCAGCGCCTGGACCAGTTCGCCGATGCGGTCGATGACGGCGAGGACGGCGGTGACGAGCTTGGGATGGGCGCGGCGCTTGCCGGCGCGGACGTCCGCCAGCACATCCTCGGCGGCGTGGCTCAGCGCCTCCAGACGCGGCAGGTCGAAGAAGCCGCAATTGCCTTTGACGGTGTGGACGAAGCGGAAAATCTCGTCGAGGCGGCCGCGGTCGTCCGGCTCGGCTTCCCAGGCGACGATCTCTCCCCCGAGCGCCTCCAGCATCTCGCGCGTTTCGGCGATGAATTCGTTGATCAGGTCTTCCATCGGGCCCCATCCGGAACGGGTGATGGAGCGCTTATGGAGACGAGTTGGTAAAGGAGGCGTTTACGGTTGAGGGGTCATGACCGCCTCACGAACGCCCCTCGACTTCGCTCGGGGCGAACGGCTGAGCACCGCGGATGAAGTCCTTGGCCTCAAAGCCCACCCGGCCTCGTTCGTCCCGAGCGAAGTCGAGGGGCGCACCCGCAGCGCGCGCAAATCAAAACTCAGGCCGGCAGCGAGGCGCCGATCAGCAGCATGCCTTCCTCATTGTCCATCACCTGGACCTCGCCCTGCCCTTCCGAGACAAGGCAATGAACCAGCCAGGCCGCGGCGGCGCGCGGCGCGATCTGCTCCTCCGAGCTCTCGCCGGAAAGCGCCTTCTTGAGCTCCGGATCGAGGACGATGCGCGGGCCTTCGGCGCGGATGACGATGTCGAGCCCGTCGCCGTGCTTCTCCGCACCGACGTCAAGCCGGCCACCCCGGACGAGGGCGTCACTGGCGATCAGGACGAGGTTGAGGAGGACCTTCAACGCCGCCTTGCTCATCGTCGGCTCGTCGACGATCCAGCCGAGCTGGATACGGCCTTCCCCGCCGAACAGCCCCTCGATCGCGACCCGGGCTTCGCGGGTATCGACTTCGTCGGCGAAGCCGCCGGCCGCGCCGAAGGCGAGGCGGAAGAATTTGAGCTTGTTGGCGGAGGCGCGAGCGCTCTCGCCGAGAAGATCGATGCAGCGGGCGCGCATCTCCGGATCATGTTCGTCCGAGAGCAGCTCGATGCCGTTATTGAGGGCGCCGACGGGGCTCAAAAGGTCGTGACAGAGGCGCGAGCAAAGAAGGCTGGCGAATTCGTGGGATTTCATCCGGTTGGGCCCCTTTGGCGGCTATTGCGTCTCTTATCATGCCTATTGGCGCCTGCGCCGCGAGGTTGCAAGGCGGCGCATGGCCCGCCAGGCTCGTCGCGACCCAAAAGGTACAACGCCAGACGCGAAAGCGGGCGGAGGCAATCGGCTATTCCGTCGCCGCCATTTTGCAGGCATAGCGTCGATGGCGATCTGGAGGATGACCACAGATGACCAACCCGCTGCTCGGCGGCTCGGCACCCCCCGCCAGACGCTCTGCGACATCCTGAACGAGAAGCGGCCCGTCACCCGACCATGGCCCTGCGCCCGAGCGCCGGCTGTTGAAGCTGGTCGGGGAGTAGAGGGCAGCCGTCATGGCGAGCGGAGCGAAGCAATCCAGCGCTGCGTCGCCCGGATGTTCGACGGCAGCGCCGCAATTCCGGGGACACACAAATCGATGGGGCACAAAACCCAATTCACCCCGCCTTCCGCGGCCGTCCTCCCTTCGCGCCGTTCGCACGCGCCGCCGCCGCCTTGGCCGGCGAGGTAGTCCGCCCCGCTCGCGACGCCATCCATTTAGCGGTTCCGAACACCCCGTTGACGAGGCCGGGCACGGTGTAATCGAGGTCCAGCGTCTCCCAGTGCAGGCCGAAGCCCCGGCCGATTACCTCCACCTCGCCGATCTCCGCCGGGCTGGCGTCGTGCAGCCCCTCCACCAGCCGGGGCGGAAAGGCGAAGGTCGCGCCGTTGGTAAGGTCGACGACTACCCTGTCCGCCTTCGCATCGTAACGCACGCTCCGCGCATGCGGCTGGGTCTCACGGACGATCCGCCCGCGCTCGTTCGCCGCCGCGATCTGCTCCCTGGTCAGTTCAACCATGATATTCGTTCCATCTCTCCAGCAGAAACGCCTGCTGCTCGGCCACGATCCGCATCGCCTTCCTCGCCGGCCTTGAAGCCGTCATTATAGACCAGCTCCGGCTCGCCGCTCGGCCCCGTCAGATTGATCTTGGCCGTTCCGTCGCCGATCACATGCACATGGGCCGGCTCATGATCATCGACGAAAATGATGAAGCGCAGGCCTGCTTCGCGATGCACTGTGACCATGGAGCAAAATAACCCATCGCGATGGGTTATTCAAGCCTGGCCCCCTCGTGGAACCGCACGAAAATAAGCCCTCGGTGCAAACGACGCCGCCCGGTTTAGCGCGCGCCGAGACGCGGAGGCGCGAAGAGGCTGTGCCGGGCGGCTGCTCATCGCATATCCGAGTAGCCTATCGGAAAGGCGCCTTTTTCCAGAGCTCCTCCGCGTCTCCGCGTCTCCGCGCGAATGAAATGGCGGCTTCGCCGCCCGCCCGCACGCCGCAAAGGCTGACGGGGAGCGGCCCCCGCCGCCTGCGAAAAAGCGTTTTCCTACAGCCTGCGTCCTGGCGCATGGTGCCCGCATGAGCGGCCCATCCGAGCAGGACGAGGAGGAGGACATCCCCTTCACCCCGGTGCCCGTGCGCGCGCGGCGGGACGGCTGGACCGAGGCGCGGCAGCGCGGTTTCATCCGCGCCCTGCGGCGGATCGGCAGCGCCGCCGCCGCCGCCCGCTCGGTCGGCAAGTCGGCGCGCGGCGCCCACAAGCTGCGCTCCCGTCCCGGCGCGGAGAGCTTCGCCGCCGCCTGGGACGAGGCCGCGGCGCTCGGCCACGACAACCTGCGCGACCATGTCATCGACCGGGCGCTCCACGGCGCCGTCGTGCCGCGCTTTCGCGCCGGCCGCCAGGTCGGCGTCGCCCACCGCTATTATGACGCGCTCGCCATCGCCGTGCTGAGCGGCCGGGGCGCCGGTCTCGCCGAGCGGCTCCGCCAGGCGGAGGAAAGGGGCGCGCGCCGATCCTATTTCGAGATCGAGCGCGCCTGGCGGCGGCACCTCGAGGAACTGAAGGAGGAGCGGGATCGCCGCCTCGCCGCCGAGGGCAAGCTCGCCCGCCTCGCCGAGGCCGGCCTGATCGGCCGCGAATGGCTCGATCCGGCCGCCGCTTCGCCGTCCCTCCCGTCTGCCGCCCGCGCCGCCGCTGCGCCGCCCATCGCGCGCCGGACCGCCCCCAGGATCACCCTGTTGTGACCGGCCCCGCCCATATCGCTATTCCCGGGGAACTTGGGGAACTTCCGGCTAGGCCGCGCCGGCACCCGACCCCGCCCGAGCCCCTTGAAAGCCGCCGTTCCGGGGCCATCTCGGGCGGGATGAATCGGGGGGTTTCTACGATAATCGCGACGATCGGCGCCGATTCAGCCGGCTGGCGGCTCGACCGGGCCCTGGCGGCTGCCGTGCCCACCGTCTCGCGGGAACGGCTGAAGGCCCTGATCAGTAGTGGCCAGGTCCGCAATGCCGAAGGCGTGGCCGTGCGGGACCCCTCCTCCAAGGCGAAGACGGGCGATTACCGGATCGACATTCCCGCCCCGGCCCCGGCGCATAACGAGCCGCAGGATATTCCGCTCACGATCGTGTTCGAGGACGAGCATCTGCTGGTCGTCGACAAGCCGGCGGGCATGGTGGTGCACCCCGCGGCGGGCAATCTGGACGGCACGCTGGTCAACGCCCTCCTCCACCATTGCGCCGGACGCCTCTCGGGCATTGGCGGGGTGGCGCGGCCGGGCATCGTCCACCGGATCGACAAGAACACGTCGGGCCTGTTGGTCGTCGCGAAGACCGATGTCGCCCATGAGGGCTTGGCGGCGCAGTTCAAGAAGCACAGCATCCAGCGCGGCTATCGCGCGATCGTGGCAGGACTGCCCAACCCGCCGAGCGGCGCCGTCGATGCCCCCCTCGCCCGCTCCTCCGCCAACCGCCAGAAGATGGCGATCGTCGGCGAAGGCCGCGGCAAGCGGGCGGTGACGCATTACCGGCTGATCACGCCGCTCAAGGAAGCGGCGCTGGTGGAATGTCGGCTGGAGACGGGGCGAACCCACCAGGTGCGCGTCCACATGACGTCGATCGGACATCCTTTGTTAGGCGACCCGGTCTATGGGCGAACCAGAATCGTTCACCGTGAGTTACTCAATCAATTGGACTTCAAGCGCCAGGCCCTGCACGCTGCCGAAATAGGCTTCAGGCATCCGGTTACAAAGGCAGATTTGTCCTTTAAAAGCGCCATTCCGCCGGACATGCAGGAACTGTTCAGGGCGCTTACCGTATAACTAGCAAGTGTCGGCACGGACGATACCGTGCGACGCAGGGAGAATGAGAAGAGCAATGGCAAGCGGCAGCAAGGTCCCGGCGACTATCCCCGCCACCGGTGGTGAAGCGGGCCTCAATCGCTATCTGGCCGAAATCAAGAAGTTCCCGATCCTCGCGCCCGAGGAAGAATATATGCTGGCCAAGCGCTGGACCGAGCATCAGGATACCGATGCCGCGGCCAAGCTGGTCAACTCGCACCTTCGTCTCGTGGCGAAGATCGCGATGGGCTATCGCGGCTACGGCCTGCCTGTCTCGGAACTGATCTCCGAAGGCAATATCGGCCTGATGCAGGGCGTGAAGAAGTTCGAGCCCGATCGGGGCTTCCGCCTCGCCACCTATGCGATGTGGTGGATCCGCGCCTCCATCCAGGAATTCATCCTGCGCTCGTGGTCCCTCGTGAAGATGGGCACCACGGCGGCGCAGAAGAAGCTGTTCTTCAACCTTCGCCGGATGAAGAACCAGATCGAGGCGTTCGAGGACGGCGATTTGAAGCCCGAGGACGTCAAGAAGATCGCGACCGATCTCGGCGTCTCCGAGGAAGACGTGATCTCCATGAATCGCCGCATGGCGATGGGCGGAGACACGTCCCTCAACGTGCCGCTCCGCGAGGAAGGCGAGGGCCAGTGGCAGGATTGGCTGGTCGACACCGATCCGCTCCAGGACGAGCGCGTTGCCGAAGCCCAGGAATCGAGGGTCCGCCACGAGCTGCTCGTGAAGGCCATGGATTCCCTCAACGATCGCGAGAAGCACATCCTCACCGAACGGCGCCTGTCGGAAGACCCGAAGACGCTTGAGGAGCTCAGCCAGGTCTATGACGTCAGCCGCGAGCGCATTCGCCAGATCGAGGTCCGCGCGTTCGAGAAGCTGCAAAAGGCGCTGATGCACCTCGCGGGCGAGCGGAAACTGCTGCCCGCGGGCTGATACATACCCCGGTCTCTGGATTGCTTCGCCCGGACGGAGGTCCGGGTTCGCAATGACGGAAATCCAATCGTCATCGCGAGGAGCGTAGCGACGAAGCGATCCAGCCGCTAAGCACGAGCCCATGGCGAGGGCGAAATCGAAACGCAGAGCACCCAGGCGCGGCTGGTTCGCGCGCATTTCCTCGTGGATCGTCGGCGCGGTCCTCCTCTTCCTGCTGGGCAGCGTCCTGTGGGTGCTGCTCTATCGCGTCGTGCCGCCGCCGATCACCTTCACCATGATCGGCGACCTCGTCGACGGGCATGAGATCAATCAGGACTGGATGCCGATCGAGGCTATCGACGACGACATGAAGCGCGCCGTCATCGCCGCCGAGGACAGCAAATTCTGCAGCCACCGCGGCTTCGACGTGGACGCCATCGCCGAAGCGATGCGGCGCAACGCCGAGGGCGGACGCATACGCGGCGGCTCCACTATCAGCCAGCAGACGGCCAAGAACGCCTTCCTCTGGCAGGGCGGGGGCTGGTTCCGAAAAGGGTTGGAGGCCTGGTTCACGCTTCTGATCGAGAATCTCTGGTCCAAGCAGCGGATCATGGAGGTCTATCTCAACATCGCCGAGACCGGCATCGGCACTTACGGCGTCAATGCCGGTGCCCAGCGCTATTTCGACAAGGACGCCTCCAGCCTCACCCGCACCGAGGCCGCGCGCATCGCCGCCGTCCTCCCGCTGCCCAAGGCGCGCGAAGCCATATCCCCCACCGGCTTCACCCGGCGGTACGGCAATTCGATCGCGGCGCGGATAGGCGTGGTGGCGCGGGACAATCTCGACGCCTGTCTCGAAGGCGACGGCCAACGCCTGGCTCCCGTCGAGCCGGCCGAGGCGCCCACACCCACAAAGCGCAAGGAATCCGCGCCTGCTCCCACGCCGCAGCCGGAAGAGGTGGAGGACTATCTGGAGGCGCCGGACATCGGGCCGCCGGTAACGATCGAGGAGCCGGTCCTCAACCAGACGCCGGTCCAGATCGAGCCGCCTCCCCCCGTCCAACCGGAAGCCAATGGGCTGGAACCGGTCGGCATGTAGCTCCCCGGCGAGCAGCAACTCAGAACGGCATTTTGAAGCCCGGCGGCAAAGGCAGGCCGCTGGTGATCTTCTGCATCTCCTGGCTTGCAGCCACGTCGGCCTTGCCGCGCGCATCGTTGATCGCGGCGGCGATGAGGTCCTCCAGCATCTGCTTCTCCGAAGGAGCGAGCAGGCTTTCGTCGATATCGACGGAGATGATGCGGCCCTTGGCGCTCGCCTTGATCTTCACCATGCCGCCGCCGGAGACGCCCTCGACCTCGATCGCCTCTAGGCTCTCCTGCGCCTTCTGCAGCTCGGCCTGGGCGTTCTGGGCCATTTTCATGATGTCGTCGAGATTGGGCATTCAAGCGCTCCGTGTGTCCTTGAGGGTGTAATCGGCAAGTTCGGCGTCCGGAAACGCCTCGAAAGCGGCCTTGACGATCGGCTCCTCCAGCACCGACTGACGCAAGGCGTCGGCCGCCATTTTCTCTTGTTCGAGCAGCGGAGGCTCGGCCTCGCCGTCAGACGCTTCGACGGTCCAGTTCGTTCCCGTCAGCGCCTTCAACGCTGCGGCGAGGTCGCGCTCGAAATCGCCGGCCAGCTGCTTCAGCGGGCGATAGGCGAGCGCCGGCGGCTCATAGCGGACGAGGCCGACGAAATCGTGCAGCATCTGCGCCAGATGCGGCTTGCCGCCATTGGTGAGAAGGTCGACCAGGCCGGCGAAACTAGGCGGCGCTTTCAGCATCGTCCCCTGCTCTTCGGCCGTCGGCGCAGCCGGAGCACGGGACGCGGCCGGAACGGCTTCGCCGCTCGCCAGCTTCTCCATCAGCATCCCGGGATCCGGCAGCTCGCTGGCGTGTATGACGCGCAGCAGTGCCATTTCGGCGGCCTCCAATGGCATCGCCGCGGTAGTGACTTCGCCCAGTCCCTTCAGGAGGAGCTGCCAAAGCCGGTGGATGACGGCGTAGCTGAGGCGGCTCGCCCAATCGGCATAGGCCTCGCGTTCCTCATGGCTTTGCGCGGGATCGACGGCGCCCCCGACCTTGGCCCGAGTAATGCCGTGGACGCTTTCCAGAAGCCCGCGCAGCAGCGCTGCCGGCTCCACGCCGAGATCATATTGCTCCTTCACCACCGCCAGCGCGCCTTGGGCGTCGCCGGCGAGGAGAAGGCCGAGAAGATTGCGGATGGCGCCTCTGTCCGAGAGGCCGATCATCGTCCGCACCTGGTCGGCCGTGACGCCGTCCGCGCCATGGGCGATCGCCTGGTCGAGAATGGAAAGGCCGTCTCGCGCCGAACCCTCCGCCGCGCGGGCGATGAGGGCGAGCGCTTCGGGTTCGACCTCCACGCCTTCCTTCTCCGCCACCTCGGCGAAATGGGCCGCAAGCTGCTCGGCCGAGATGCGGCGAAGATCGAAGCGCTGGCAACGGGACAGCACCGTCACCGGAACCTTGTTCACCTCAGTCGTGGCGAAGAGAAACTTAACATGCGCAGGCGGTTCTTCGAGAGTCTTCAGAAGCGCGTTGAACGCATTCTTCGACAGCATGTGGACTTCGTCTATGATGTAGACCTTGTAGCGCGCCGAAACGGCCGCGTAGCGCACCGCCTCGATGATCTCGCGCACGTCGTCGACGCCGGTGTTGGAGGCGGCGTCCATCTCGACCACGTCGATATGCCGCCCTTCGGCAATGGCGACGCACGGTTCGCACACCCCGCAGGGCTCGATCGTCGGGCCGCCCTGCCCGTCAGGCCCGATGCAGTTCAGTGCCTTGGCGATCAGGCGAGCGGTCGAGGTCTTGCCGACCCCACGCACGCCCGTCAGCAGGAAGGCATGGGCCAGCCGGTCGCGCTTGATGGCGTTCCCCAGCGTCCGGACCATCGCATCCTGGCCGATCAGCTCGTCGAACGACTGCGGCCGATATTTGCGCGCGAGGACTCGATAGGGCTGCGCCTTTGCCGGCTGCGGCGGCTCATCGAGGCCGAGGCCAAGGGAGTCGGGGGATTCGGATGCCATGGCTGCAACCTAAGCAGCCCCCCTTCGTCATTCCAGTGAAAGCTGGATTTCATTTCCGTGGTTGGAAGGGAGTCGCGGCAAAGCCGCGCCGTCGGTCCTCGCCGAGCGAGGCCTGCCGCGCTTGCGCGTCTCGGCTATAGCTCTCGCTATCTTCGTGCGCGCTGCGCGGTGGGAGCCGGAACGACCCGGAGCGAAATCGTTACGGCTGCTTCCTTCCGGACCTGACCGGGTTGGCGACGACTCCGTCCGCCCGACTCCCGCGGCGCATATGGGGGAGTCCGCCCACGGAATCAACGGCCCTGCATATTGTGAGCGCCCCCCGGCATCCTCACGGTGAGGCTGTCTAGGTCATCTCTCGTCCACACTTGGCAGGCAAGGCGCGAATGGCGGGTGACGTGGAGGGCAAGGTCGAGCATGTCTTCCTCTTCCTCGCTCGCAGGCGGGAGCTTGGCGAAGTCTTCAGCCTCGACGACGACGTGGCAGGTGGAGCAGGCCATCTGCCCCTCGCAGGTGCCTTCGAGCGGCTGCCCGTCGGCCTGGGCGATGTCGAGCAGGCGCTCGCCGGGAGGGGCATCGACCTCGCGGACGTCCGAACCGTCTGCGGAGATGAAGCGGATGCGGGTCACGCGGCGAAGCTCCGTTGACGCTCGGCCGCCTGCTCGATCAAGCCGAGCGCCTCATCCAATTCCTCTTCGGTCGTGTAGCGGCCGAAGCCCAGGCGAAGGCTGGACCGGGCTTGGCGATCGTCGAGACCGAGCGCGGCGAGGACATGGCTGGGCCGTCCGGAGCCGCTGGCGCAGGCGGAGCCGGCGGAGAAGGCCACCCGCCGCACTTCCGAGATCAGGCGGGCAACGTCGAGGCCGTCGCGGCGAATATTGAGATTGCCATGATATCGCTGCTCGGCCGAGCCGTTGAGGGTCCAGCCGTCGAGCCTAGACCGGGCTCGCCTCCACAAGCGCTCGACATGGGCATGGTCCTCCTCCCGACGCCGCGAAAGCAGGCGAGCGGCTTCGCCGAAGCCGACGCAGAGGGCGGGCGACAGCGTGCCGGAGCGGATGCCGCCCTCCTGCCCGCCGCCGTGGAGCAGCGGATCGATCGCGATACCGTCGCGGACCCACAGGGCGCCGATGCCCTTGGGACCGTGAACCTTGTGGCCGGAAATGGCGACCATGTCGCAGGCCTCCAGCGGAACGGCGGCGCGGCCATAGCCCTGGACCGCGTCGCAGAAGAGAAGCGCGCCTCGACTGCGGGCGAGAGCGGAGATTTCGGCGATCGGCTGGACGACTCCGATCTCGTTGTTCACCAGCATCGCCGCGACGAGTCCGGTGCGATCGTCGATGCGATCGGCGACCTGGTTGAGGTCGACGATGCCATCCGGCTGGACGGGCAGGATGTCGATGTCGAAGCCTTGAGAGCCGAGCCATTCGACCGTGTCGAGAACGCAGGCATGCTCGGTGGCCAGGGTCAGTATTCGGCGCTTGTCGGCGGGGAGATGTGCCGCCGCGCCCTTGAGCGCCCAATTGGCGGCCTCGGTGGCGCCGGAGGTGAAGAAAAGCTTCCCAGGAACCGGTTCGCCCTGAGCGTAGTCGAGGGGCGTATGTGGCGAGTCCGTACCAGCGCCCCTCGACTTCGCTCGGGACGAACGGAGAGCTTCCAGAATATGCTCTCTCGCCACCTCGACCGCCGCCGCCGCTTCACGGCCGAGGCGGTGAGGACTGTGCGGATTGCCGAAATGGGTCTCCAGCCACGGACGCATGGCGGCCGCGACTTCGGGGGCGAGCGGAGTGGTGGCTTGATAATCGAGATAGATCATGCGGCGCGGCGTTTGGCGGCTATCCTGGTCCAGGCTCGGACGAAGCGGTCGACTTCCTGTGCGGTGGTGGAGGGACCGAAGCTCACCCGGACGACCTCCCGGGCGGCGGTTTCGTCCCAGCCCATGGCGGCAAGAACGTGGCTCGGCTTCAAGCTGCCCGAGGAGCAGGCGCTCCCCGCCGAAACGGCGATGCCTGCCAGATCGAACTGGATGAGCTGGGCATTGGAGGGCACGCCCGGCATGCGATAGGCGCCGATGGTGGGAATCCGCGGCGAACCGGACGCCACGACTTCGCCGTCAGCGGCGACGAGCGCCGCTTCGAGCTGCTCGCGAAGCTCGGCAGCCTTGTCGATCCATCGGGGCGCGGCCTCCAACGCGGCCGCCATGGCGAGGATGCCGGGGAGATTTTCGGTTCCCGGCCGATAGCCCTGCTCCTGACCGCCGACGGCCTCTATCAATCCGAAATCGCGCAGTAGCAGAGCCCCGACGCCCGGTGGCCCGCCGAATTTGTGGGCGGAGATGGCGATCATGTCGGCGTCCGGCAGCGACAGCTTGCCCGCAGTCTGGGCGCAATCGGCGAGGAGAATGCCGCCGTTCTCGCGCACCGCCTCGGCGATCTTGTCCAAAGGCTGCAGGACGCCCGTTTCGTTGTTGGCGTGCTGGACGGCGACGAGCGGCCGTTCGCCATCCACACCCGTCGCATGGACCAACCCGGCCGGGCCGACCGGCAGCCTCACCCCATTGGGAACGGCACGGAAAACCGCCTCATGCTCGACGGCCGACACATAGCAGGTCCCCGACTTGGCACGGCCGAGGGCGATGGCGAGCGCTTCGCTGGCGCCGGAGGTGAAGACGATCTTGCCCGTCCAGCCGAGCGCGGCGGCGATCCGCGTCCGGGCCTCCTCCAGTGCCGCCTTGGCCGCGCGGCCTTCCGCATGCGGCGAGCTCGGATTGTGCCAGCGCGCCAGGGCCTCGGCCATGGCTTCGCGCGCCGCTGGGAGGAGCGGCGTGGTCGCGGCGTGATCGAGATAGGCGCGGGCTTCCGGCACCGATGTCCTCTTGATTGCTAAGCGGGTGCTTCGACCTATATAGAGCGCCATCGCGCTCGGCACAGTCCGGGCGTGCTCCTTATCACGCCAGTCCAAGCGCAGGTGCAATGCCCGAAGTCATTTTTCCCGGCCCCGAAGGCCGTCTCGAAGGCCGTTTCCAACCGGGGCCGCGCCCCCGCGCGCCCGTCGCCATGATCCTCCACCCGCATCCGCAGGCGGGCGGCACGATGAACAACGCCATCGTCCAGGCGCTCTACAAGACGTTCGTGCGCCGCGGCTTCGCGACCCTGCGCTTCAACTTTCGCGGCGTCGGCAAGAGCCAGGGCGTGTTCGACAACGGCATCGGCGAACTGTCCGACGCCGCCTCCGCGCTCGACTGGGTGCAGCAGATCCATCCCGAGGCCGAGACGACCTGGGTCGCGGGCGTGAGCTTCGGTGCCTGGATCGGTATGCAGCTCCTCATGCGTCGTCCCGAGGTGCGCGGCTTCATCTCGATCGCCCCGCCGGCGAACATGTACGACTTCACCTTCCTCGCCCCCTGCCCCGCTTCGGGCATCATCATCCAGGGCGAGGCCGACGAGGTGGTGACGCCGATCGCCGTGCAGAAGCTGGTCGACAAGCTCCGCACCCAGAAGCACATCACCATCCACCACGACACCATTCCCGGCGCGAATCACTTCTTCCAGAACGAGATGCCGCAGCTGATGAAATCGGTGGACGACTATCTGGATTTCAGGCTCGACCCCAGCTGCCCGATCAAGTGACGTTTCGAGCGAACCGACTCAAAACGTCATCCCGGACTTGATCCGGGATCCAGGAACACTGTCTTAAGCGGATCCTCCCTGCCCTAAAGCGTCAAGATCAGCACGTTCCCGAGCAGCACCAGCGCCGCCACCAGCATCAGCGCGCCCTTCTTTGCATCGCGTCGCTTGGCGATGAGCCATAGGCCGCCGCCGCCCAGGAGGAGGGCGGCGACCATGGCGATGGAAAGGAGGATCGATCCCAGTCCGCTGGTCATGCCGCTCCATGGCACGCCGCAACGGCGCGAGAAAGGCCCGGGCTTTTACGAAAGGTTAAGCATCCGGGATTATGACGGTTCCATGGGGCACATGGACCTTCAGCTTGGCCTCGACGAGGCCTTCGAGCGAATCGAGGAGACGATCCTCCCCAGCATCTCGATGATGCTGGACACCCTGCTCGACGCGGCGACCCTGGGACAGCCGGGGATCGACGCCGAAGTCTATGCGGCGGAGCTGCGCACCATCGCCCTTCAGCTCGAGGAGCTGACGAAGCAGGTAGAGGCGATGTCGCCGGCCCATCTCGACCCCCAGGAATATCGCGCCGCCTAAGCGGCCTCAGACCGTAATATCTCCGCATAGACGAGCGGATCGACATTGCCTCCCGAGAGAATGATCGCCGTCCGCCCGGTGAGAGGGCCTGCCTTGCCGGCCAGCACCGCGGCCAGCGACACCGCCCCGCCCGGCTCGACGACCAGGCGCAGGTGACGCGCGGCGAAAGCCATGGCGGCTGCGATCTCGTCTTCGGTAACGGCGACCCCGCGAGCCCCCGCTTCGCGTAGGGCATTGAATGTCAGGGGCGAGACCAGCTTCGTCTGAAGCGCGTCGCATCGCGTCGGCGGCGCGTCATCCGGCACGGGCACGCGCTCGCCCAGGTCCAGCGATCGGGCCATGTCGTCCCAGCCTTCGGGCTCGGCGACGACGATCTCCGCCTCCGGAAGAGCGAGCGCGATCCCTGCCGAAAGACCGCCCCCGCCGCAATTGACGAGCACCTTGTCGGGCACGCCGCCCGTGGCTTCGATCATCTGCGCGCGGAGCTCGACGCCAACCGACCCCTGCCCTTCGATAATGTCGACATCGTCGAAGGATGGAACGAGCGTCGCCCCGGTTTCGGCGGCGAGGCGGGCGCCGATCTCCTCGCGACTCTCTCGCGCCCGATCATATTCGACGACCTTGGCGCCCGCGGCCTCGGTCGCCTGCCGCTTCACCGTCGGCGCATCGGACGGCATGACGATGGTGGCGGCGATTGCCATCCGCCGGGCCGCAATGGCGACGCCCTGCGCGTGATTGCCCGACGAAAAGGCGACAACGCCGCGCGTCCGCTCCTCTGGGCTGAGCAGCATCAGCCGGTTGGTGGCGCCGCGCAGCTTGAAGCTGCCGCCCAGCTGCAGGCACTCGGCCTTGGCCCACAGCCGCTGGCCCTCGACTTCGAAGGGCAGCAACGGCGTTCGAGTCATTTCGCCGGCGATCCGCGCCGCCGCGGCTTCGACTCCTTCCCGCGTCGGCTTTCTCATCGTCATTCGCTCGATTCCCTTCATCGCGCCCGAGCCACGATCCGACACGGAAACCGCAACGATTTCCTTGCCCTAACCGTCCTCCAGAACATGGCAAACAGGCAGGTCTTTACAGGGGGGTATCACGAACTTATATCGCGCCTCCGCAGCCCCATGGGGACTTCCAAACCGCAAGGCTGCTTCGTCGTCAACTACCCTCTGGAGGTCCCTTGAATTGCACAGCCATCATAGCGCGCTGGGGCTAGCGACTGCCCTCCGACCGGTTCAGCCGGTCACGCTCATTCGTCCGCACGCGGCTCGCCGTGCCGCTCGGTTCTTCGTCGAGAAGTTTCCGGGCACGGCCATGTATGCGGTCAAGGCGAACCCTTCTCCGGACCTGCTGAAGGTGCTCTGGGACAGCGGCGTGACGCATTACGACGTCGCGTCGATCGCCGAGGTGCGTCTCCTGTCGGAGACGCTGCCGGAGGCCCGGCTTTGCTTCATGCACCCGGTGAAGGCCGAGGAAGCGATCGCGGAAGCTTATTTCGAGCATAGCGTTCGCACCTTCTCGCTCGACACGATGGACGAGCTGGAGAAGATCGTCCGCGCCACCAAGGGCGCGAGCGACCTCAACCTGTGCGTGCGGCTGCGCGTCTCTTCCGATCATTCGAAGCTGAGCCTCGCCTCCAAGTTCGGGGCGGAGCCGGGCGAGACCAAGGCTTTGCTGTTCGCGGCCCGCCAGGCGGCGGACGCGCTCGGCATCTGCTTCCATGTCGGTAGCCAGGCCATGACGCCTGCGGCCTATGCCGAGGCGATGGAGCGCGTGCGCGCGGCGATCGTCGAGGCGGCCGTCACCGTCGACATCGTCGATGTCGGCGGAGGCTTTCCTTCGACTTATCCGGGCATGGAGCCGCCGCCGCTCGAGACCTATTTCGAGGTGATCCACAAGGCGTTCGAGAGCCTGCCGATTTCCTATTCGGCTGAGCTCTGGTGCGAGCCGGGCCGTGCGCTCTGCGCCGAATATGCGAGCGTGCTGGTCCGCGTCGAGAAGCGTCGCGGTAACGAGCTCTACATCAATGACGGAGCCTACGGCGCGCTGTTCGATGCGGCGCATGTCGGCTGGCGTTTCCCGGTGAAGCTGGTGCGCGAGGAAATCTCGGACGCCAAGGACGTGGCGTTCAGCTTCTACGGGCCGACCTGCGACGATCTCGATCATATGGCCGGCCCGTTCCTGCTTCCGGCCGATGTCGCCGCTGGCGACTATATCGAGATCGGCATGCTCGGCGCCTATGGCTGCGCGATGCGGACCGGGTTTAACGGCTTCGGATCGGACATGAAGGTCGAGATGACCGACGAGCCGATGGCGACGCTCTACGGCGGAGCCGAGGAACAGGCCGTTCCGTCGAACGTCGTTACGCTGTAATTTAGCTCCCCTCCCGCTTGCGGGAGGGGGTGGGGGAGGGCATGTCCCGCCCCACGATTCCGACAGCCCCTCCCCTAACCCCTCCCGCAAGCGGGAGGGGACATGAGTTCATTGGAGACCCCAAAATGACCACCGAAGCCCTCATCAACGACACCCGCAAGGCGGAGCTGCTGTCGACCGAGGTCGAGCATATCGACATCAAGAATTTCGACGCGCGCCCGATCGTCGAGGCGATGAAGAAGATGAGCTTCACCAGCCGCGACCTGGGCCGCGCGACGGACATCTACAACCAGATGCTGGCCGATCCGGACTGCTCGATCGTGCTTGTCGTCGCCGGATCGACTTCGGCCGGCGGCTGCATGGATCTCTATGCGGACCTCGTGAAGCACAACATGGTCGACGCGATCGTCGCTACCGGCGCCACGATCGTCGACATGGATTTCTTCGAAGCGCTTGGCCACAAGCACTATCAAGCGCTTGAAATCCCTGACGACGACACGCTGCGCTCGCTCTATATCGACCGCATCTACGACACCTATATCGACGAGGTGGCGCTGCAGAATGTCGACCACACGGTCGCGCTCATCGCCAACGAGCTCGAGCCCCGCCCCTATTCCTCGCGCGCCTTCATCCGCGAGATGGGCAAGTGGCTGACCAAGAACGGCAAGAAGGAGAACAGCCTCGTCAAGCTCGCCTACGAGAATGACGTGCCGATCTTCTGCCCGGCCTTCACCGACAGC
The DNA here is from genome assembly GCF_003129465.1 of Sphingosinicella humi. Classification (NCBI taxonomy): domain Bacteria; kingdom Pseudomonadati; phylum Pseudomonadota; class Alphaproteobacteria; order Sphingomonadales; family Sphingomicrobiaceae; genus Allosphingosinicella; species Allosphingosinicella humi. Next base: position 242,366 of record NZ_QFFF01000002.1, read on the forward strand.
TCGGCGGGCTTCGGTCTCGTCAAGCATCAGGTCGATGCGATGAAGGCGGGCCGCTCCTATCTGACGATGGATTCGATCGCCGATTTCCGTGAGCTGACCGACATCAAGATCAAGGCCGGCACCACCGGCCTGCTGATGATCGGCGGCGGCGTGCCGAAGAACTTCGTCCAGGACACGGTCGTCTGCGCCGAGATCCTCGGCCACGAGGATGTCGAGGTGCACAAATATGCGGTGCAGATCACGGTCGCGGACGTCCGCGACGGCGCCTGCTCCTCCTCGACCCTCCAGGAGGCGGCGTCCTGGGGCAAGGTTTCGACGGCCCTGGAACAGATGGTCTATGCCGAGGCGACCTCGGTGCTGCCGCTCCTGGCTTCCGACGCCTATCATCGCGGCCACTGGAAGACCCGCGCCAAGCGCGCCTTTGGGAAGATGTTCGACTGATGCGGAAAAGACTCGCCGCCCTCGCCGCCGCGCTCCTCCTTACGGCGCCGGCGAGCGCGGGGGGCGAAAAGGCGGACCTCCTCATCCGCCACGCAACTGTCGTCGATGTCGCCGGCGCGAGAACGGTGCCGGACCAGGCGGTGGCGGTGCGCGGCGACAACATCGTTGCGGTCGGACCCGATGCCGCCGTGGCCGCGCGCTTCGCAGCGGCCGAGGTGATCGAGGCCTCAGGCAAGTATGTGATGCCGGGCCTGTGGGACATGCACATGCATTTCGGCGGCGGGCCGGAGCTTGTGGAGGAGAACAGGAATCTTCTCCCCGTCTACGTCGCTTACGGCGTCACCTCGGTTCGCGATGCCGCGGCGGACATCAGCGACTCCGTGCTGACGTGGCGGAGCGAGGTGGCGAAGGGGGCGCTCCTCGGCCCCACCATCTACACGTCAGGACCCAAGCTGGAGGGCTATGACCCGCTCTGGAAGGGCACGATCGAGGTCGGAACGCCCGCCGAGGTCGACGCGGCGCTCGATCGGCTGGAGGCGATGGACGTCGACTTCGTCAAGATCACCGACAACACGCTGAAGCCCGACATCTTCCTCTATGCCGTCAAGGCCGCCAAGGCGCGCGGGATCAAGACCTCGGCGCACACGCCCTATGCGCTGACGATCCTGGAGGCGGCCGAAGCGGGGCTGAGTTCGGTCGAGCATATCGATTATCTCATCAAGGCCGGCTCCCCCCTGGAGGCGCAGGTCGGCGCCGATTATGCGGCGGGTAAGCTGACCTATGGCGAGGCGTCCGACCGCTTCGTCGAGACGTTCGATCCCGACTATGCGAGGAGCGTCTATAAACAGCTCGCCGCGACCGGCCTGGCGGTCACGCCGACGCTCAACATGGGCCGTATCCTCGCCTATCTCGACCAGGAGGATCATTCCGACGATCCGGCGCTGGCCCTCATCGGCCCCGGCCTCCGCAAGACCTATGAATGGCGCGTCGAGCGCGCCGCCAAGGCCACGCCCGAACAAGTCGCGGATCGGCATCGGGAATATGAGCTCAGCGCCAAGGTGCTCCCGATGCTGCGAGATGCCGGCATCCCCATCCTGGCCGGGACGGACGCCGGCTATCTCAATTCCTTCAACTATCCCGGCCAAGCGCTACACGACGAGCTGCAGCGCTATGTCGAGGCGGGGCTGACGCCGGCCGAGGCCCTGGCGAGTGCGACCATTACCGGCCCGGCCTTTCTCGGCCATTCCGATCGCTATGGCGCCGTGGCCGAAGGCAAGACGGCGGATCTCCTGATCCTGAATGCCGACCCGCTGGAGGACATTTCCGCCACGCGCGGCATTCACGCCGTAATCCTGAAGGGACAGCTGCTCGACTCCGCCGCGCTGGACCGCCTGCTCAACGAGGCCAAGGCACGCGCCGCGCGCTAGATCATTCCCGCGAGAACCGCGCCGCCAGCTCCACATGGGTGGACCAGCGAAACTGCCCCACTGGCTTGATCCAGTCGAGGCCGTAGCCGCCTTCGATCAATATCTTCGCGTCACGGGCGAAGGTGCTGGGATTGCAGGACACCGATGCGATCCGGGAAACGCTGGAGCGGGCCAGCATCTCCGCCTGCTCCCGCGCGCCGGCGCGGGGTGGATCGATCACCACGGCTTCGAAGCGGCTCAGCTCCTGCTCGTCCAGCGGGCGACGAAAAAGGTCGCGATGGTCGACGAAGATCGTTCGCTGCGCGCGATTGGCCGCGCTCTTCAGCGCCAGGGCCGCGTCCCGGCCGCCTTCCACCGCCAGGATACGTCCCTGCAGCGACAGGGCGAAGGTGCCGAGACCGGCGAAAAGGTCCGCGAGAATGCGCGCGGGCCCGACCGCTTCGCGCACCGCTTCGACCAGCGTTGCCTCGCCCTGGTCCGTCGCCTGGAGGAAGGCGCCTTGGGGCAGCGGCACGGGCGCGCCGCCCAGAGTGATGGTCACCGGCTCCGGCTCCCAACGCGTTTGCGGCCCATCGCCGTCGTCGGTGGCGAGGCGGGCGATCCGATGGGCGTTGGCGAAATCGGTGACCCGCTCCGTCGCCTGCAACCCTGCAACCGGAACGTTTTCGAGGAGAATGTCGGGCCCCTGATCGGCCAGGGTCATGCGGACGCCGCCGCTTCCCCTGGGCCCGAGCAGTTCGCCCAGCAAGCGCCGCAGCGGCTCGACCAGTGCGAACAGCTCCGGCCGGAGGATGAAGCATTCGTGCATGTCGACGATGCGGCTGCTCTTCTCGGCGTTGAAGCCGAGCCGCACCTGGCGGCCTCGGCTCTCCGCGCGAAAGGAGGCGCGTCGGCGGCTGACCGTGGGCGAAATGTGCGGCGGCAGGATTTCGGGGACGGCCACGCCTTGGCCCATCAATGCCGATGCAATGCGGTCGACGAGGAAGCCCGCATAAGCGGTGTCGTCGACATGCTGGAGCTGGCAACCGCCGCATTCGGGGAAGTGGCGGCAGGGCGGCTCGGCCCGATGCGGCCCCGGCTCTATCGTGCCGTCCGCATGCACCCGATCGCCGAGCGCCGTGAAGGGGATGTGACGGCCGGTCTCCGTCACGCCATCGCCGCGCGCCGCAATGCGTACGATGGTGTCGGTCACCGGCACTCTGCGAGCGCTTCGCGCAGATGGGAGAGGAGATCGTCGGCGATCAAGCCGGGGCCCGCCATGGCACCAGTCCGGCCGTGCAGCCACACGCCGGCACAGGCCGCCTCGAAGACCTCCAGCCCCCTCGCCCGCATCGCTGCGATTATGCCGGCGAGCACGTCGCCCGTCCCGGCGCTGGCGAGCCAGGGTGAGGCCGGTGGCGCGATGGCGGCTCGGCCGTCCGGCGCGGCGACGACCGTATCGGATCCCTTGAAGACGATCACGGCCTGGGAGCGACGGGCCGCCTCCCGCGCCTGCTCCACCTTGCTGCCCACGAGCGTTCCGAACAATCGCGCGAACTCGCCGGCATGGGGGGTAAGGATCGGCGTCTCTCTCCAGCGCGGGAAATCCTGCCCGGCCAGCAAGGCAAGGGCGTCGCCGTCGATCACCAGTGGACGTCCGGATTCGAACGCCCGCCGGAACCTGTCTCTTCCCTTCCCCACCTTGCCGAGCCCGGGCCCGATGACGACGGCATCGACGCGTTCATCGTCCAGGGCCTCGAGGCCGTGCGACTGCACGACGGCGCTCGGCACGCCGGGGAGCGGCTGCGGTGCGATCAGTCGGACATAACCGGCGCCAGCCCGCGCAGCGGCGGCGGCGGCCAGGGCAATCGCGCCGAGCATCTCGCCGGCGACCAGGGCGGCATAACCCCTTGTATATTTATGATCGTCCGGCCCGGGAGCGGCCAGCCTTGGTCTTTCGATCCGCCGAAGGTCACTCCTCGCTTCGATGCCGATTTCCGCCACGGCGATTCGACCCATGTGCCGAGCCGCCGGCTGAAGGAGGTGCGACGGCTTCAACGTCGCGAAGGTGACGGTAAGCTCGTAATCGGGAACCGGCGAGAGAATGCGGCCGTCGTCGGTGGCGACGCCGCTCGGCAGGTCGATGGCCACTTTGACGGCGGCCTCACCGGCAAGGCGCATCAGCGCCGCCGCCGTCGCCTCGTCGAGCGGCCGGGCAAGGCCGGTGCCGAACAGCGCGTCGATCAGAAGCGGCGCGCCTTCCGCCGCCGCCAATGGCTCGACGAGGCCGGACCAGGCCGCCCGCGCCGCCTTGGCCGCACCGCTCTTGGGTTCGGCGAGCGCCGCCACGCGCACGTCCACGCCCCTGGCCGCCAACTCGCGCGCGACGACATAGCCGTCGCCGCCATTATTACCGGGTCCGCACAGGATGAGCGTGGGCAGAGGCCCGGCAAAGCGCCATATCGCCTCGGCGGCCGCGATGCCGGCGCGCTCCATCAGCGTTTCGACGGGCGTGCCGGCGTCGATCGCGCGTTGCTCGGCGGCGCGCATTTCGGCCGCGGTGAGGATGACGCTCATTGTCCCTGCCGCAGCGCCTTGACCGTCGCCGGCAGCCGGTAACGGTCGTCCGCAATCGAAACTTCGATCCGGTCGTCGGCGATGATGGACACGATGGCGGGCTCCGCGCCGTCCGCCGCGACGACGCCACGCCCGTCGCCGGTGACGAGGAGGCGGCGGAAGCCACCGCTGGGGTGGTGGAGCGTCAGGATCGACCCTTCATCGCCGGCCGTCCGTTCCACGATGCAGCTCGATTTGAAGGCCGTCGCGCCTTCGACCGCGCAGGCTATGCGATTGGCCGGATCGGCGGCGAGCGCCTCCTGCGCCCCTCGGTCGGAATCGCCGCAGGCGGCCAAGAGGATAAGGGCGGCGAACGGAAATTTCCTCATCCGCGGGTGTTTGAGCCAAGCACCGGCCTCAAGCAAGAGCGTCGGCGGTCCGCTGCAGTATCGGTGTCAGCCTGTCGGCCCAGCGCCGGACTCCGGCGGCGTCGCCGATCAGGTCCTGCCGAACCTCGACGACGAGGTAGGGAAGCCCCCGCGTCTCGGCGTGAAGGTCCATCGTCGCATTGAGGTCCTGCCCCGAATAGGGCTGGTTGTCGCCGGTGACGATCCCCTCGGCCTTTAGCAGATCGATGGCGATATGGGCCGCGCGCACGTCCTGGTTGTAGAGGATCCCGACCTCCCACGGCCTTTTCTCCTGGGGCCGGGTGGCGAGCTGGGGCGTGAAGCTGTGAAGCGCGAAGAGGATGCGCGGCCTAAGCCGCTCCACCGTTTCCGTGATCAGCCGGTGATAGGGGTCCCAGAAGCGTTCGAGCCGCCGCTCCCGATCGGCCGGCGTCAGGGCCTCGTTGCCCGGGATGGGATGTCCGTCGCTGATCACGGGAATTGCGTTGAGCTCGTCCCGCTCGCGGTGGAGATCGACGACGAGCCGTGAAACGGTGGCGAGAATGGCCGGACAGCCGAGCCGGGCGGCGACTTCGCGCGCCAGCGGATCGACGCCGATGTCCACCGCCATATGCTGGTGCATGAGGCTTTCGGGGATGCCGAGGTCGATGTCGGCCGGCACGCGGTTGGACGTGTGGTCGGCGACAAGCAGAAGCTCGGAGCCGGGCGTCCCCGGAAGGAAATCCGCGACTTCGCTCATTTCCTGCGGCTCCTGTGAGCGGCAAGTCGCTCGGTCACCGCCTCCGAACCGAGAAGCGACTCGAACGCCCTGTCCTGCCCCTCGTCCTGGCTCGTGCCGAGCGAGGCCAGCCGGACCGCCCGTTTCAGAACGCGAAGGCTCTCTTCATCATTGGCCGCAACAGCGGCGGCGAAGGGTTCGACCGCGGGCTCCGCTTCACCCTCGATAGCCCATTCGACGAGGCCGATGCGGGCCGCCTCCCGCGCATCGATGATCTCGGCGCCGAACAGCAGCCGCGACGCCTGGCCCGGACCGACGAGGGAGACGAGCCGGTACACATCCTCCTGGGGGTAAGCGACGCCGAGCTTAGCGGGCGTGATGGCGAAGCGCGCCTTGGGCCCGGCCACGCGAATGTCGCAGGCCATGGCGAGCGCGACGCCGGCCCCGAAACAGGCACCCTCGACCAGGGCGATGGTGGGAATAGGCAGGTCGGCGAGCGTGTCGAGCCCGTGCCGCATCGCACGGCGGAAGGCAGAACGCGCCTCCGCGTCGTCTCGGAAGGAGTCGAACTCCGAAATATCGGCGCCGGCACTGAAGGCGCCGCCGGGCGCGCTGCTGACGATCAGGGCTCGGGCGCCGGAGCCCACTGCCTCGTCCGCCGCAGAAGCCAATTGGAACCAACCGTCGATAGCTATGGCGTTAAGCGCCGCGGGACGGTTCAGAGCTAGGCGCGCGGTGGCGCCATTTAGGGAAAGTTCGAACATCGCCGCTGCTTGCCGCTCCGGAACGGCTTTGTCATCCGCGACGAGAAAAAAGGGCCGGGCGCGAATACTGGCGCCCGGCCTCTGAAGGTGCATGGCGCTCGCCCCGGAGGACAAGGACCATGCGCGGATGTCGGCTCGTACGTGCGAGCCTCGACCCGTCCATGACGGCACGCAGCAAGGCTCGTGCCACGACGGCAGGACGGGGCTTACGATGGTTAATCCGGCTCCAAATCTGTCCCGTCGCGGGAAGACCGGATCATCTGAGACGAGTCGCGAGCTGCCACCAGTCCGGGCGTTCGGCCGCTATGGCATCGTGCGCCGCGTCCCGCTCCACCACGGACTCGAACAGCGCGAAGCAGGTCGCGCCAGAGCCCGACATCCGAGCCAACCGCGCACCGCTCTGAGCCTTAAGGCGCTCCAGGACCTCCCCGATTTCCGGCACCATCGCTAGGGCGATCGGCTCCAGATCGTTGCGGCCGGCCCTCCAGTCGTCCGGCAAAGGGCCGCGATCGATGCCGTCCCAGCCGCGAAACACCGCGGCGGTCGAAACCGCCTTGCGGGGATTGACCAGCAGGACCGGCATCTTGCCCAACCCGGTCTCCACTGGCTGCAGCCTGTCGCCACGCCCTTCGCCGCGTGCGGTAACGGAGCCGATGCACGCGGGCACATCCGCGCCGAGCGATGCCGCGAGCTCGGTCAGCTTCTCGGAGTCCAGATCGAGCGCCCAGAAGCGGTTCAGCAGCCTCATGGCGGCGGCCGCATCCGCCGAGCCGCCGCCAAGCCCGGCCGCGATCGGCAGGCACTTGGTAAGGCGCAGCGAGGCGCCTTTGCCGCCCGGCTGAAGAAGGCGTGCCGCGCGCAACACGAGATTGTCGGTCTCGTCCGACAGATCTTGGCGCATCGGCCCCTCGACGTGGAGCTCAAGCCCGTCGGCCGGCGCCACCTCAAGCTCGTCGCCGTCCTCGCAGAAGGCGAACAGCGTTTCGATGCGGTGATAGCCGTCCGGTTCCCGGGAGCGAACGTGCAGCGCCAGGTTGATCTTGGCGTAGGCCCTTTCCCGCATCAGGGCGAAGCGAGCGTGGGCGTCAGTCCCGTCTCGATCTTGGCCCGTAACCGCTCGGCATCCTCTTCCTCGGCGTAGATCAGCGCCGCCTCCCAGGCATAGCGCGCCTCATAATGGCGGCCGGCGCTGTAATAGGCGTCGCCCAGATGCTCGTTGATCGCCGGGTCGGCCGGCTGCCCCACCACCGCCTTTTCGAGCAGCGGAATGGCTTTGTGGACCTGGCCGTGCAGATAATGCGCCCAGCCGAGGGAGTCGGTGATTTCCGGGCTGTCGGGCTGAAGCCGGCTCGCCTCGGCTATGAGGCGCATGGCCTCCTCGATATTTTCGCGCCGTTCGAGCTGCGAATAGCCGAGATAATTGAGCACCAGCGGCTGCTGCGGCGCGAGCCGATAGGCCGCTTCGAGCGCGGCCTTGGCCTCGGGCCAGTTCCCGGCCTGATCTAGCGCGCCGCCCCGAAGCAGCCACAGCGCCCATTTGCCTTCCTCGGTGCCTTGCTGTTCCGCAACGGCCAATGCGCGGCCATAAGCGGCGGCGGCATCGTCCATCCGCTCCAACTGGCCATAAAGATCGCCGAGGCGAGTCCAGTCGGCGATGCTCGGCGGCCCCGCCTTCACCGCCGCCAGCGCCTCGTTCAGCGCGGTCTCGGTTTCACCGGCCGCGATCAGCAGCCTTATTCGCCCGTCGCTGGCGTTGGCGGCGAAGGGGTCGGTCGGTGCGACATGGCTGAGGACTTCCAGCGCCTCCGCCTGCTGCTCGCGCGCAGCGAGCAATTCGCTCGTCACGAGCCATGTCTCGCTATTCTCGGGCGCGAGGAAAGTCGAAAGCCGCGCATAGGTGAGCGCCAGCGGCGTCACATTCTGGCGATGAAGATCGATGGCGATGCGGACCAGCAGCTCGGCGATGCCGGGCCGGGCGCCGTCGATGGCGCCTGGGATGGGCCGTTTCGCTTTCAACAGCCGCCGCGCCGCAACGATCGGGGTTTCGTCTCCCTGAAGGAGCTCCGCCGCCTTGTCCCGTCGGCCCTGCTTGGCGAGCAAGGCTGCGGCGGCGATCCGGAGACGGCTGTCGCGACCGCCGGCGCCGTCCGCCACTTTCGCCAGCTGGGCGGCGCCCGCCTCCTTGCCCTGCGCCAGCAGGATCAGCGGGCGGTGCTCCGCCACATAGGCGGCAGCCAGGGGGTCGCTGCCCGCGGTGGCGAGGATCTCCATCGGATCGCCCTTGCCGGTCTCGAAAGCAAGCCAGGCGCGGAGCACCGGAAGCATGAAGGAGAAGACGTCGTCCTCCCCGATCGCCGTGACATAGCGTTCGGCGGCGGCCCAGTCCCCGGTTCGAACCGCCTCGGTCAGGAGGAGCATCCGGATGTCGGTGGCGAGCAGCCCCGCCTGTTCCAATATGCGGGCGGAACGCACGGCAAGGTCGCGATCCCCGGCCTCGACGGCTTGGGCGAGCGCGCGCGCCGCCAGCATCTTGTTCTCGGGGGCCAAGGAGAGGGCGGCGGCATAGCCTTCGGAGGCCCGGTCCAGCGCTCCAATGCTGTCGGCCGCCCGCGCCTGGACATAGGCGCTGAGGAGCGCATGGTCGTCGCGACTGGCATGAGACGCGGCGCCGAGAGGGAGGATCAGGGCGCCGGCGAGGACGCCATGGAGTCCGAGCCTACATATTGGGATAATTGGGTCCTCCTCCGCCTTCCGGGACCACCCAGTTGATGTTCTGGGTGGGGTCCTTGATATCGCACGTCTTGCAGTGGACGCAATTCTGGGCGTTGATCTGGAGCCGGGGATTGCCCTCCTCCTCGCCCACAATTTCGTAAACCCCCGCCGGGCAATATCGCTGCTCGGGCGCGTCATAATCTTTGAGGTTCACCTCGATCGGTACGCTCGCATCCTTGAGCGTGAGGTGAACGGGCTGGTCCTCCTCGTGATTGGTGTTCGACAGGAACACCGAGGAGAGGAGGTCGAAGCTGATCACGCCGTCCGGCTTGGGGTAGGCGATCGGCTTCGCCTGATCCTTGCGCAGCAGCGTCTCATTGTCGGGATGATGCTTCATCGTGAACGGAAGACCGATTTTCAGCGTCCGCATCCACATATCTGCACCCGCGAGGATCGTGCCGAGCGTGCCGCCGAATTTGGCGACCATCGGCTCGACGTTGCGGACCATTTTCAGCTCGTCGGCAACCCAGCTCGAGCGGAGATTGTCGTCATAGGCCTTGAGCGCATCCCCCTCGCGGCCGGCGGCGATCGCCTCATAGGCGGCTTCGGCGGCGAGCATGCCGGACTTCATCGCCGTGTGGCTGCCCTTGATGCGCGGCACGTTGACGAAGCCCGCCGAGCAGCCGATCAGCGCGCCGCCGTCGAAGGCGAGCTGCGGCACCGATTGCCAGCCGCCCTCGTTGATCGCGCGGGCACCATAGCTGACGCGCCGGCCGCCTTCCAGGATCGCGCGGATCTCCGGATGCTGCTTCCAGCGCTGGAATTCCTCGAACGGGTTGAGGTACGGATTCTTGTAACTGAGCGCGACGACGAAGCCGAGCGCGACCTGGTTGTTCTCCTGATGATAGAGGAAGCCGCCGCCCCAGGCATCGGTCAACGGCCAGCCCTGGGTGTGGATGACGCGGCCCGGCGCATGCTTGGCGGGGTCGATGTCCCACAGCTCTTTAAGGCCGATCCCATAGACTTGCGGCTGACTATTCTCGCCCAGCTTGAAGATACGCTTCAGCTCCTTGGTGAGGTGCCCGCGCGCCCCTTCCGCGAAGAAGGTATATTTGCCGTGCAGCTCCATCCCCGGCTGGTAGTCGGGCTTGTGCGTGCCGTCGCGGGCGACGCCCATGTCGCCGGTGGCGACGCCCTTCACCGCGCCATTCTCATGGAACAGCACCTCGGCGGCAGCGAAGCCGGGGAAGATTTCGACGCCGAGCGCCTCGGCCTGCCCGGCCAGCCAGCGGCAGACATTGCCGAGCGAGGCCGTATAGGTGCCCTTGTTGCTCATGAAGGGCGGCATCATCCAGTGCGGCATGCCGTATTTCGACGTCTCGCCCAGAACCCAGTGATGGTTCTCCGTCACCGGCACGGTAAGGGGGCTGTCCAGGTCCTTCCAATTGGGCAGCAGCTCGTCGAGCGCGCGCGGATCGATGACCGCGCCCGAAAGGATGTGGGCGCCGACTTCCGATCCCTTTTCGAGGATGCAGACGGAAAGCTCCCGCCCTTCCTTCTCCGCGAGTTGCTTGAGGCGGATGCTGGCGGCGAGCCCGGCAGGGCCGGCCCCGACAATCACCACATCATAGGCCATGGACTCGCGTTCGCTCATTCCTCACTCCGTTTCGCCACCGTTCCTTCGTCGCAAACGGCCAACATCTCGCAGATAAGCGGCTATTTTTCCGTTGACCACCCCGCAATAGCATGACTCTATAGGGTGCTGTGGAGCGGGGAGGCGAACCCTATTCCCCTGCGGCCGCGGCAAGCGCGTTGCAGTGGTGGCTGGAGGCGGGCGTCGACGTCATGGTCGACGAAGCCCCGCGCGACTGGCTGCGCCCCGAGCCCAAGGCCCCGCCTCCCCCGGCTCCGGCGCCCTCTGAAGCGCGTGAGGAGCGGCTGCCCGATCAGCTCGATCTGTTCCAGGCGTGGCTCAGGGACAGCGGGACCCTCCCCTTCGCCTCTCCATCGGCCCCGCGGGTCTGCCCCTCGGGTGATCCCGCGTCGGGGCTGATGATCATGGTCGACATGCCGGCGACCGAGGACCGCCGCGATGGCGCCTTGCTGTCCGGCGAGGCGGGCCGGCTGTTCGACCGCATGATGGCGGCGATCGGGCGCGACCGGGGATCCCTTTATCTCGCCGCCCTTTCCTGCTTCCGCTCGCCGGATGGCCGCTTCACGAGCGAGACCGGCCGCCAATGCGCCACGATCGCTCGGCACCATATCGGGCTTGCCGCGCCGAAGGCGCTGCTGCTGTTCGGCGATGCCTGTTCCAAGGCGTTGCTGGGACTGCCGATGGCGAAGGCGCGCGGACGCTGGCACGAGGTTGCGACGCATGCCGGGCCCGTTAAGACATTGGTAACCATTCCACCCTCTTATCTGCTCGATCAGCCGTCGGCGAAGGCTCTGGCCTGGGCCGACCTGCAGATGCTCGCCGAAGGACTGAAGCCATGAAGCCCCTCCGCGCCCTGCTTTTGGCCGCCACGCTCACCCTCCCTGCCGCGCCGGCGCTGGCGCTCGACGTCAGCACCGGCCGCAGCGCCGATCTTCGCCGCGATGGCCCGTCGGTGCTGAGCGCTTCGGAGCGCAGCAATTATCGCGAGGTCTTCGCCGCCATCCACCGCAGCGACTGGGCGGGCGCCGCGGCGCGCCTCGCCGGGATGCGCGACGGGCCGCTCCACGCCGCGGCCACCGCCGAGCTGTATCTGGCCAAGGGTTCTCCCGTGGTCTCGATGGAGCAGGCGCTGACCTTGCTGAGGCAGGCCCCCTATCTTCCGCAGGCCGCGCAGTTGGGACGGCTCGCGCAAAGGAGAGGGGCGACGGAGCTGCCCGATCTGCCGCGGGCGCAGGATCTCGCCTGGGCCGGCAGCCAGCCTCGCCGCGCCCGCGCCGAGAGCGTGGCGACCGACCCGGCCGCCCGCGAATTGGATGCGCTGATCCAACCGCTTATCGTCGGCGACCGGCCGGCGGAGGCCGAGGCGTTGCTCAACGCGCATTCTTACGGCCTCAGCCCGGAGGCCCGAACCGAATTCCAGCAGCGCGTCGCCTGGTCCTACTATCTCATCGAGAACGACGCCGCCGCGCGGCGCCTGGCGGACGTCGCCCGGAGCGGCAGCGGCCAATGGGCGCTGCATGCCGCCTGGGTCTCCGGCCTCGCCTCCTGGCGGATGGGCGATTGCAACGCTGCCGCCAATGCCTTCGCCCAGGTCGGCGCCCGCGCGAGCGATACCGAGCTTTCCGCCGCCGGTCATTATTGGGCCTCGCGGGCGGACATGAAGTGCGCGCGCCCGGAGAATGTCCAGGCGCGGCTGCGGCAGGCGGCGGCGCTCAAGGAAACCTTCTACGGCCTGCTTGCGGCCAGCGCGCTCGGCATCCGCACGCCGGGCTTTGCCGGGCTCCACGATTTCCATGACGCCGAATGGCGCAAGATCGCGCGCGAGCCCAATGTCCGCGCGGCGATCGCCCTGACGGAAATCGGCGAGACCAACCTTGCCGACCAGTTTATCAAGCATCAGGCGCGGATCGGGGGACGCGAGGATCATGCCGCCCTCATCCACCTCGCCGCCGACCTCAATCTCGCCTCAACCCAATATTGGCTCGCCCATAACGCGCCGCGCGGCGCCCATGTGAACATGGCGGCACGCTATCCCACCCCGGATTGGCAACCGCCGCGCGGCTGGCGCGTCGATCAGGCGCTGGCCTATGCCCATACGCTTCAGGAATCCGGCTTCCGCACCGCCGTCACCAGCCCCGCCGGCGCCAAGGGCCTGATGCAGGTTCGGCCCGGCACCGCCGGCGACATCGCCCGCCGGCGCGGCGAGCCTTTCAGCCCGGACCAGCTCAGCGTTCCCGCCTACAATCTGGAATATGGCCAGAGCTATCTGGAATATTTGAGGAGCCACCACGGCACGGGCGGCCTGCTGCCCAAGGTGATCGCCGCCTATAATGCCGGTCCCGCCCCCATATCGGAATGGAACAGCCGCCGCTTCGGCGAGGGCGATCCTTTGCTCTACATCGAGTCGATCCCCTATTGGGAAACGCGCGGCTACGTGCCGATCGTGCTCAGAAACTACTGGATCTACCAGGAGAAGGCCGGCGACCAGCCGGTCAGCCGCCAGGCCCTGGTCCAGGGATTGTGGCCGCGTTTCCCGGGCCTCCCTGGGGCGACGGCGGTGCGCCTCGGCACCGGCGCCTCCCGCGCCGGCGCCCACGGCAGCGACTAACCCTGCCGTCATCCTTCCACCACCGTCATCCCTAACCACCACGATATGTTCTTGCTATGTTCTTATCAAAGGCGTAAATGCGGGGCATGCCTCGCCCCGACGTACGCCCTGGCCGCGGCGCGCCCGAGAACCGGACGCCGACCCGCTTCGGCCTGGCGGTGCGCGAGGCGGACGGCGATTGGCTGGATGCGCGCGAAGAACAGGACGGCGAGCCGCCGCCGCTTCGGACAACGGTCACGATCGAGAAGCCGAAGACGATCATTGCCCGCAACAGTTCGCCCGACATCGGCTTCGACCGCTCGATCAACGCCTATCGCGGTTGCGAGCATGGCTGCATCTACTGCTTCGCTAGGCCGACCCACGCCTACCATGATCTATCGCCCGGCCTCGACTTCGAATCCAAGCTGTTCGCCAAACCGAACGCGCCGGAGCTTCTGCGGAAAGAGCTGGGGAAACCCGGCTATGTCCCGCGTCCGATCGCGATGGGAACCAACACCGATCCCTATCAGCCGATCGAAAACCACTATCGCATCACGCGCGCCTGCATCGAGGTGCTGCTCGAGACCAAGCACCCGCTGACCATCACCACCAAGTCGGACCGGGTGCTGCGCGATCTCGACCTTCTCGTGCCGATGGCGGAGCAGCGGCTGGTGAGCGTGGCGCTGTCGGTGACGTCGCTGACGCCGCAAATCTCGCGCACACTGGAGCCGAGGGCGCCTTCGGCCCGCAAACGGATGGCGGCGGTGAAGCGGCTGAGCGAGGCCGGCGTGACGGCGTGGGTCGCGATCGCCCCGGTCATTCCCGCCGTGACCGACCATGAGCTGGAGCATATCGTCGAAGCCGCTGCCGAGGCCGGTGCCAAGGGCGTCTTCTACCTCCCCGTCAGGCTGCCCTTCGAAGTGGCGCCCCTGTTCCGCGCCTGGCTGGACGAACATTATCCCGACCGTGCCGAGAAGGTGATGAGCATCATCCAGTCGATGCGCGGCGGCCGCGACAACGACCCCAACTGGTTCACCCGGATGCAGGGCTTCGGCCCCTGGGCGGAGCTGCTCCGGACGCGCTTCCAGATCGCGGTCAGGAAGCATGGCCTCAATCAGGAAAAGATGAAGCTCCGCACCGACCTGTTCGAACCGCCCCAGGGACCGCAATTGCGGTTACTGTGAGTGAATGAGGCCTCGTTCGTCCCGAGCGAAGCCGAGGGGCGCCGGCACGGACTCTTCCACACACGCCCCTCGGCTTCGCTCGGGACGAACGGACCCTCGCGCGGCTAAGCGGCCGCCAGCTTGTAGTTCCTGTACTGCTCCCGGATCGCCGTCTTCAGCAGCTTGCCCGTGGCCGTGTGCGGCAGGCTCTCCACGAACAGGATCTCGTCGGGCAGCCACCATTTGGCGACATGGGCCGAAAGATGAGCGAGGATTGCGTCGGGCGTCACATCCGATCCTTCCTTGCGGACCACCAGCAGCAGGGGCCGTTCGTCCCATTTGGGATGGTGCACGCCCACCGCGGCCGCTTCGGCGACGCCGGGGCAGCCCACGGCCGCATTCTCCAGCTCGATCGAGCTGATCCACTCGCCCCCGGACTTGATCACGTCCTTCGAGCGATCGGTGATCTGCATCACGCCGTCCGGATGAAGGATCGCGACGTCGCCCGTGTCGAACCAATTGTCGGCCTCGGTGACCGCTTCCTCGGCCTTGAAGTAGCGCCCGACGATCCAGGGTCCCCGCGCCTGGAGCCGTCCCGGCGTCTGGCCGTCGCGCGGAAGCGCTCGGTCTTCATCGTCGACGATGCGGAGCTCGACTCCGAACGGTGCCCGGCCCTGCCGGCAGAGAAGGTCGAGCTGCTCGCCTTCGCTCATGTCGTCCCAGCCGGCAGGGCGGCCGCCGACGGTGCCGATCGGCGACATTTCGGTCATGCCCCAGGCATGGCCGACGTCGATGCCCCGCTTCATGAACCACTGGATCATCGAACGCGGCGCCGCCGAGCCTCCGATGGTGACGAGCCGAAGGCGGCCGAGATCGGCGCCCGTCGCCTCGACATGGTTGATGAGGGCCAGCCAGACGGTGGGAACGCCGGCGGTGTGCGTCACGCCTTCCTCGCGCATCAGGTCGCACATGACCTCAGGCGTGTAGTCGGCCGAGAAGACAACCTTTGCCCCGACGATCGGCGCCGCGAAGGGGAGGCCCCAGGCGGCGGCGTGGAACATCGGCACGATCGGCAGCGCCACGGCGCGGTTGGAGAGATCGAAGACGTCCGGCATCACCTCGACCAGCGCGTGCAGCACGGTCGAGCGATGCTCGTAGAGGACGCCCTTGGGATGGCCGGTGGTGCCGCTGGTGTAGCAGAGCATCGCCGGCTCGCGCTCATCGCCCTCGACCCAGGCGTAATCGTCGCTCTCGGCGGCGATCAGTTCCTCGAACTCGCCATTGTCGAAGCAGATGAAGTGCTCGATCGTCGTCCACTGGGGCTTCAGCCGCTCGACGATCGAAGCGAAGGCGGCGTCGTGGAAGAGGATGCGATCCTCCGCATGGTTGGCGATGTAGACGAGCTGATCGTCGAACAGACGCGGGTTGATGGTGTGGAGGACGCCCCCCATGCCGATCGCACCGTACCAGGCGACCAGATGTCGGCCATGGTTCATCGCCAGGGTCGCAACACGATCGCCCCGCCTGATGCCCAGCCGCTCCAGCGCGTTGGCGAGCTTTCGCGCGTCGCGGGCGATGCCGGCCCAGTCGGTGCGCACCACATCTCCGGCCGCGTAACGGGAAACGATCTCGCGCGACCCATGCTCGCGCTCGGCATGATCGAGAAGCCGCATGATCCGGAGCGGCCAGTCCTGCATTGCACCCAGCATCAACCCTCTCCCGTTCTTTCGACGGAAGCTGGAATTTCTTTTCCTTGCTGTCGAGAGGAAAAGCTGGGCCCCGGATCAACTCGGGTGACGATTATTGATTGGCGACCAGCGCGAGCCGGGGCGGTTCGGCGGCGGAGAGGCGGACGGCGGTGACGCCGTCGAGGCGTTCGATGCGCGCGGCCGTTTCCGCGTCGAGCTGGAAATCGCGGCCGAGCACGAGATCGGCCTCGCCCGTCTCGAACATGGCTTTCAGGCGAAGCACGCCATTGCCGCCCCGCTCTCCCGCCAGCGCCTGGGCGAGCCTCGGCAGCGCCCCCGGTCCTTCGATCTCCACCTCCATCTGGAGCCGGGTACGCTTGGAGAGCGTCTCGAACGACTGAATGCTCCTGATGGTGACGCGCGGCGCTTCCTCGCCCGGCCGGCGATCGAGCTCCACGCCGAGCAGGACGCAAGTTCCCGCCTTGGCCGCATCCTCCACCTGTGTCGCGACCATGTCGTCGAAGACGGTGGCGACGAACTGGCCGGATGCGTCGGATAGCGTCGCCATCAAATAGCGGCGGCCCCGCGCCGACGTGCGCCAGCGCGCCTCCTCGACGAGGCCTGCCATGACCGCGCTGGATCGGCCGCCGTCGGCAGGCGCCGGCATCGCCCCCAGATCGGCGAAGCTTTTGGCGCCGTTCGCGACAGCGAGATGCCGATAACGGTCGACCGGATGGGCGGAGAAATAGAAGCCGAAGCTTTCCTTCTCCTGCGCCATGCGCTCGGCCAGCGACCAGGCGGCGACGGTCGGCATCCGGATGGGAACGACGTTCGACTCGCCCCCGAAAAGACCGCCCTGCCCGCTCGTCCGAGCGTCGGCGGCGCTGGCGGCATGGGCGAGGATGGTTTCCGCGGCGGCGTGGACGCTGGCGCGATTGGGCGCGATCACGTCGAATGCGCCGCCGCCGGCCAGGCTCTCGATCTGGCGGCGGTTGAGGAGGCGCGGGTCGACTCGATTGGCGAAATCATCGAGCGACTTGAACGGCCCCTTGATCCGGCGTTCGTCGACCAGCTGCTCCATCGCCTTTTCACCGACGCCTTTGAGCGCGCCAAGGGCGTAGCGCACCGCATGCCTGTCCTGAGCATCGTCGAAGGGGGCCTCCCCACTGGGCTCTACCGTGTATTCGGCCTCGCTGGCATTGATGCAAGGCGGGCGGCATTCGATTTCCAGCCGCCGCATGTCGTCGACGAAGATGGCGAGCTTGTCCGTCTGATGCATGTCGAAGCACATCGACGCCGCATAGAATTCGACCGGATAATGCGCCTTCACCCAGGCGGTCTGATAGGCGACCAGTGCATAGGCGGCGGCGTGGCTCTTGTTGAAGCCGTAGCCGGCGAACTTGTCGATCAAGTCGAACAGCTCGTTGGCCTTGGCGGGGGCGATGTCGTTGGCGGCGCAGCCGGTGACGAAGCGCTCGCGCTGGGCGTCCATCTCGGCCTGGATCTTCTTGCCCATCGCGCGGCGCAGCAGGTCAGCCTCGCCGAGGCTGTAGCCGGCGAGTACCTGCGCCGCCTGCATCACCTGCTCCTGATAGACGAAGATGCCGTAGGTCTCCTTCAGCACCTCCTCCAGCATCGGGTGCGGATATTCGATCGGCTCGCGGCCGTTCTTGCGCGCGCCGAACATCGGGATGTTGTCCATCGGGCCCGGCCGGTAGAGTGAGACGAGCGCGATGATGTCCTCGAAGCTGGTCGGCTTCACCGCCGCCAGCGTCCGCCGCATCCCCTCCGATTCCAGCTGGAACACGCCGACCGTGTCGCCGCGCTGGAGGAGCTTGTAGACTTGCGCGTCGTCCCAGGAGAGGCTGTCCAGATCGACCTCGATGCGGCGCTTAGCCAGCATCTGCACGGCCTTTTGCAGTACCGACAGCGTCTTGAGGCCCAGGAAGTCGAACTTCACCAGCCCCGCGCCTTCGACATATTTCATGTCGAACTGGGTGACCGGCATGTCGGAGCGCGGATCGCGGTAGAGCGGCACCAGCTTGTCGAGCCGCCGGTCGCCGATCACCACGCCCGCCGCATGGGTGGAGCTGTGGCGCGGAAGGCCTTCGAGCTTCATCGCGAGGTCGAACAGACGCCGCACCTGCGCATCGTTCTTATACTCGGCGGCCAGCTCGGAAACGCCGTTCAGCGCCCGCTCCAGGGTCCAGGGGTCGGTCGGATGGTTCGGCACCAGCTTGGCCAGCCGGTCCACCTGCCCATAGGGCATCTGGAGCACGCGGCCGGTGTCCTTGAGGACGGCGCGGGCCTTCAGCTTTCCGAAGGTGATGATCTGGGCGACCTGGTCGCGGCCATATTTCTGCTGGACGTAGCGGATGACCTCGCCGCGCCGCGTTTCGCAGAAGTCGATGTCGAAGTCCGGCATCGACACGCGTTCCGGATTGAGGAAGCGCTCGAACAGCAGATTGAGCTTGATGGGATCGAGATCGGTAATGGTGAGCGCCCAGGCGACCACCGATCCCGCGCCCGAACCACGCCCCGGCCCGACGGGGATGTCGTTTTCCTTCGCCCATTTGATGAAATCGGCGACGATCAGGAAATAGCCCGGGAAGCCCATGCGGACGATCACGTCCACCTCGAAGTCGAGACGGTCGAAATAGACCTCCCGCGCTTCGTCACCGAGACCGCTATAGCCCGCGAGCCGCTTCTCCAGGCCGGCCCGCGCATCGCGGCGAAGCTGCTCGGCTTCGGCATCGATGTCGCCGGCAAGGCTGGGCAGGATCGGCTTGCGCTTGGGCGCGCCAAAGGCGCAGCGGCGGGCGACGACGGAGGTGTTGTCGATCGCCTCCGGAAGGTCCTCGAACAGCTTGCGCATATCCGTCGCCGGTTTCATCCAGGCCTCGGGCGAGGATTTGACCCGGTCGTCGCGGTCGATCTGGCTCGATTGCGCTATGCACAGCATCGCGTCATGCGCCCGATGGAAAGCGGCATCGGCGAAGCAGGCGGGATTGGTCGCGACCAGCGGCAGGTGACGCTCATAGGCAAGGTCGATGAGCGCCGGCTCCGCCCGCTGCTCGATGTCGAGGCCGCGCCGGCAGAGCTCGACATAAAGGCGGCCGGGGAACAGCCGCTCCAAGCTATCGAGATACGCTGCCGCCGCGTCCTTCTGCTCTTCGGCCAGAAGCCGCGCGAGGCCGCCCTCGCCCCCCGCCGTCAGCGCGATCAGCCCGTCGGTTCGCCCTTCAAGCGCGGCCATGGCGACATGCGCTTCGTCCTCCACCGGCCGATCGAGATGCGCCGCCGAGACGAGGGCGCAGAGATTCTCGTAACCCGCCTCGTCCTGCGCATAGAGCGCGAGCCAGTCGATGATGGGCGGCTTGCCTTCCGGCGTTCCGGGCCGGGCCAGGCCCAGCATGGTGCCCACGATCGGCTGCACACCCTCGCCCTTGCAGGCATCGGTGAACGCCATGGCGGCATAGAGGCCGTTGCGGTCGGTGAGCGCCGCGGCGGGAAAATCCAGCTTCTTCGCCTGCTTGGCGATCGCCTTGGGCTCGATCGCGCCGTCCAGCATCGTGTAGCAGGAGAAGATACGAAGCGGGACGTAAGGCGCTGCCATCGGTCCACTATGGGCGGTCACAGCGGCTTATGGAACAGCAAGCGGCCAGTTTTCCACAGGAATTCGGTAACGTTGGCGGATAGTCATTACGAGCGCAGCGTAGCAATCCAGGCGTGGGGAGTTAATTCGCGTCCCGCATGATGTCGCGGATCTCGTCCATGCGGTCCTCATAGCCTTCCTCGATGCAGTCGTTGCTGCGGCAGCGATCGCGATAAGCGACAAATCTGTCCCGCGACCGCAGCAATATCTGCCGCGTGCGCGGATCGGCATTCGCCATGGCCTCGTCGAACAGCTCGTTCATGCGGCGATCCCGGCGAGCGAGCCGATCGCTGCCGCAGACCATGATCTCGCTGCGCGTCCTCGCCTGACGACAGTCGAAGCTGGGATTCGACCATCCGCCCTGGGGCGCGGCCGGCGGAACAACCGGCGGCGGGTATGCAGGATATTCGTCTCCCTCGATGGGGGCGCCCACCGTCTCGTTCTCGGCCGCCTCGATCACATCCTCGGGAAGCGCCAGCGGCTCGCCCTCCAGCTCGAACGCCGCCAGCCGGGAGACGATCGCGTCCGCGCCGCTGATCCGGTAGACCGGGCCGCTCCCGTCCGCGGCGGGCTGCACCTCATAGTGCACGTCCGCGACCAAGCGCCGTTCGCCGTTGAACGCGCGCTCTGCGCCTGGCGGTAGCTCCAGGATGAAACGGCCGGCACAACGCGTCACACCCAGCGCCTCGTCGCGCCCGGCCACCACCGGATTTTCCATGCGCGGGAAGGCCGTAGCGGCGAGAACGTCGAAGTTCACCCGCTCGCCGGTGCGGATCCGCGCCGCGGCGTCGAACACCAGCTTCTTCAGGCCCTGCAAAGTGTCCCGCGACCCACATAGGTCCTGGGTCGTCTCGCGCTTCTCCTCGACCGCCTTCTCCTCGGAGGGCGTCGCCGGCCGCTCCCGATCGGCGACGATCAGGCCGAAGGCCGCGGCGACGACCAGCAGCAGCGCGATCAGCGCCATCACCAGCTTGCGTTTATCGATCGGGGGTCGGCGCTCGGCCAAGACGCGCTCCTACTCCAGCACTCCGTCGTGCAAACGCACGACGCGGTCCATCTTGGCCGCGATGCGCTCATTATGGGTGGCGACGAGCGCGGCCGATCCTTCGTGGCGGACCAGCTTCAAGAACTCCTGGAACACGACATCGGCCGTGGCTTCGTCGAGATTGCCGGTCGGCTCGTCGGCGAGCACGAGCGACGGCCGATTGGCGAGCGCCCGCGCGACGGCGACGCGCTGCTGCTCGCCGCCCGAAAGCTTGCTCGGCCGATGGGTGAGGCGCGCGCCGAGGCCCAGTGCGGTGAGGAGCGATTCGGCCCGGTCGCGGGCGGCGCTCGTCTCCGAGCCGTGGATCAGCTGCGGCAGGATGACATTCTCGACCGCGTTGAAGTCCGGCAGCAGGTGATGGAACTGGTAGACGAAGCCGAGCGCGTCGCGGCGAAGCCGGGTGCGGCCGTCATTGTCGAGATGGGCCGCTTCCTCGCCCTTGATGCGGATCGATCCCTCGAAACCGCCCTCGAGCAGGCCGACCGCCTGGAGCAGGGTGGACTTGCCCGATCCGGAGGGCCCGAGCAGCGCCACGATCTCGCCATTGCCGACCGTGAGATCGACGCCGCGCAGGACGTGGATGGTAACTCCGCCCTGCTCGAAATTGCGCTTGAGACCGCGCGTCTGGAGGACGTCACTCATAGCGCAGCACCTGCACGGGATCGGTGCTCGCCGCCTTGTAGGCCGGGTAGAGCGTGGCGAGGAAGCTGAAGGCGAGCGCCATGATGGTGACCGCCACGACCTCGAACGGATCGGTCTTGGAGGGCAATTCCGTCAGGAACCGGATCGATGGGTCCCAAAGCTCCTGCCCCGTCACGATCTGCACGAAATTCACCACCGGCTGGCGGAAATAGAGCGCGATCGCGCCGAGGATCAGCCCGGCGATGATGCCCAGCGCGCCGATCGTCGTGCCGACCGTGACGAAAATCTTGACGAGGCTGGCGCGCGAGGCGCCCATCGTCCTCAGGATCGCGATGTCGCGCGTCTTGGCGCGGACCAGCATGATCAGCGACGAGAGGATGTTGAACACGGCGACGAGGATGATGAGCGACAGGATGACGAACATCGCCACCCGCTCGACCGACAGCGCTTCGAAGAGGGCCGAGTTCATCGATTTCCAGTCGGCCACCACCGCCTGCCCGGCCACCGCGGCGGCCAGCGGCGCGAGGATTTCGCCGACCCGATCGGGATCGACCGTCTCCACTTCCACCATGCCGACGTCGTCGCCGAGCATCAGCAGGGTCTGCGCATCCTCGATCGGCATGACGACGAACGCCTTGTCGTAATCATAGACGCCGACCTCGAAGACGGCGGCGACATTATAGGCGACGATGCGCGGCACCGTGCCGAACGGCGTGGTGCGCCCCTGCGGACTGATGAGGCTGATCTGACTGCCGACCGTGGCGCCGAGCGATTCGGCGAGGCGTACGCCGATGGCGACGTTCTGGGCGCCGGGGCGGAGCGCTTCCAGCGAGCCCGCAATCTCGTTGCCGCGCAGGACAGCGTTTTCGAGGATGTCCTGCCGCCGCATGCCGCGGACCAATATGCCCTCGACCCGGCCGTTATGGCTCACCATCAGCGGCTGCTCGATCAGCGGCACCGCGGCGGTGACGCCGGGCGTCTCCTTCGCCGCCGCGACGATCTCCTGCCAGTTCGGCAGGCGACCGCCATAGCCCTGCACCACCGCATGGCCGTTGAGGCCGACGACCTTGCTGAACAGCTCGGCCCGGAAACCGTTCATGACGCTCATCACGATGATGAGCGCGGCGACGCCCAGCATCACCGCGAACAGGCTGATCCCGGCAACGAGGAAGATGAACCCCTCGCCCTTGCCGGGTAGGAGGTAGCGCTTGGCGATCATGCGCTCGTAGCCGGAGAGGATCACCGTGTGGTCGCCCCAGACCCGTTCGTCCCGAGCGCAGTCGAGGGGCGCCGGCACGGATTCAGAGAAACGCCCCTCGACTTCGCTCGGGACGAACGGTTTTCGGCGTATTGCTCCCTCATCCCACAAGCCTCGCCAGCGCGCTTTCCACCGACAGTTCCTCGCGCTCGCCCGTGGCGCGGTTCTTGAGCTCGACGACGCCCTTCTCCAGCCCCTTGGGACCGACGATCAGCTGCCAGGGCAAGCCGATCACGTCCATGGTCGCGAACTTGGCGCCGCCGCGCTCGTCGCGGTCGTCATAGAGAGTCTCGATACCGGCTTCGCGAAGCCGTTCGTAGAGCCGGTCGGCCGCCTCGGCGCACCCCGCATCGTCGGCGCGCATGTTGATGAGGCCCACTTGGAACGGCGCCACGCTCTCCGGCCAGATGATGCCATTCTCGTCGTGGCTTGCCTCGATGATCGCGCCCATCAGGCGAGAGACGCCGATACCGTAGCTGCCCATATGCGGGTGGACCTGGCCGCCCTCCTTCGTCTGCACAGAGAGGCCCATCGAGGCGCTGTATTTGGTGCCGAAGGCGAAGATGTGGCCGACTTCGATGCCGCGCCGGGTGCGGAGGCGCTCGGCCGGAACCGGGCAAGTCTCGACCTTGGCATGCTCCTCCTCCTCCATCGCATAGAGGTCGGTGAGCCGCGTGATGGTCGAGGCATCGGCGGAAAGCAGCTCCTCGCGGGTCACCTCGTCGATGGCGGCGTCGTAGAAGAGCGCGCTCTCCCCCGTATCGGCGAGAATGTGGAATTCGTGGCTGAGATTGCCGCCGATCGGCCCGGTGGGCGCCCGGACCGGAACCGCCTGCAGGCCCATCCGCGCGAAGGTGCGCAGATAGGCGACGAACATCGCCTCATAACTCTGCTTCAGCCCCTCCTCGTCGAGGTCGAAGCTGTAGGCGTCCTTCATCAGGAACTCGCGGCCGCGCATCACGCCGAAGCGGGGGCGCACCTCGTCGCGGAACTTCCACTGGATGTGGTAGAGCGTGCGCGGCAGGTCCCGATAGCTCCTGGCGCCGTCCTTGAAGAGGAGCGTGATCATCTCCTCGTTGGTCGGGCCGTACAGCATCTCGCGCTGGTGCCGGTCGAGGATGCGCAGCATCTCCGGGCCATAGGCATCGTAGCGGCCTGACTGGCGCCACAGGTCGGCCGACTGGATGGTCGGCATCAAAAGCTCGATCGCGCCGGCGCGATCCTGCTCCTCGCGGACGATCTGCTCGATTCGCGTCAGCACCTTGAGGCCGAGCGGGAGCCAAGCGTAGATGCCGGCGGCGGTCTGGCGGACGAGGCCGGCGCGGAGCATCAGCTTGTGGCTGACGATCTGGGCGTCGGCGGGCGTTTCCTTGGTGACGGGAAGGAAATAGCGGGAAAGGCGCATGGGGCTCCAGGCTGGTCCGGATGGGAAACGAACTCAAGTCCGCCAGCCTCTAGGGGGGCCTCGCGCTCGAAGCAACTGCCGGCACCGTCCCGCGCCTGTGACCTTCACGACACAGGCCCGGAGCAAAACCGCCGCCTTACCGTATTTACCGATGACAAGCGCGCCGCCCTTCCCTTAGCGTCCGGATACGGACTGCGGCTCCAGGCCATGGTTCGGGGAGGCTTCGGCCCCGCATTCCCAGGCGAGGTGGGGATCGCGTGCGGGCTGAGGCACCTTTAAAAGGGGGTTGGCGGGAGACCGTCACGCGGGTGCCCGGATCGTTACGGTCCGGGCACTTGCCATTTAGGGCATTGGCCGCGGACCCGCGCGGAACTCGGCACAACTGATCAACATGCGCCCCGCAGCCTAATCGACTTGCCGCGCGCGACGGAACGCGCTCCTGCGGCGGGGCGTTTTACGGGTGCCCATCTTCGGGCGATCGGATGAGGATGTTCCCCATGGAAAGGAAGAACCAAGGCAGCCAGCGTGGCCAGGGACAGCAAGGCGGTGGAAGCCATGGCGGCCAGCGTCAGCAACAGCAGCAAGGCGGCGGCCAGCGCCAGCAGGGCGGCGGTGCCGGAAGCCAGCGTGACCGCGAGCGGCACGGTGGCGGCGGCGAGCGCCAGCGCGAACGCGAATAGCATCTAGACAGCTCGCACCGCCACCCGCGGGCGCAGCACAGCTCGGCCGCTCCTTCCGGGAGCGGCCGTCTTATTGTCGATGCCAGACGCCTGCCCCCCGGCGTCCGCCGGGAGACCGGCCTGAAGTCAGTCGGCACTCGGGGCCAGCTGGCCGCGAATGGCGCCTTTGGGAAATTCGGCCGTCTGAACGCCGACGTAGAAGCTGGCCGGATCGGCCTGGATCTCGTCCGCCAGCGCGTCGCCGATCGAATCGCAGTCGTCGCTGTCGATATTGTCGTCCGGCGTGTCGAGCTTGACGACCGGCGAGCCCTCCTCGCCCTCGGCGCCTCGATAGATATACACGCTGGTCACATCACCGACGCTGCGAACTTCAAGGTCGGCGCAGAGACGATCCATATCGTCATAGACGTTGATGCGGGCACGGCCCCAACCGTCCGTGTCGCCCGCCACCAGTTCGTTGTCGCCGGAAAGAACCGCCCGGAATTCGGCGGCGACCGCCGCTCCGGCCGTTCCGGCTCCGGCCAGGATAAACAGCCCCCCGAAGGCCGTCAGAAGCATGCGGCATTCTCTGTCCTTCAGCATGTTTCGTTCCTTTCTTGGTGGGGAAGGCCGCCGCGAAAGAGCGCCGTTCGCGCGTGGCAAGGCGGCCAAAGAGGCCAAAGCCCCGAGCGCCCGATGGTTCCGGCGCCAAGCCGGGCGGCCCCGATCCGTCGATGAATGACGGACGGGCGGGCGCCTTACTTGGACTGCCTTACTTGGACTGATTGCTCATCGACCGTGGGGCCGCCCCTAGACCAGGCGGGACTGTTTCACCGCCGCCTCGATGAAGCTGGCGAAGAGCGGGTGCGGGTCGAACGGCTTGCTCTTCAGCTCCGGGTGGAACTGGACGCCGACGAACCAGGGATGGTCGGGCCGCTCGACGATCTCGGGCAGCGTCCCGTCCGGGCTCATGCCGCTGAAGATAAGCCCGCCCTCTTCCAGCGCGGGCATATAATGGGCGTTGACCTCGTAGCGGTGGCGGTGGCGCTCGCTGATCTCGTCGGAGCCATAGATGGTGGCGACGTGGCTGTTGGGGCTCAGCCGGGCGCCATAGGCGCCGAGGCGCATGGTGCCGCCCAGATCGCCGCCGGCGGCGCGCTTCTCCAGCCCTTCGCGGCTCATCCACTCGGTGATCAGGCCGACGACCGGTTCCGACGCCTCGCCGAACTCGCTGGAGGTCGCCCCCTTGATCCCGGCCGTGTTCCGCGCGCCTTCGATGCAGGCCATCTGCATGCCGAGGCAGATGCCGAAGAAGGGCACCTTGCGTTCGCGCGCGAACTGGACGGAGGCGATCTTGCCCTCGCTGCCGCGCTCCCCGAATCCGCCCGGGACGAGGATGGCGTGCATCGGCTCCAGGCTGGCGGCGACCTCCGCCTCGGGATGCTCGAACATCTCGGCGTCGAGCCATTTGATGTTGACCTTCACCCGATTGGCGAGGCCGCCATGGACGAGCGCTTCGGTGAGGCTCTTATAGGCGTCGGGGAGCCCCACATATTTGCCGACGACGCCGACCGTCACCTCCCCTTCCGGATTGTCGAGGCGATCGATGATGTCGTCCCAGCGGCTAAGGTCGGGCGCCGGCGCGTCGGTGATACCGAAGGCGCGAAGCACCTCGGCGTCGAGGCCTTCGCCATGATATTGGAGCGGCACCGCATAGATGCTCTTCGCATCCAGCGCCGGGATGACCGCTTCTTTCCTGACGTTGCAGAATTGCGCGATCTTCGCCCGCTCACCCTCGGGCAGCGGGCGGTCGACGCGGCAGAGGAGGACATCCGGCTGGATGCCGAGCGAGGTGAGGTCGCGGACGCTGTGCTGGGTCGGCTTGGTCTTCAGCTCGCCGGCGGCGGCGATGTACGGGATCAGCGTCGTGTGGATGCTGACCGTGCGCTTATGGCCCGCGTCATCAGTGCCGAGGTCGTTCCTCAACTGGCGGATGGCCTCCATGAACGGGAGGCTCTCGATATCGCCGACCGTGCCGCCGATCTCGCAGATGAGGAAATCGAGATCCTCCGTATCGGCGAGGGCGAAGTCCTTGATCTCGTTGGTGACGTGCGGGATCACCTGGACGGTGGCGCCGAGATAGTCGCCGCGCCGCTCGCGGGCGATGATGTTGGAATAGATGCGGCCGGTGGTGATGTTGTCGCTCTGGCGCGCCGCGACGCCGGTGAAGCGCTCATAATGGCCCAGGTCGAGATCGGTCTCCGCGCCGTCGTCGGTGACGTAGACCTCGCCATGCTGATAGGGCGACATCGTCCCCGGATCGACGTTGAGATAGGGGTCGAACTTCCTGATGCGGACCTTGTAGCCGCGCGCTTGGAGAAGGGCCGCCAAGGAGGCTGCCATGAGACCTTTGCCGAGCGAGGAAACCACGCCGCCGGTGATAAAAATGAACCGCGCCATGGGAGTTGAGGCTTAAGCGGTGCCGCGCGCAAAGGGCAAGGGCGAGAATCGCCCGGCCGCGAAATAATTGGGGAAAAGCCGGGCTCTTCCCCGTTGTCGCAGCCCTTTATTCCGCCAGCGGCACGTCGCCTTGGGTGTTGCTCTGCGGCGCCTGGGCGTTGCCGGCCTGGGCGGCGACGCCGGCCAGGGGATCGCCGGTGGCGAGCGGCACGTCGGCTGGAGCCGTGGCGGGCGCCGCGGGGGCGGCCTCACGGGCAAGCGAGGTGTCGATGTCGCTGGCGCCCGAGCGGCCGACGGCGGCGAGACCGGCGAGCACGATGGAGAGCAGCACGAACAAAGTGGCGAGGATCGCGGTGGCGCGGGTCAGGAAGTCCGCGGCGCCGCGCGCCGTCATCAGGCCCGAGGTGGAGCCGCCGACGCCGAGGCCGCCGCCTTCCGAACGCTGCATCAGGATCACGGTGACGAGCGCCGCGGCGACGAGCGTCTGGACGATGAGGAGGAAGGTGAACATTGTGGCTTCGGCTTTCGGGAAAGGGTTTGAGGCCAACTAATTCAGCGACGCATCAAATTCAACCGGCAGCCCATCTTAGCAACCATCAATGCGCCGCAGCGGCCTCGATGATCGGGACGAACTGGTCGGCGGTGAGACTGGCGCCGCCGACGAGCGCGCCGTCGACATGAGGCACGGCGAAGATGGCCGCCGCGTTGTCGGCCTTGACCGAGCCGCCATAGAGAATGCGGATGCGCTCGCCAAACTCGCCGAGGCGTTCGACGAGGGCTGCGCGAATGGCGGCGTGCATTTCCGCAATGTCCTCGGGCGTCGCGACGTTGCCGGTGCCGATCGCCCAGATCGGCTCATAGGCGACGACCAATTCACCGTCATGGGCCTGGTCCGGCAGAGAGCCCTCGAGTTGCGCCGTCACCACCGCGACATGGTCGCGGGCGGCGCGGTCCATCTCGGACTCGCCGACGCAGACGATGGTCTGGAGGCCATGGCGAAGGGCCGTCTCGGCCTTGGCCCGGACCTCGGCGTCGGTCTCATGCTGCTCCGCCCGCCGTTCCGAATGGCCGACGATGACCAGACGGGCATGGACCTCCTGCAGCATCGGTGCGGAAACATTGCCGGTATGGGCACCGCTCTCGGCCGAATGGACATCCTGCCCGCCGATCGGGAGGCCGCCCGATCGGGCGACGGCGGCCGCGATCAGGGTGAAGGGCGGGCAAATGGCGACGTCGACCCCGGCCGCCTCCTTGGCGGCGGCGGCGATGGCGGCGATCTCGCCCAGCTGGTTGAGATTGCCGTTCATCTTCCAATTGCCGACGACGAGCTTGCGGTGCACTTCGATTCCCTTTCGTGAGAGGAGGCACAGCGCCTAGCAAGGGCCCAGGCGTCCGCCAAGCTTGCCGCGATCATTTGCCGATCCTATGACGTGCGGCTCATCGCATTCAGCCCGGATACTCCATGCTCAAAATCTTTCGCAGCGGCACATCGTCCAAAATCCTGTTCGGTTTCCTGGGCCTCGCCCTGTTCGCGATGGTGATCACGGGCTTCGGCACGGGCGGCATGGGCCTGGGCGATCTGGGCGGCGGCCTCGGCGGCGACACCGTCGCCGAGGTAGGTAGCGCACGGATCGGTTCGACCGAGGTCGCCGATCAGGCCAACCGCCAGTTCGCGCGCATCCGGCAACAGCAGCCGGATCTCGACATGGGCGAATTCATCCGCAGCGGCGGGCTCTCCGAGATCATCGACCAGATGGTCTCCCAGGCGGCGCTTACCGTGTTCGGGCGCGATCAGGGCCTGGTCGCCTCGAAGCGCATGATCGACGGCGAGATCGCCAGCATCCCCGCCTTCCAGAACCTCGCCGGCCAGTTCGACGTCAACAGCTTCCGCGCCGCGCTCGCCCGCGAGAATATCAGCGAAGGCCAGCTGCGCCAGGATATCGCCGGCACCCTCATTGCGCGCCAGCTGCTGCTGCCCGCCGCGGGCTCGCCCAAGGTGCCCGACGCCATGGCCCGGCAATATGCCTCGCTGCTGCTGGAGCAGCGGACCGGGAGCATCGGTGTCGTGCCGACCGAGGCGATGGGCGCGGGCACGGAGCCCACCGCCGCCGAGATCGCCGCCTTCTACAAGGAGAATGAGGCGCGCTACACCATTCCCGAGCGGCGGGTGCTGCGCTTCGCCACCTTCGGACCCGAGCAGGTGACCGCAGCCGCGCAACCGACCGACGCCGAGATCGCCGCCTTCTACAAGGCCAATGCCGCTCGTTACGCCGCGCGCGAGACTCGTTCCCTCAGCCAGGTCGTGCTGCCCGACGAGGCCGCCGCGCGCGCCTTCGCGCAGCGCATCGCCGGGGGGATGAGCTTCGCCCAGGCGGCGACGCAGGCCGGCTTCAGCCCCGACGACGTCTCGCTCGGCGAGCAGGGCCGCGATCAGCTCGCCCAGCTTACCTCCGAAGCGGTCGCCAACGCGGCATTCTCGGCCGCCGAGGGCGCGATGACGGCGCCGACCCGCTCGCCGCTGGGCTGGCACGTCATCCGCGTGGACGCCATCACCCGCACGGAGGCCACGCCGCTGGCCGCGGCCCGGGACGAGATCGTGCAGCAGCTCGCCGCCCAGAAGCGCGAGGGAGCGCTGGCCGACCTCGTCACCCGCATCGAAGACCGCCTGGCCAAGGGCGCGACCCTGCCGGAGGTCGCCGAGGCGGAGGGACTTACCCTGCGCGAAACCCCGCCGATCACCGCCTCGGGCATCCAGTTCGACAACCCCGACTATCGCGCACCCGAGCTGCAGCCGGTGCTGGAGACCGCCTTTGACATGGGCGTCGACGAGGACCCCTTGGTCGAAACCCTGGAGGAGGGACAACGCTTCGCCATCCTCGACGTCACTGAGGCCATTCCCGCAGCGCCCCCGCCGCTCGCCGAGGTCCAGGACCGGGTGAAGGCCGATCTCGTCCAGCGCCGCGCGCTCGAGAGGGCGCGCGCCGTCGCCGCCTCGATCGTCGCCAAGATCAACGGCGGGACGTCGCCCGCCCAGGCCTTCGCCGAAGCGCAGCCGCGCCTGAGCGCCCCGGAATCGGTGACCGCGCGCCGGATCGACATCGCTCGTCCGAACGAGCCGGTGCCGCCCCCGCTGGCGATGCTGTTCAGCATCACCGAAGGCAAGGCCCGCCTGCTCGCCGCGCCTAACGGCCAGGGCTGGTTCGTCGTCCACCTTCAGGAGTCGGTGCCCGGCGACGCGAGCAGTTCGCCGGGTCTGATCCAGGCCACCCGCGGACAGTTCGAAGGCATATTGGGCCAGGAATATGCCGAGCAGTTCGGTCGCTCTATCGAAGCCGGCCTGAACATCGAGCGCAACGAAGGTGCGGTCGAGCGGCTGAGGCAGCAGCTGGCCGGACCGGGCGCGGAGTAAACGGGATCTTCCGGCGTGAAGCACGATGATCCTCGTCATCGACAATTATGACAGCTTCACCTGGAACCTCGTCCATTATCTGCGCGAGCTTGGTACGGCGGTCGAGGTGGCGCGGAACGACGAAATCTCCGCCGCCGCGGCGCTCGCCAGCGACGCAAACGCATTTCTGATCTCGCCCGGGCCGGGGGCGCCCGAAGAGGCCGGAATCTCCCTCGAATTGGTGCGGCTGTGCGCCGAGGCTCGCCGTCCGCTGCTTGGGGTCTGTCTCGGCCATCAGGCGATTGCCCACCATTTCGGCGGCAAGGTCGTCCGGGCGAAGCCGATGCACGGCAAGACATGCGCCGTGCGGCACGACGGGACGGGCGTCTTCGCCGGCCTCCCCTCCCCTTTTAGGGCGACGCGCTATCATTCGCTGGCCGTGGCCGCGGACGCGCTACCCGACTCTCTTGCCGTCAACGCGACCGCCGAGGACGCGACCGTGCAGGGCCTTCGCCACCGCACGCTGCCGATCCACGGCGTCCAGTTCCACCCCGAGAGCATCGCCAGCGAATGCGGCCACGAACTGCTCGGAAATTTCCTACGCCTGGCGGCCGGCCCGGCGCTGGGGGTAGATGCTTGACACAGTCACACCTGTTCCTTACACGTTCCGTATACGTTCCATGGGGGACCGCCGATGCTGACTCGCAAGCAACATGAGCTTCTCTGCTTCATCCACGATCGCCTGGTCGAAACGGGGGTGTCGCCCTCCTTCGAGGAGATGAAGGAGGCGCTGGAGCTCAAGTCCAAGTCCGGCGTCCACCGCCTCATCTCGGCCCTGGAAGAGCGCGGCTTCATCCGTCGGCTGCCCAATCGGGCGCGGGCGCTGGAAGTGCTGCGCATGCCGGAGAAGGGCGGCGCCAACGTCGTGCCGCTGAGGGCGCCTGCCCCGCCCGCCGCGGCCAACGACGTCATGGAAATCCCGCTCCACGGCCGCATCGCCGCGGGCACGCCGATCGAGGCTTTGCAGGGCACCGAGAGCCTGTCCGTGCCGGCCGCGCTGCTCGGGCCGGGCGAACATTATGCGCTGGAAGTGTCCGGCGATTCGATGGTCGAGGAAGGCATTCTCGACGGCGACTTCGCCCTGATCCGCAAGACCGATACGGCGCGTGACGGCGAGATCGTCGTCGCCCTGGTCAACAATGAGGAAGCGACCCTCAAGACCTTCCGCCGCGAAGGCCAGATGATCCGTCTCGACCCGGCCAATCGCAACTACGACCCGCAGCGCTACCGGCCCGAGCAAGTGGTGGTGCAGGGCCGGCTGTCGGGGCTGCTCAGACGCTATTAGAGCCATCGGCCAGCTCAGGCTGAGCTAAAGCGGCGTCATTGCCGAGGCTTCAACTCCGCCTGATAAGGGGGGGACGGCTTATCGCCGGCTCCGCGACGATCAACGATCCTCGTCAGCTGAACGATTTCGGCAGGCCCGGATGCGAAGGCCCGATGGGATTCATCTGCGCCAGCAGGTCGATGCCGCTGAGCGGATCCTCGAATTCCAGCCGGGCGCGCGTGCCGTCGGTCCAGGCGACGGTCGCCAGGGTTTCCAGGCGGCCGCGCTTCAGGATGATGTCGGTGCCGACGGAGGGCAGCCGCTCGCCCGTCACCACCGCGGCGGCCGACGAAAGTTCGCGCAGCATGACCGGCATCTCTCCGGTCGTCGTCACCAGCTTGGCGCCCAGCAAGAGCCGAAAGCATGTGCCGCCCCCGATCTCGCTGTCATCGCCGACAAGGCTCAGCATCGCCTGATTGTTCATTCCCCACTCCCCCGAAAATTGGTCGAGGCGGGATCTACGGTGGTATCCCTACCATCCCGTTAACCTTGCCTAAAGCGTTGGGTAAAACAGGTAATTTCGCCGGCATGTTCCGGGAGCGGAACGAAGCGGACATCTCCTCGCCAAATGCGCTCGACCAGCGATTCGCAACTCTCCACGCTTATCCTGCGCGGCTCAGGCTTCCAGTCCGTCGCTAAGCGCCCATGCCGATCAAGACCGCGAGCAGCGCGATCACGACCATGCCGATCATGATCTTGTTCGACGAGAACATCGAACCGCTTTCGAACTCTGCCTCGACCCTGTCCTTATTCTCGTCCATCGCCATCTCCCCTCGGGCGGAAGGCCCGATGCCTCGAGCGCACACCGGCGGACCAAACCTCCGGCGTCGGCAGTCAGAGGCGGCGCCATTATGCGCTCCGCCACCGATGCGATCAATCCGGCTCGGTTTCTCTCGGTGGCGCGGTTCCCCCGAAAAGGGAATCATGACTCGCCGGCCTTTCTGGGATGAGCATGGCCGGCAGCCCCTGCCACAGCACGGCCAGGAAGGAGAGCAGGCAAAGCAGCCCGCCAGCCTTGCGCCAGAGGCCGGTGAGGTCCGCCTGCGGCGTCTCCCAGCGCGGCAGGCGTCCGGTCCAAAGGCCCCAGCCGATCCAGGCGATGGCGGCAAGGCAGATGAGCGTGGCCAGGCCGATCAGGAGGCGCGAGACGAGGCCCGCCTCCCAGGTCAGGGTGATGGCGAGGGTGGCGAGGGAATAGACCAGGCCGAGATGGGCCGACCAGATCAGCGGCCCGGCCAGGAGCACCGACCATTTGGCAAGCGTATCGAGGCTCCGCCGCGGCATCAGGACACCAGCCTCGGGAAGCCGTGGGCGACGATCACGGTCACCGCCGCCTGGACGATCGTGTAGCGCCACAAGAGCCTTGTCGTATCGAAGCTCAGCCGCCGCACATTATCGGTGCGCCCGACCAGGATGCGCGCCGCGACCAACCCGGCCATGAAGGTGATGGCGGCGAGGTTCTGGGCATTCAGAAAGCCGAGCGCGAAGGTGCTGGCGCCATAGCCGCTTTCGCTCGGCCAGAGACCGGTCCGCGTCCACAGCCAGATGTCGCCTCCGACGGCCGCGCCGAGGACCAACACGCCCGCTAGCAACGGCGCGACGACAGCCGCCTTGCCTCGTCCCTGCGTCAGCATCCGGTCGGCGATGGCCAGCAGGCCGGCGCTGCCTGCGAGGAGGAGGAGCGCGCCGCCCGTGTGGAGCAGTCCGGGAAGCCTCGTTCCCGGCGGGGGCCATCGGTCCGGCTGGACGCTCCAGAGATAGACATAGCTGAAGACCATGCAGGTGAAGATCATGCCGATGACGACGATCAGCACCCACACCGCCCAGATGGCGTGATTCTTGTTGCCGAGCATGTAGACGGGGAGTTTCAGCCCTCCGCCGACATCGACCGGGTCATGGTCCGGCCCCTGGTCGAGCTCCCACACCCAGCGCAGCATGGCGGCGATGGCGATGACGCCGCCGATCACCGCGACCAGCACCATCTTCACCGTCAGGGAGAGGAAGAAGACGGCGGTGAATACGGCCGCGACGACGTGCCACCAGCTGGGGCCGGGAATGATGACCAGATATTGCGGGATCGCCTTCAGCGGCGACGTCACGATCGTCTCCCGCCGGCGAGTCAACGCGCCCGGCAGGAACCATTGCCCCTTCTCGACCTGATCGCTGAGCTCGGGATTGTCCCACAGCGGCTCGCGGCTTTTCACGATCGGGATGCTGCGGGCGGCGTAGGAGCCGTTGGGCAGCCATTCCAGGGTGCCGCCGCCATAGACGTTGCCGGCATTCTCATCCTGCGTCATGCGGAACTTGAGCGCCATGTCGATCACGAAGAGCGCCACGCCGGCGCCGATGGTGAAGGCGCCCATCGTCGAGACGAGGTTGAGGCCGTCGAGGCCCATCTCCGGCAGATAGGTGTAGACCCGGCGCGGCATGCCGGCGAAGCCAGTCCAGTGCATCGGCAGGAAGGTGAGATGCATGCCGGTGAACATCAGCCAGAACACCCATTTTCCGACCCGCTCGGACAAGGCGAAGCGGCTCACCATCGGCACCCAGTAATAAATGGCGGCGAACAGCGGGAAGACCATGCCGCCGATGAGGACGTAGTGGAGGTGGGCGACCACGAAATAGGTGTCGTGCGCCTGCCAGTCGAAAGGCACCATCGCCACCATCACGCCGGTGAGCCCGCCCATGGTGAAGATGATGAGGAAGCCGACGGTGAAGAGCGTCGGCACATTCCATCGCGCCCGCTCCCCCGCCATGATGGTGGCGATCCAGGCGAAGACCTGGATGCCGGCCGGAATCGCCACCGCCATCGACGCGGCCGAGAAGAAGCCGGTGGAGATGGGCGGCAGGCCGGTGGTGAACATGTGGTGGACCCACAGGCCGAAGCTGATGAAGCCCGTAGCCACAAGAGCCGCGACGATCAGCCGATAGCCGACGAGCTTGGCCCGCGCGACGACCGGCACGATCATCGACATCATGCCGGCGGCGGGGATGAAGATGATATAGACTTCGGGATGGCCGAAGAACCAGAAGAGATGCTGCCAGAGCAGCGGGTCGCCGCCCTTCTCGGCGACGAAGAAGGGCCAGTGGAACGCCCGCTCCAGCTCCAGCAGGATGGTGCCGAGGATGATCGCCGGGAAGCCGACGATGATCATGCCGGCGAAGACCAGCATCGCCCAGCCGAACAGCGGCAGCTTGTCCAGGCTCATGCCGGGCGAGCGGGTCTTCAGCACGCCGACGACGATCTCGATCGCGCCGGCAATGGCGGAAATCTCGATGAAGCCGATGCCGAGCAGCCACCAGTCCGCCTTGCTGTCCGGCGAATAGATGTAGCTGGTGAGCGGCGGATACATGAACCAGCCGCCGTCCGGCGACTGGCCAAAGAATATGGTGGTGAAGAAGACGAGACCGCCGACGAGATAGGCCCAGAAGGCGAAGGCGGAGAGCCGCGGGAAAGGCAGGTCGCGCGCCGCCAGCATCTGGGGCAGCAGCAGCACCCCCATCGCTTCCACCGCCGGGACCGCGAAGAGGAACATCATCACCGTGCCGTGCATGGTGAACAGCTGGTTGTAGGTGTCCTGGCCGACGATTTCGGCCATCGGCGTCGCCAGCTGGCTGCGCATCAGCAGCGCCAGGCAGCCGGCCAGCACGAAGAACAACAAGGCCGCCCCGACATAGGCGGCGCCCACGATATTGTTGTTGACCGCGGTCGGCAGCCGCCAGCCGGTCGGCTGGCGCCATACCTCCTCCAATATCTTCAGCTCCTCCTCCGGCCGCGGCCGCGGGTCCGGCAGGTTCTTCGCAGCGGCGCGGAAGGCGGCTTCCTCGTCCGTCATTCAAGGCGGTCCATATAGGTGACGAGGGCTCTCAGCTCCTTGGCGGAGAGGCCGGAATAAGCGGGCATTTTGACGCCGGGCTTCAGCCGCTGCGGGTTGGCGGTCCAGCCTCCGAGCGTGCCCTTGTTGTTGGGGAGGATTCCGGCACCGAGATGCAGGCGGGACGCGACATGGGTGAGATCGGGGCCGGCCAGCCCCCTCGCCGGCGTGCCGCGCACCTGGTGGCAGCCACCGCAGCCCAAAGTTCGAAACAGCGCCGCGCCTTCGGCGGCGAGCGGCTCCGAAGGCGGCAAGGCCGGTCCCGCCTCGCGCCTCAGCCAGACTGCATAGTCGGCCGGCGACAGCGCGCGCACGCGGAACAGCATGAGGGCGTGCGGGCCTCCGCAATATTCGGCGCAGGCGCCGTAATAGACGCCCGGCTTTGCGGCGAGGAGGCGAATGCGGTTGGTCTTGCCGGGGATCATGTCGAGCTTGCCCGCCAGCTCCGGCACCCAGAAGCTGTGGATGACATTGTCCGAAGCGAGGTCGATCAGCGCGGGCCGGCCGGCCGGGATGACGATCTCGTTGGCGGAGGCGAAGCGTTCGGGTTCCAGATATTCGACCCGCCACCACCATTGCTCGCCCGTCACATGGATGCGGACCGGGTCGGCGTCCTCGGTGCCGACCAGGCCGGCCGTGAGACCGAGGCCGTAGGTGAGGAGGCCCGTCAGGGTGACGACGGGAAAAAGGACGCCGCCGATGATCACCATCTTTTCGCCGGCGATCCTCCGCCGCCACGCCCCGCCGAACAGGGCTATGCTGAGGGCCACGAGGACGATGAGGAGAATGACTCCCCCGCCGACGATCAGCACCCAGCTCAAAGTGGTGATCGGATCGCCCTGAGGTCCGGATGTGTCGAGCGCAAGGGGCAACCCGTTCCCGCTCATCCGCACGATAGCTTGGCCGGCAAGCTCGCCTCCCTGTGGCTCCCCCGCCTTCAACCGATCCGCCGCCGGCTCGTTCCACAGCCGTTTCTTAGCCGAGCGGAACGCCTCCGGAATGTCTTCGTTGGGAGACGGGAGCTGACGGCGATGGGCGACGCATGGCGCAGATTTTTTCGGCACGGACGGACCGCCTGCTCAGACGGCTCCTCCTCGCCCTGCCGCTGCTGTTCGTCCTTCTCCTCGGGATCGGCTTCTACCAGTTCCGCTCCGACGCTCATTGGGGCGTCGGCAGGACGGCCGAGCAGCCGATCGGCTTCCGCCACGACCTCCATGTGCGGGAACTCGGCCTCGACTGCGCCTTCTGCCATGGCGGTGCCGCGCGAGCGGCCGCGGCGGGCATGCCGTCGGCGAGCGCCTGCCTCGTCTGTCATTCCCAGCTCTGGCGCGGCGTGGACGCGCTGCGACCGCTGTTCACCAGCGTCGAGCTCGGCCAGCCGATCGAGTGGAAGTCGCTCTATCGCCTTCCCGAGCACACGCGCTTTCATCACGGCGCCCATGCCGCGTCCGGCATCGGCTGTGCCGCCTGCCACGGCGACGTGGCGACGATGGTGAAGACCGAAAAGGCCGAGCCGCTGTCGATGGCCTGGTGCCTCGATTGCCATCGGCAGGTGGGCGAGCGCGGGCAGCAGAATCGCACAGCAGCCCTAACCCCTCTTCGTCATTCCCGCGAAAGCGGGAATCCCGCTTCTTCTCTTCCCGAAGCAAGGCAAGAGCAGCGGGACTCCCGCTTTCGCGGGAGCGACGGATCAGGTGTCCTGGCTGCCGAGGATGTCGCTTTCGCCAATCCCCGCCTCACCGATTGCTCGACCTGTCACTACTGATGAGCGGCGACACAAAAGCGGGTCTCTGGCGCGGCATCGGCGATTTGACGGCCGATCGCATCGAGTCCTGTCTCGAGGCCGAATTCCCCGCCCTCCACCGGATGGGGATGATGGACCGGCGCGACCTGATGCGGCTGATGGGCGCATCGCTGGCGCTGGCGGGGCTCACCGCCTGCGAGAAGCGGCAGCCGCCGCTGCTGTCCCAGCCCTTCAGCCCGGAAGGGCATGTCGCCGGACAGCCGCTCTACTTCGCCACCTCGCTTCCGCTCGACGGCTATGGCCGCGGCGTGCTGGTCAAGTCGCATGACGGGCGGCCGATCAAGATCGAAGGCAACCCGCTCCACCCCGCCAGCCTCGGCGCGACCGACCCGTTCATGCAGGCCGAGATATTGTCGCTCTACGATCCGGATCGCTCGCGCACGCCCCGGCGGGGCGACGAGCCGATGCCCTGGAGCGCGCTCCGCCGCTTCCTTACCGAGCAGCGGACCGAAATGGCGAGCGATGGCGGGCAAGGCACGCACGTCCTGTTCGGCGCCACCTCCTCGCCCACCCTCGCCGGATTGATCGATCGGCTGCGCTCCCTATACCCGGCCATGCGTTTCCACAGCTATTCGCCGGTCAGCGATCTCTTGGCGGCCCCGGAGCTGATCTACCGCCTCGACCGCGCCGACGTCGTGCTCAGCCTTGGCGCGGATTTCCTGGGCCCGGGGCCTGCCCAGGTCCGCTATGCCCGCGATTGGAAAGAGGCCCGCCCACGCCTCATCGTCATTGAATCGACGCCCACCCTCACCGGCGCCCAGGCCGACCAACGCCTGCCCCTCGCCCCCCACGCCATCGAGGCGCTGGCGGCCGAGCTCGCCGCCGGCCGCGGGCCGCCGAACGTAGTGCAAGCCCTCTCGGCAGGACGCGCGATGGTGCTCGCCGGCCGCGACCAGTCTCCGGCCGTGCAGGCGCTGACCCATCGCCTCAACTCGCAGCTCGGCGCCTATGGCAATGGAATTGTCGCCATCGCGCCGGTGCGGCTCGCTCAGCCGGAGGGGATCGAGCCGCTCGATGCTCTGGTCGCGGAGATGGCGGCAGGACGGGTGCGGCGGCTGGCGGTGCTCGACTGCAATCCCGGTTATGACGCGCCGGCGGACTTCGCCTTCGACGAACTGATGACCCATGTCCCGGTCTCGATCCATCTCGGCCTTGGCCATGACGAGACGGCGCGGGTCTGCCGCTGGCATGTGCCGATGCGCCATGTTCTCGAAAGCTGGGGCGACCTTCGCGCCTATGACGGCACCGTCGGCCTCCAGCAGCCGGCGACGGTGCCGCTCGTTCCCGCGCTAAGCTCGATCGAACTGCTCGCCGCGCTGGCCGGGGACCGCCCCGACGGCGGCGCCCTGGTGCGGCGCCAATGGAATGGCCTCGCCGAAGAGCCGTGGCTCCGCGCGCTCGAAGCAGGCGTGATTTCCGGGACGCAGGCCGCGACCACCGCGCCCCCGTCTCCGCCTCCTGCGCCCTCGACCAGGCCCGTCGGGCTGACCCTGACCTTCCAGCCCGACCCGCGGATGTGGGACGGCCGTTTTGCGAACAATGCCTGGCTCCAGGAACTGCCGAGCCCGCTCACCAAGCTCGTCTGGGGCAATGCCGCGCTGATCGCGCCCGCGACGGCGGCACGGCTTGGCTTGGAGAGCGGAGACAAGGTCGAAATCGCCCATCGCGGCGCGAGCATGACCGCGCCCGTCTGGGTGATGCCGGGCCAGGCGGCGGACGTCGTCACCCTGCCGCTCGGCCATGGCCGCCGCTCCGCTGGCCGGGTGGGAACCAGGATCGGTGTCGACGCCTTCCGCCTCCGCCCGGCCGACGCTCCTTGGGTCGTTGCCGGCGTGGACGTGCGCAAGGTGCCCGGCCAGGCGCGCCTCGTCAGCACACAGCGTCATCACCCCATCGCCGACCCGGGGGCCATTCGCACCGCCGAGGCGGGCGCGGAGGACTTGCCCAGCCTCTATCCCGACTATCCGTCGCTCGGCCACGTCTGGGGCATGGTGATCGACACCGACGCCTGCATCGGCTGCGGCGCGTGCACCATCGCCTGCCAGGCGGAAAACAATATCCCCGTGGTCGGACCGGACGAAGTGGAGCGCGGGCGCGAGATGCACTGGATCCGGGTCGACCGCTATCACGAGGGACCGGTCGAAGCGCCAGAGACGCACTTCCAGCCCGTCCCCTGCATGCATTGCGAGAAGGCGCCCTGCGAGGTGGTCTGTCCCGTCGGCGCCACCGTCCATTCGGCGGAAGGCCTCAACCAGATGGTCTATAATCGCTGCATCGGCACGCGGACCTGCTCCAACAACTGCCCCTACAAGGTCCGCCGTTTCAACTGGTTCGACTATCAGTCCGAAGCGCCCGCCACGCCCGCGCCGGCCAACAATCCGCGCGTCACCGTCCGCGACCGCGGCGTCATGGAAAAATGCACCTATTGCGTGCAGCGCATCAACGCCGTCCGCGCCGAGGCAAAGGTGGAAGGCCGCGATATCCGCGATGGAGACGTCCAAACCGCCTGCCAGCAGGTTTGTCCCACCCAGGCTATCGTCTTCGGTGATCTCAACGATCCGAACAGCGAAGTCGCCCGCCTCCGCCGCAACGGCCGCAACTACGCGCTGCTCGGCAATCTCGGCACCCGGCCGCGCACCACCTATCTCGCGCGGGTGAGGCGGCGGACATGATCGCGCCGATCCAGAACCCGCCGATCGACCATGTCATCGATCCGCCTCTGGCCGAGCGCTTCGGCCGGACCTGGTGGATCGGGATCGGCGTGGCGCTGCTCGGCGTCCTGTTCCTCCTTTACGGCCTTCGCGGTCCCGCCTTTGTCGGCATCGGCGTCTGGGGAACGAATATCCCCTATGTCTGGGGCTTCGACATCGCCAGCTACGCCTGGTGGATCGGCATCGCCAATGGCGCTGCGCTTTTCGCCTCGATCCTGGTGCTGACCGGCAGCAGCCTCCACACCGCCGTCAACCGCTTCGCCAACGGCCTTGCCCTCGGCGCCGCCATTTGCGCCGCCGTCTTTCCCGTCTTCCACCTCGGCCGGCCCTGGCTCGCTTACTGGATGATCCCCTATCCGACGGCCCAGGGCGTCTGGCCCCAGTTCCGGAGCCCGCTGACCTGGGACTTCTGGGCAATATTGACGCACCTCACCGCCATTGCCCTGCTCTGGTATGTCGGCCTCATCCCCGATCTCGCCACCCTGCGCGACCGGGCAAAGACGCGGACGCGGCAGCTCTTCTACGGCCTCGCCGCGCTCGGCTGGCGCGGATCGGCGCGGCAATGGGCGCTCCACCGCCGCGCGCACCGCATCGTCGCCTTGACCCTCATCCCCCTCCTCTTCCTGGCCCAGGCGATCGTCTCGTTCGAGTTCGTAGGAACCCTGGTTCCCGACTGGCACGAGACGCGCCAGCCGCTCCATTTCATCGCCACCGGAATCCAGCTCGGCATCGCGATGGTGCTGCTCGTCGCTCTGGCGCTCCGCCGCCGGCTGGGGCTCCACCGGCATATCGACGATTGGGATATCGACCTCCTCGCCAAGCTGCTCCTCGCCAACGCCCTGGTCACCGCCTACGCCTATCTGGACGGCTGGTTCATGGAGTTGATGGCCGAACCGCCCATCCGCGAGGCGTTGCTGGCGCGAATGGCAGGGCCTTACGGAACGCTCTATTGGGGCGGGTTCATGCTCTCCGTCCTGCCGCCGCAGATTTTCTGGTGGCGCCGGGTTCGCCTCCATTGGTGGGCCGGCGCGACCGTGGCGGCGCTCGTGCTGATCGGCATCTATCTCGACTATCTGTCGGTGGTGGTCGGCGGACTGGTTCGCACCAATCTGATGATCGCCGCGCCCACCTATGCGCCTACCGTCGCCGAAGTCTCGCTGCTGGCGGGGACGCTTGGCCTGTTCCTCCTGATGGTGCTGCTCTCGGTCCGGCGGCTGCCGATCGTCAGCCTCTACGACACACGGGCGGAACCGGCATGACCGGCCTTATCGCCCGCTTCCGCTCGCCGGCCGAGCTGGTGGAGGCCGTTCGCCGCCTCCGCGACCAGGGCTACCGCCGCCTCGACGCCTTCACTCCCTATCCCTTGCCCGAACTGACCGAGTTGCTGGGCGGATCGACGTCCCGCATCGGCTGGATCGCCGCGCTTTCGGCGCTCGCCGGAGGCGCCCTCACCTATGCCGTCATCTATTGGACGGCGGTCGTCGATTACCCGCTCAATATCGGCGGGCGGCCGCTGCACAGCTGGCAAGCCTTTCTTCCCGCCGCCTTGGTATCGGCCGCGCTCTGGTCGGGGCTCGCCACCTTGATCGGCATGCTCTGGCTCGGCGGCCTGCCGCGCTGGCACCATCGGCTGTTCGACCTGAAGGGTTTCGACCGGGCGACCTACGATCGCTATTTCCTGCTGGTCGAGGACGATCCCGCCTTCGAGGCGAGCGAGACGCGGCGGCTCCTCGAAAGCCTCTCGCCCGAACATATCGAGGCACTCGGGCCATGAGGTGGGCCATCCTCCTCCTGCTGATCCCGGCCGCCTGCGGGGACGAGCCGGATCGGGGCTATGCCGCAACGGCGGGCGGCGCCCGGCAGGAGCCCTATACGGCCATTCCGCCCGGAAGCGTTCCGCGCGGCGCCGCCGCCCGCCGTGCCGAGCTCGCCCCGCCTGGCCCGCCCGTCACCCCCGCCCTGATCGCGGCCGGCGCGAAAGCCTATCAGGGCTATTGCGCCCCTTGCCATGGCGCTTCCGGCCGCGGCGACGGACCGGTGACGCAAACGGGCTTCCCGCGCTCCCCGCCGCTCGGGGCAGGCGCCCACTCCCCCGAACAAATCGTCGCCATCATCGGCAGAGGGCAAGGAACGATGCCGCCCTTGGCCGAGCAGGTCCCGCTGCGCGCCCGCTGGGCCATCGCTTCCTATCTGACGCGGGAGAGCGGCGGTGCCGACTAGCCCGACCCTCGCCGAAGCCTGGCTGCTCGCAGTCGTCATCGTCGCCGGCCTCGCTGTCGGCAGCCTCGGCCTGTTGATGATCGGCCGCCTGCTTGGTCGCGACTGGGTGACGCCGATGGACGACGAGCTCGAGCCCGCCGCCTACACCATCCCGCTCGTCGCCATTCTTGCCCTCCCTCTCGCCTTCCAAAGCTTCTATGCCTGGGACGGCGCGGCCGCCCTCGCCGATAGCCATCCCCGGCTGAGCGGCTGGTTCGAGCGCGACCTCATCCTGCTTCGCTCGCTGGGCTATTTCCTTCTCTGGAGCGCCCTCGCCTGGCTGGCCGCCGCCAGGCCGAAGGCGCATGGCTGGAACGCGGCAGGCCTGTTGCTGCTGCTGCCGACCGTCGGCCTCGCCGGATTGGATTGGGTGCTGACGCGCCAGCCCTTCTGGTGGACCAGCCTGTTCGGCTTCGCCTTCGCGGTGAGCCAGCTCCCCGCCGCGCTCGCCCTCGCATTCCTGGCCAACACCCTCCAGCGCGAGCATGTCGGCCACGCGCATGATCGCAGCCTGGTCAGCGCCCTGCTCGTCCTGGCGCTGCTGACCCTGTGGCTCTGGTTCACTCAATATCTCGCCGCCTTCATGGGCAATCTCCCGGCGGAGGCCGCCTGGTACCAGGCGCGCCTGGTGGATGGCCGCTGGATACCGCTCGCGCTCGCGGCGGGTCTGCTCGGGGGTGCCATCCTGCTGCTAGTCCAGGGCCATCGCGGCCGTTGGGTCGTGCTTGTGGCGAGCGGCCTCATCCTCGCCCAGCATTTCTTTCACATGGGCTGGCTGCTCCGCCCTGCCGGAACGCCCGCCCTCGGGCTCCTCGACCTGCTGGCGCTGGTCCTGATCGGCGGCGTTTGGGGCCTCGCCTGGTTGCTGCTGATGCGCCGCCACGACGCACGGCGCCGTCAATTGGGCGGGACCGGCTCCTCATAGCGCTCACGATCCAGCGGCACGTCGGGGGGCCAGATCCTCTGCTCGTCCGCCTGCAAGCTGTAGAGATAGGCGGCGATGTCACGCGCGTCGCCGGGGCTCACGTCCATGTCGGGCATGCCCGTCGCCGGGATCAGCGCCGGCGGGTCGACAAGCCAGGCGATCAACGTCGCCGGCCGGTTGGGAAGCTGCCCGGCGAGCAGCGCCCGCTCGCCGAAATGGTCGAGCGGCGGCCCTACCAGGCCCTCCGCCCCCGGCACGCCCGGCACCCGGTGGCAGGAGCCGCAGCCGTAGCGCAGGATCGCCGCATGGCCGCGCTCCGCATCGGCCCCGGCGATCTTCAGATGGTCCGGCGTTTCCGCCCGCCCGCAGCCGGCGAGCAGCAGGACGAATCCGATCGCCCGCACCGCCGGTTGCCAGGAGCTTCGAGTAATGCCTTCGCTCACCTCTGCAGGAACCCTCCGCCAGGGCAATGGTTCACGGCACGGGAGCCGGATACAAGAGGGGGAATGACTCGCGCGCCATCGATCCGCGGTATCGCCCGAACGCCAAGGCTCGCTCCGGTGGTGGCCGCCGCGCTCGCCGCCGGTCCGGCCTCGGCCCATGCCGACCACGCCATCGCACCCGATCATGTGTGGACGGCATGGACCTTCGATCCGCTGGTCCTCATTCCCCTCCTCCTGGCGCTGTGGCTCTACATCCGCGGCCGAAGGTGCCTGCCGGCCGCGCGTCGGCGCGCCGCCGAAGCTTGGTCCTTCCTTGCCGGCATAATCGTTCTCGTTTTGGCGCTCGTCTCGCCGATCGACGCCCTCGGCGAGACGCTGCTCAGCTTCCATATGGTTCAGCATATGCTGCTCGTCGCCGTCGCGCCGCCCCTGCTGCTGCTCGGCCGGCCCGGGACCGCGTTCATCGCCGCGCTTCCGGGCGGCACCATTCCGGGCCTCGCCAGCCACCCCGTGTCGCGCCCTCTCGTCCGCGGGTTGATTTTCCTGACCGGCCTCGTCCCCGCCACACTTCTCCATGCGGTGGCGCTCTGGCTCTGGCACGTCCCGCTCCTGTTCGAAGCCGCGCTCCTCGACGAGTGGGTCCACACGCTGGAGCATTTCAGCTTCTTCGCCACCGCCCTTCTCTTCTGGTTCGCGGTGCTCGCCGCCGGACGGGTGCAGCGCACGGCGCCGTCCGGCGCCCTCGCCGCCTTCGTCACCTTCCTCCACAGCGGCATGCTGGGCGGCATCCTCAGCCTCGCGCCGGCGCCGCTCTATCCCGCCTATGGCGATCGCCCCGCGCTCTGGGGCCTCGGCCTTCTCGCCGACCAGCAGCTCGCCGGCGCCATCATGTGGGTGCCGATCGGCCCCGCCTATCTTGCCGCCGCGCTGTGGCTGCTCTTCAAAATACTGAACACCCGTGACGCCCGCGTCTGACGCGCTGA
Source organism: Sphingosinicella humi (assembly GCF_003129465.1). NCBI lineage: Bacteria > Pseudomonadati > Pseudomonadota > Alphaproteobacteria > Sphingomonadales > Sphingomicrobiaceae > Allosphingosinicella > Allosphingosinicella humi. The sequence continues at coordinate 287,358 of NZ_QFFF01000002.1, forward strand.
AGCGCTCCTTTCCGCCCGTCGTGGACGATCGGACGCGGGTACTCCTGCTGGGAAGCCTGCCCGGCGAAGCCTCTCTCGAGCGCGGCCAATATTATGCCCATCCGCGCAACCAGTTCTGGCGGCTGGTCGGCGCCGCGGCGGAGATCGACCTCATCTCCCTCGCTTATGAAGACCGGCTCGAAGCCCTGCTCGACGCCAGGATCGGCCTCTGGGACGTGGTCGCGAGCGCCCGGCGCAGGGGCAGTCTCGACGCCGCGATCCGCGATCACAGTCCCAACGCCCTGCCCGATCTCGCCGCCGCCCTGCCCGAGCTTCGCGCCGTCGGCTTCAACGGCGGCACCTCGGCCCGGCTCGGCATGCCGGCGCTGGCGCAAAGCGGGCGTGCCCTGCTCCCGCTCCCGTCCAGCAGCCCGGCCTACACCCTCCCCTTCGAACGCAAGCTCGAAGCCTGGATGGCCCTCAAGTCTTTCCTCGACTAAGGCTCGGCGAAACGCAGCAAGGGGCGCTTCATGGAAATTCTCGCCGCGACCAATGGTCCCGTGATGGACATCCGGCTCAACCGTTCGGAGAAGAAGAACGCGATCACCGTCGCCATGTATGCCGCTCTCGCCGACGCCATAGAGCAAGCGGCGGCCGACGAGGCGATCCGCGCCATCACCATAAGCGGCAGCGGCGGCGTCTTCACCGCCGGCAACGACATCGCCGACTTCATGTCGGTGCGCCCCGGCGGCGAGGACATGCCCGTCTTCCGCTTCCTCCACGCCATCGCCGGCTGCCCGAAGGTGGTGATCGCCGGCGCCCAAGGCTTCGCCGTCGGCATCGGCACGACCATGCTCCTCCACTGCGACCTAGTCCTCGCCGCCCCCGCGACGACCTTCTCCCTGCCGTTCGTCGATCTTGGACTCGTCCCGGAGGCCGCGAGCTCGCTCCTCCTCCCACGCCTCATCGGTCGCCAGCGCGCCGCCAAACACCTCCTCCTCTGCGACCCCTTCGATGCGGAAACCGCGCTCGATTTTGGCCTCGTCACCGAGATCGTCCCGGCCGAAGCGCTGGACGACCGCCTCCGCGCCACCGCCGAACGCATCGCGGCCAAGCCGCCGGAAGCGGTGCGCCTCACCAAGCAACTGATGATTGCCCCGGAGGCGGCGGTGAGCGAGCGGATCGCAGCCGAAGGCGCCCTGTTCGAGGACCGCCTCGCCTCCACCGAAGCCGCCCAGGCCTTCGCCGCCTTTTTCGCCCGCTCGCAATCGCGGAACTGAGTCAGCCGCGCGGGCGCAAATCCTTGACCCGCACGGCTTTCCCCGCGGAGCGCCCCAGCACGCCCTCGCCGCAAAGGTCGACGCGGACCGACAGGCCGATATGGACCTTCACATGCTCGCAGAGCGCCGCGGCGGAGGCTTGGGCCTCGCCCTCCCCGCAGCCGGGCCGGGTCTCCACGCGCACGGTGACTTCGTCGAGCCGGTCCGGCCGGCTGACCTCGATCAGATAGTGCGGCGCCAGGTTCGGGCATTTCAATATCTGCTCCTCGATCTGGCTCGGGAACAGGTTGACCCCGCGCACGATTAGCATGTCGTCGGTGCGCGCGGCGATCTTCGTCATCCGCCGCATCGGCCCGGTCGTGCCGGGCAGCAGCCGGGCCAGGTCGCGCGTGCGGTAGCGGACGACCGGCATCGCCTGCTTGGTGAGGGAGGTGAAGACCAGTTCCCCCTCCTCGCCATCCGGCAGCGGCTCGCCCGTCTCAGGATCGATGATCTCCGGGTAGAAATGATCTTCCCAGATGGTCGGCCCGTCCTGCGTCGCCGCATATTCGCTGGCGACGCCGGGCCCCATCACTTCCGAGAGGCCGTATATGTCGACCGCCTTGATTGCGAACGCCGTCTCGACCTCCGCGCGCATGCCCTCGGTCCAGGGCTCCGCGCCGAATATGCCGATGCTAAGGGAGGTGGAGGTCGGATCGATGCCCCGCGCCAGGAACTCGTCGAGGAGCGCGAGCATGTAGCTCGGCGTCACCATGATGATGTCGGGCTGGAAATCCTGGATCAGCTGCACCTGCTTGGCCGTCTGCCCGCCCGACATGGGGATGACCGTGCAGCCCAGCGCCTCCGCGCCATAATGGGCGCCGAGCCCGCCGGTGAACAGGCCGTAGCCATAGGCGACGTGGACCTTCATGCCGGGCGCGCCGCCCGCCGCCTTGATCGAGCGCGCCACCAGCCCCGCCCAGGTGGCAATATCGTCCGCGGTATAGCCGACGACCGTCGGCTGCCCGGTCGTTCCGGACGAGGCGTGGACGCGCGCCACCCGCTCCATCGGCACGGCGAAGAACCCGAAGGGATAGGCGGCGCGAAGGTCGGCCTTGGCGGTGAAGGGGAAGCGCGCGAGATCGGCGAAGGCGCGAAGATCGTCCGGTGTCACTCCGGTTTTGTCGAAGGCGCGGCGATAGGCGGGATTGCCCGCATAGGCGGCGGCGAGGCTCGCCTTCATCCGCCGAAGCTGCAACGCGTCCAGCTCGGCGCGACTCAGCCGCTCGTTGGCGTCGAGATCGAACCCGTCTGGGAGGCGGCTGGCCATGGCCGATTCTATCGCCAATCCGAGCGCCGGTCATCCGCTACGTCGCCGCTGCGGCCGAGCCGCACGAAATCGGGGCCCGGCCGAAGCCGAGCCCCGATATTCTCGCCAAAGGGTCGCTAGTCGGCCGACGCGGTGCGCACCGGCTGGCGCGCTTCGGCAATCGCCACCTCGCGCTGCGCCGCCACGCGGGCGATCGTCTCGGCCCGGCAACGCCGGACCTCGTTCTTGCCGGCAGGATCGGCGTTCGACGTGGAGCCGCAGGCCGCCTCGACGGCGGTGCGGATGCGCCGGTCCAATATCCTGACGTCGGCTGCGTCGCCGAGGTCGAGATCCTGGTAGCTGACCAACCGGGTTTGATCCGAAGGAACCGCCTCCTGCGCCAGAGCGGGCGAGAAAGCAGGCGCGAGAAGAGGCGCCGCGACGAGCGCGGCCAGAATGATGATCCTGTTCATGACTGTCTCCGTGGGTCCGAGGGTCGTCGGCGCCGGACGTGCATCCTCAATACGCCTCCGCCGCCCCGCGCGGGAGCAACGATGTTGCGCGACCATCCTGCAAAAGTGCAGAATGCACCCGCCGCTGCAAAGGTGCACGGGAGAGCCATGTTCGACTGGAACGACCTTCGATACTTCCTCGCCGTCGCCGAGACCGGCAGCACGCTCGCCGCCGGCCGCGCCCTCAGGGTCAGCCAGACGACGGTGGCGCGGCGGGTAGCGGCGCTGGAGCAGGCGCTGGGCCTGAAGTTGTTCGAGCGCCGCCAGGCCGGTTACGCCGCGACTCCCGCCGGCGAGGCGCTACTCATGAAGGCGCGGGAAGTTCGCGCGGCGGCGGAGGCTTTCGCGGCCACCTCTTCAGCGCAGGCGCGCGAGGCGAGCGGCACGGTGCGGTTCACCGCGTTGGAAATCTACGCCGTCACCATCCTCGCGCCCATCCTGCGCGATCTCCACGAGGCCCATCCGGCGATCCGTATCGAGCTGGACACGTCCGAGGAGCCGCGCGACCTGGCCGCCGGCGGCGCCGACGTGGCGCTGAGGGGCGGTCCATCCCCGACCGGCGGCGGCCTCGTCGGTCGGCGCATAGCCCCCGATCCCTGGACGCTCTATTGCAGCCGCGAATACGCGGCGACCCATGGCGTCCCCCGCAACCGCGCGGAACTCGCCCGCCATCCCTTGATCGGCGGCGGCGGCGACAAGGTCTGGCACCTCTATCAGGCCTGGCTGAGGCGGCACGACCTCGAAGGCAGCGTCGCCATCCACCAGGGCTCGGTAACCGCCATGTTGGCGGCGGTCCGCTCCGGCTTCGGCCTTGCCGTCCTTCCCGGCTTCATCGCCGATCGCGACCCCGATCTCGTCCGCTGCCTGCCGCCGGTCGAGGGTGATCCGGCTTCGCTCTGGCTGCTCACCCACGAACGGCTGCGGCACACGCCGAGAGTACGGGTGGTGATGGACTTCCTCGCCGACCGCCTCACGCGGCTGGCACGGGAGAAGCCGGTGCCCGCCGCAAGCGACACCGCCTAAGCCCTCGATGTCATGCCAGCGACTGGATAAGAGGGAGCATTAGCCCGGATAGTGCGGCTCCGGTCGCTCCCGCAGCGCCTCATAGTGGACCAGCGCCGGCTCCGTCCCGAACGCCACGGGCTCGCCGTCCCGAAACGCCCATTCGCCCCGGTCGCAATCTTCGGCGCGCACATAGCCGTTGATGTAGAGCCGGCGGCGGTGCTCGGAGCGGTTCCGGCCCGATCCGTGGACGAGATAAGGGCTCCAAAGCGCGAGATCGCCCGGTTCCAACCGGAGGTCGACCGCGTCGCCGGCGGAGAGCCCCGCCGCCTCCAGCAACGCATCGTTCATCGCCCGGCCAAGCACCTCACCCGGTCCCTCCAGGTCCAGATGGCCGCGCAAATGGCTGCCCGGAATGAAGCGCAGGCAGCCGGATTCCGTATCGTGCCGATCGAGCGCCAGCCCGGTCTGCACATAGGCGGTAGCGAGATTGCGGAAGGCGTGAGCCGGCCTCCGGAAACGCGAATCCTGATGCCAGGCGAAATCGCCGAGGGAGCCGGGCGCCTTCCAGTGAATCTGGTTGATGATCTGCTTGAGATCGCACCCGATCAACGGTTCCAGCAGCCGCGCCATCCGCCGGTCGAGCCGCACCGAATTGAGCACCGGCTGATGATAGGAGGGCCACTGCACCATGCGCACGAACCGCGCGCCCGCGCCGTCCGATGCGACATTGTAGAAGAGGTTGCCGTGCCGAAAGGAGCGGCCGTGGCCCAGCCCCTCCTCGTAAACCCTGTCGCTGGCCGAGGCGATGCGCTGGACTTCAGCCGGGCTGAAGAAGCTCCGAACCACCGCAAACCCGTCCCGCCAATAGCGCGCGACATAATCGTCTAGGAAGGCCGCCTGCCGCAGAGCCGAAGCTTGGTAGTTCAAGCACACCTCCCCATCCGCCGACGGGCATTATAAGCAAGTGCCTGAGATCAAGCCATCAATTCGGCTGCTGGTGGCGCCGAATTGGAGGTCAGTGTGACCTGAAGGACCCTCTATTCGACCGTCACCGACTTCGCCAGGTTGCGCGGCTGATCCACGTCCGTGCCCTTCACCACCGCCACATGGTAGGCGAGAAGCTGGACCGGCACCGCGTAGACCAGCGGCGCGATCAGCGGATGGACCTTGGGCATCTCGATGGTGGCGATAGTGCCTTCGCTCGCTTGGGCCAGACCTTCGGCGTCGGAGATGAGGACGACCTTGCCGCCGCGGGCCTGGACTTCCTGCATGTTGCTGACGGTCTTTTCGAACAGCGGGCCGGACGGGGCGATGACGATGACGGGGACATGCTCGTCGATGAGCGCGATGGGGCCGTGCTTCATCTCGCCGGCGGCATAGCCTTCGGCGTGGATGTAGCTGATTTCCTTCAGCTTCAGCGCCCCTTCCATCGCCATCGGATAGTCCGGACCGCGGCCTAGGTAGAGGACATCCCGCGCCGCCGCGACCACCGGCGCCATGCGCTCGATCTCCTCGTCATAGGCGAGAGCGGCGTTCATGCAGGCGGGGGCTTCGGTGAGGTGCTCGACGATCTCGCGTTCCTCTTCCTCGCTCATCACGCCCTTGTCGCGGGCAACCTTGGCGGCGAGCGCGGCGAGCACGGCGAGTTGGCAGGTGAACGCCTTGGTCGAGGCGACGCCGATCTCCGGACCGGCATGTGTGGGAAGCAACAGGTCCGCCTCGCGCGCCATCGAGCTGGTCGGGACGTTGACGACGACGGCGATCTTCTGCCCCTCGGCGCGGGCGTGACGGAGCGCGGCGAGCGTGTCGGCCGTCTCCCCCGACTGCGAGATGAAGAGCGCCATGCCGCCCTTCTCGAGCACCGGATGGCGGTAGCGGAACTCGGACGCGATATCGAGCTCGACGGGGACGCGCGCGAACTGCTCCAGCCAATATTTGGCCACCATTCCGGCGTAGAAGCTGGTGCCGCAGGCGACGATGGTGATGCGCGGCACGTCGGCGAAGGAGAAGTCCATCTGCGGCAGCGCGACCTTCTGCTCCAGCGGCCGGAGATAGGATTTCAACGTCTGCGCGACGACGATCGGCTGCTCGTAAATCTCCTTCTGCATGAAGTGGCGGTGATTGCCCTTCTCGATCGCTGCGGCGCTGGCGCCGGAGGTGGTGACCGGACGCTCGACGGGGTTGTCGTCCTTGTCGTAGATTTGCGTCCCCTCGCGGGTGATGACGACCCAGTCGCCCTCCTCCAGATAGCTGATCTTCTGCGTCAGCGGCGCGAGAGCGAGCGCATCCGAGCCGAGATAGGTCTCGCCGTCGCCATAGCCGACCACCAGCGGCGAACCGAGGCGGGCGCCGATCAGCATGTCGGGATGGCTGCGCACCAGGATGGCGAGGGCAAAGGCGCCGTGAATGCGCTTCAGCGCCGTGGACACCGCTTCCTTCGGGTCCGCGCCACGCTCGATCTCCCGGCTGACGAGATGGGCGACGACCTCGGTGTCGGTCTGGCTGGCGAAGCTGCGGCCTTCGGCGATCAGCTCCTCGCGGAGCGGCCGGAAATTCTCGATGATGCCGTTGTGGACGACGGCCACTTCCCCGGTGGCGTGCGGGTGGGCATTGTCGCGGGTGGGCGCGCCGTGGGTCGCCCAGCGGGTATGGGCAATGCCGACGACGCCCGGCAGCGGCTCCGCGTCGAGCTCCCGCGCCAGATTGTCGAGCTTCCCCTCGGCCCGGCGGCGCTCCAGCCGGCCGTCGATCACGGTGCACAGGCCCGCCGAGTCATAGCCCCGATATTCTAGCCGCCTCAGCCCCTGCAGCAGCCGATCCGAGACCTCCTCGCGACCGAGAATTCCGATAATTCCGCACATGCAGTCGTTCCACCCTCACGTCATTCCCGCGAAAGCGGGAATCCATTCCGATTATGAGCCGAGCTCCGGCGCCGCCTGGATTCCCGCTTTCGCGGGAATGACGGGTGGAGCCCCCTACCCCGCTTTCTTCTTCGCCGTCATCCTCGCCCGGAATCGCGCCGCCCAGCCGGGCCGCTCGCGCTGCTCGCCGCGCGCCACCGCCAGCGCATCGTCGGCCACGTCCTCGGTCACGACCGAACCGGCCCCCACGATGGCGTTGGCGCCGATGGTGACGGGCGCCACCAGCGCCGTGTTCGAGCCGATGAACGCGCCCTCGCCGATCTTCGTAGGATATTTGAAGAAGCCATCATAATTGCATGTAATCGTTCCCGCCCCAACATTGACGCCGGCGCCAATCTCGGCATCACCCAGATAGGTGAGGTGATTGGCCTTGGCGCCCTTGCCCAGCCGCGCCTTCTTCACCTCGACGAAATTGCCGACCTTGGCCTTCTCGCCGATCTCCGCGCCCGGCCGCAGCCGCGCATAGGGACCAACCTCGGCGCCGCTCGCGATCTCCGCCCCCTCGATATGGCTGAAGGCGCGGATCGTGACTCCGTCGGCGATGCGAACGCCGGGGCCGAAGACGACGTTCGGCTCTACCACGCAGTCGCGCCCGATCACCGTGTCATGGGCGAACCAGACGGTGTCCGGCGCCACCAAGGTGACTCCGTCCGCCATCGCCTTCAGCCGCCGCCGCCGCTGCCATTCGGCCTCGACCAGCGCCAGCTCGGCGCGGCTGTTGACGCCCGCCATCTCCCAGGGCTCCGCCTCGATCACCGCCGAGCCGCGGCCGTCGCCGGCGGCGAGCATGACAATGTCGGGCAGATAATATTCGCCGGCCGCATTGTCGTTGCCGACACGCTCCAGCAGCGCGAACAGGTCCTCGGCCCGCACCGCCATCATGCCGGAATTGCAAAGGTTTACCGCGCGCTCTTCAGGCGAGGCGTCCTTATACTCGACCATCTTCTCGATGGTCCCGCCCTCGCCCGCAATGATGCGGCCATATTGGAGCGGATCGTCGGGCCGGAAGCCGACCACGACCACCGCCGGCGCGTCCGCCGCGTGAAGGCGCTCCAGCATCCGCGCCATCGTCTCCGCCTCGATCAGCGGGGTATCGCCGTAAAGGATGAGAACGTCGCCCGCGAACCCGGCGAGCTTTTCCTTCGCCTGTAGCACGGCATGGGCGGTGCCGAGCTGCTGCGCCTGGACGGCGATCTCGCCGCCCCGCGCCTCGACCAGATTCTCGACCTGCTCCCGCCCCGCACCGACGACGACCACTTTCCGCGCCGGTCCGAGGCTGTCGACCACCCCCAGCAGATGATCGAGCATCGCCCGCCCCGCGATCGGGTGCAGCACCTTGTGCACGTCCGATTTCATCCGCGTGCCCTTGCCGGCGGCGAGGATGATGGCGGCAAAATCCTGTTTGTTTGTCATGCTTACCCTGATCCTTGGCCGCTCCTTGGCACGGATGCCTTGCCATTTCCATAGGGCGGCCCCTAAGCCGCGGCGACATGACGGATTTCCCCTTCGACGTGGTCGCCTTCGACCTCGACGGCACCCTCGCCGACACCGCCCCCGATCTCGCCGCTTCCTTGAACCACGCGCTGGGCGCGCTGGGCCGCGCGAGCATCCCGCCGGACTCGGTGCGCCACCTCGTCGGCCATGGTGCCAAGGCGTTGCTCAGGAAAGGTCTCGCCGTGACAGGAGAGGCTTCGGAGGAACTGGTCGAACAGGGTTTCCCGATCTTCCTCGATCATTATGGCGCCAACATCTGCAACGGCACCAAGCCCTATCCGGAGCTGGATTCCGCGCTCGACGTCCTGCGCGCACGCGGCGTGGCGCTCGCCATCTGCACCAACAAGCCTGAAAAGCTCACCCACCTGCTGCTGGAGGCGCTGGGCTGGACGAACCGCTTCGACGCTGTCGTCGGCGGCGATACACTTCCGATGAAGAAGCCCGATCCGGCTCCCTTGCACGAGGCCCTCGCCCGCGCCGGCGGCGGACGGGCCGCCTTTGTCGGCGACTCCGTCATCGATGCCGAAGCCGCGCGTGCGGCGCAGTTGCCCTTCGTCGCCGTAAGCTTCGGCTTCTCCGATCGGCCGGTGGAAGCGCTCGGCGCCGACGCGGTGATCGACAGCTATGCGGATCTCGTCGAGGCGCTGAACCTTATCGGCGCCCCGCCGTTCGGCGAGTAAGAAACCGGAGACATCCCCTATGCCCGCCGCCAATGCCTACGCCGTTCACGCGCCGACCGACCGCTTCCAGCCCTTCAGCTTCGACCGCCGCGAGCCCAACCCCAACGACGTCGCCATCGCCATCCGTTATTGCGGCGTCTGCCATTCCGATCTCCACACCGCCCGCAGCGAATGGGGCGGCACCCGCTACCCCTGCGTCCCTGGCCACGAGATCGTCGGCGAAGTGACGGCGGTGGGCGACGCCGTCACCCGCTTCCAGCCGGGCGACATCGTCGGCGTCGGCTGCATGGTCGACAGCTGCCTCAGCTGCGCCTCCTGCCGCGAGGGCCTTGAGCAATATTGCGAGGTTGGCTTCACCGGCACCTATAACGGCCCGACCCAGGATAGCGGCGACAATAGCTATGGCGGCTATTCAGACCGGATCGTCGTCCGCGAGGAGTTCGTGCTCCACATCCGCCACCGCGAGGAACAACTGGCCGCCGTCGCGCCGCTGCTGTGCGCCGGCATCACTACCTGGTCGCCGCTCCGGCACTGGAAGATAGGCCCGGGCAAGAAGGTCGGCGTCGTCGGCATCGGCGGCCTCGGCCATATGGGCCTGAAGCTGGCGCATGCGCTCGGCGCCCATGTGGTCGCCTTCACCACCTCGCCCGACAAGAAGCAGGACGCGCTGGCGCTTGGCGCCGACGAAGTCGTGGTCTCGCGCAACCCGGACGAGATGAACGCTCATGCCGGCAGCTTCGATTTCATCCTCAACACTGTCGCGGCGCCGCACGATCTCGACGCCTTTCTCACGCTTCTGAAGCGCGACGGCACGATGGCGATGGTCGGCGCTCCCGCCGAGCCGCATCCGTCGCCGGCGATCTTCAACTTCGTGCTGAAGCGCCGCAGCCTCGCCGGCTCGCTGATCGGCGGCATAAAGGAGACGCAGGAGATGCTCGATTTCTGCGCCGAGCACGACATCGTCTCCGACATCGAGATGATCGCGATGCAAGATATCGACGAGGCTTATGATCGGATGCTGAGAGGCGATGTGAAGTATCGCTTCGTCATCGACACCGCGACGATCGGCGAAGCGAGCTAGCGGCTCGCCTTGACGAGCAGGTGCCGCGCCAGCATCAGCGGCGGCATCCTCAACCAGTGGGAGCGGATGTAGAAGGCGAGGCGCAGCCCCTTGCGCGTCGCCTGTCCCCAGCCGTTGCGGGCGAGAAGGCGGGCCTCGAACAGCCGATCGGATAGACGCCGCCGTCCCGCCAGTTGGACATCGACCGGTGTGCCGTAAAGCCTCCGCGCCAGGCGAAGCGCCCGCGCGACCGGGCGGCGCAGCTGATGTCGCTCGGCCCGCTCACCGAGCCGGTCCCAGAAAGCGTCCTCAGCCGAGAAGGCCCTCAGCAACCGATCCAGGTCCCACAAATTCCGAAGGCCGCCCGCCAGGTCGCCATCGGCGAAGAGATGGGCGACGGCATGGATCACCATGTCCTCGGGCCCAAGGATGCGGAGGCCGTTCACGAGCTCGATGCTCTCCGCGATCATCGCCGCCGCGTCGGGCCGGGGCCGGGCTGTAAGCGGCAGGATCGTGTGGTGGACGTCGATCATCCGGTCCCGCGTCTGGTGCATCAGCGGCGGCAGCTCGTGCATCCAGCGACGGTAATAGAGATCGTCATAGGCGTCCGGCTTCACCCATTCCCAGCCGGCGGCAAGCAGCGCCTGCTCGACGGCGTCAAGGCGCTCGCGCGGCACCAGTATGTCGAGGTCGCCGATCGAACGCCCCTGCCCTGCGGCGAGCCCGGCGGCGACGTAGGCGGTGCCCTTCAGGAGGATGACGGGCACGCCGGTCGGCGCCAGCGCGCGCCGCGCCATCTCCGCCTCCCACAGCGCCTGCGTGCGGGCATAAGCATAATCCCGGCGGACATCTTCCAGCAGGCGCGCCACCCGCTTTGGAACCGGCTGTCCCTCGAGGCGATGAGCGAGGCTGCCGATCAGCGATTCCGCGCGGGCTGCGGCCAGCAGCGCCGTCCATCCGGCGGCGTCGAGATCGAGCACGTCCGCCGGATCGCGCAGCGCCCGCACGAGGAGGCGCGCCGCGCTCATGCCGGCTCCTTCCACAGCTCGGCGACCAGCGCGAGCGCCGCCTCCGTATCCGGATAGTCGATCGCCCGCGCCGGCACGGCGTGCACAAGCCGGGCGAGGCCGGCGAAACCCGCCTCCCCCAGCGCGACATAGTTGGTCGAAGCCTGGGTCAGGCGCATGAAGACTTCGGCCGCGCCGACCGGGCGGACGGCGGCCGCAAGGTCGCGGCCGAAGCGCGGAAACAGGATGAGGGCGGGCACGGCCGGCTCCGCCATCCGCGCCAGCGCGTCCGCGCGCGGGCGAAGGTGGCGGATCGACCCCTTGGGCGTGCCCACCAGCAGCGGCCCGAGCCGCGTCTCGTCGGTGATGCCGGCAACGACCGAGATGGCGCCGTTCTTGAGGCTCACCGCACGCGGGAAAGCGTGCAGCCGCCCGTCCGCCAGATCGAGCAGCGCGAACTCGTCGCCCATCAAACGCCAGCCGCGCTCGCCCAATATCGCCGCCAGAGTCGACTTGCCGGAGCCCGAATGGCCGGTCATGAGCAGCGCCCGGCCATCCTTCTCGACCGAGGAGGCGTGCAGCAGCAGGTAGCGCTTCTGCCCCAGCGCCATTTGCAGGTTCATCCCCATCTCGGCCGCGAGCAGCCCCTGCGCCAGCGGCAGCGGCGCCGCGTCGGGCAACATATAGTCCCCATGGATCGCCACCGACGGCCGCAGCCAGCGTCGCCATGGCTTCTCGGCCTCCAGCCTGACGGTAAAGTCGCAGGCCTCCGGCACCGGGTAGCCTTCGTATAGCCCCCGCAACGCTTCGATCGGCGCCCGCCAATGAGAGCCGACGCGGAAGCCGACAGGCCCCACCTGAAGCTGGATTTCGTGCCTCATGCGGCACGATCCCGCGGTTCGGCGTTCGCGTTCCCCGGATCGGCTCGCCAGACCAGTCCCGATGCCTCCAACTCGACAAGCCGCGCCAGGATCGCCTCTTCGCCCTCCACCTCAAAGGTCTGGGACAATCGCGAAACAATTTCAGATGGATCGCCGGGATTATTCGCAAGCACTTGAAGGATCTGCGGCGCCGGCGGGGCGAGCAGATGGGTCATGCCGGAGGGACGGTGGAACAGGGCCGTCAGTCCATCGAGCTCCACGCGGAGCGTCGAATCGGCGGCGTCGGCCACATAGCGCGGGCCGGACATGCCGTCCTCGGATCAGCGCGGCATCTGCAGCGAGGCGTAGCAGGTAAAGCCGCTCATCCCCGCCTGCAGACGGCGTATGTAGTTGGCGTAGGCCTGAGCGCTTTCGGTGTCGATGCCCATCGGCGACGGCCCGCCGCGCAGCATCACCTTCACTTCCTCGCCGGTGAGATTGCGCGGCGCGGGCGGAAAGGAGCCGGGCGTACCGGGTGCGACGAGGCTGCCGTCGGCGGCGATATAGCTGCCCGCCTCTTGCGGAGCCGGCACCGGTATCTCGCAGGTTAGGACGGAGCCGGCGGTCTGCGCCAGCGCCGGCCGGATCGTCACCACGGTCGACGCCGCCGCGGCGCCAAGCGCGAGCACGACCCGCCGGCTCGGGTGAGCGGCGTCCTCCGCCACGTTGCCCTCATATTCGCTCATGACGAGATCTGCATACAGCCTCCCGCCTTTCATAAGCGTAAAGGCCATTTCAGGCGAGCAGTGGCGTCGCCGGAACGATCCCGTTAAGGGACACGGCCCATGGCGATGAATCGGCTCTTGCGGATCCTGGCCGCGGCAACGGCGGCGGGGCTCGGACTCCTCTTCGCCACGTCTTCCGGCGCGCCCTTCCTCGCCGCAATGGTGGCCGTGCTGGCCGGAATCATCGCCCTGGGCCTGCTCGCCGCTCCGGGCGGCGCGGCTCCGGTGGAGGAAGAGCCGGCGGCCGAGGGGCCTGTCCAATCCTTCCTCCCGAGCACCGCCGAGGTGGCCGATGCGGTCGAGGACCCGGTGATGATCGTCCGCGACCGTCGCGTCATCTTCGCCAACCGCGCGGCCAAGGCGGTGCTCGGCGATCATATCGTCGGCGTCGACGTCCGCCTCGCCATCCGCCATCCGGCGGCCGCCGAGCGCCTGATCGGCGGCAATGGCGATGAAGTGAGCCGGACCGAGCTGGTCGGCCTCGGCGACCGCGACCGCCGCTGGGAGATGGTCCTCTCTCCCCTGCCCGACGGCGATCGCCTGGTGCGCCTGCAGGATCGCAGCGACGCCCATGCGTCCGAGCAGATGCGCGTGGATTTCGTCGCCAACGCAAGCCACGAGCTGAGGACGCCGCTGGCAACGCTGATCGGCTTTGCCGAGACGCTCCAGGACGACGAAGCGGCCGGCGACAAGGCCACCCTGCAACGCTTCCTCAAGATCATGGAGGACGAAGCCCGGCGCATGCAGCAGCTCGTCGACGATCTCATCTCGCTCTCTCGAATCGAGGCCGAGCGGTTCAGCGTGCCGCGCGAGCCGGTGCCGCTGCTGCCGCTGGTCGAGGAGGTGAGGAATAGCTGCGACCGCCTCGCCGAGGAGAAGAACAGCCGGATCGTCGTCGAGCAGACCAATGGCGAGCCCGTCGTTCCCGGCGACAGGGCCCAGCTCCAGCAGCTCATCCAGAACCTCGTCGTCAACGCGCTCAAATACGGCAAGCCCGGCGCGGACGTGACCGTGCGCTTCGAGCCGGCGGGTCCCGAGATGATCCGAATGACCGTCATCGACCGCGGGGACGGCATCGCGCCCGAGCATCTGCCCCGCCTCACCGAACGCTTCTACCGGGTCGATCCGGGCCGCAGCCGGTCTATGGGCGGCACCGGGCTCGGCCTCGCCATCGTCAAGCACATCACCCAGCGCCATCGCGGGCGGCTCGACATCAGCAGCAAGCCGGGCGAGGGCAGCCGCTTCGCCGTCTATCTGCCGGCATTGTCATCAAAGAGTCATGCAACCGTCACAGAAGTCACGCGTAGCAGTCCTAGAAACGTGCCCGAGGCCGATTAGCGGCGCTCTATGGAGGCAGAATTGAACAAAGCATTTCTCACATTGGCCACGGCGGCGCTGGCGCTCGCCGGCTGCGGTGACGGCGCCGGGGGCGGTGCAGGCGACGCGCGCTCCCAGATCCGGATCGTCGGATCGTCGACCGTCTATCCCTTCACCACCGCCGTCGCCGAGCGCTTCGGCCAGGCGAATCCGAATTTCAGCGCGCCGATCGTCGAATCGACCGGCACCGGCGCGGGCCTGGAGCTGTTCTGCGCCGGCGTCGGCACCAAGCATCCCGACGTCGCCAACGCGTCGCGGCGGATCAAGGCGTCCGAGCTTGCCGACTGCCAGGCGAACGGCGTCAATCAGGTGATCGAGGTTCCGGTCGGCATCGACGGCCTCGCCTTCATCCAGGCCAACGGCGCTCAGCCGATCCCGCTGACCCTGGAGGACGTCTACGAGGCGATCGCGGCGACGCCCTATGGCAAGCCCAACACCGCCAAGACATGGGCCGACGTCAATCCAGACCTTCCGGCCGTCAAGATCCAGGTCTACGGACCGCCGCCCACCTCGGGCACGCGCGACGCGCTCGCCGAGATGATCCTCGAAAAGGGTTGCACCACCAACCCGGAGATGAAGGCGCTCAAGGACAGCGACGAGGATCAATATAAGTCGGTCTGCACCAAGGTCCGCGAGGACGGCGTCTATGTCGAGGCCGGCGAGAACGATAATCTGCTGGTGCAGAAGGTCGCGGCCAACCCCGGCTCGGTCGGCATCATGGGCTACAGCTTCCTCGAGGAGAATAGCGACAAGGTGCGGGGACTGACCCTGAACGGCGTCACGCCCACCTATGAGACCATCTCCAGCTTCGACTATCCGGGCGCGCGGCCGCTCTACATCTATGTGAAGGGCGAGCATATCTCCGCCGTTCCGGGTCTTCGCGAATTCCTCGCCGAATATGCCTCGGCCTGGGGCGACGATGGCTATCTCGCCGACCGTGGCCTGGTCGCCTCGCCCGCCGACGTGCAGGCGAGCGCCAAGACCGCCATCACGTCGCTGACGCCGGTCAAGGCGAGCGACCTGAAGTAAGTGAAACGAGGCGCCGGGTCCGGGAGGACTCGGCGCCTCTCTTTTTGGGGACGATTCTGGCGTGTCGCTGCTCGCGATTACCTTGCTGATCCTGGGGCTGGGCCTGGTGGCCTGGCTCACCGCGCGCGCCAAGGCGATGGCCTTCGCGGGTCCGGGCAAGGCGCGTCCCCATTCGCTTCCCTCCTATCATGGCTGGTATGTGGCGCTCTGGGCGCTTGTCCCGGCCCTTCTCTTCCTCGCCATTTGGAGTTCCGTCTCCGGCGGCCTGGTGACCCAGGCGGTGCTCGACAATCCCGCCGCCGCCAACCTGCCGGCCGAGCCGATGCAGCGCGCCTCCATCCTCAGCGAAGCGCGCGCCCTCGCCGGCGACGAGCTGCGGGCGGCCTTCAACCCCGAGGCGCGCACCCTCGCTCCCGTCTACGAGGAAGCGACCAACCGCTATGCGCTGATCGGCGGGGCGGTCGCCCTGCTGCTCGCCTTCGCCGGCGGCGCTTATGCCTATACCCGCCTGTCGCCGCATTTCCGCGCCCGCACCCGGGTGGAGCGGCTGGTGATGGGGCTGCTGCTCCTCGCCTCGCTGATCGCGATCCTGACGACCCTCGGCATCGTCCTGTCGCTGCTGTTCGAATCGCTGCGTTTCTTCAGCATGGTCTCGCCCATCGAGTTCCTGTTCGGCACCAACTGGAGCCCGCAGACCGCGATCCGTGCCGACCAGGCGGGCTCGTCGGGGGCGTTCGGCGCAATCCCGCTTTTCTGGGGCACCGTCTTCATCGGCGCGATCATCGCCATGATCGTCGCCATCCCGCTCGGCCTGATGAGCGCCATCTACCTGACGCAATATGCAAAGCCCGCCGTCCGCCGCTGGATGAAGCCCATCCTCGAGGTCCTCGCCGGCGTCCCGACCGTCGTCTACGGCTATTTCGCGGCACTGACGGTGGCGCCGGCGGTGCGCGATTTCGCCGTCGCCGTCGGCATCCCCGGCGCCTCCTCGGAATCCGCGCTCGCGGCGGGCCTCGTAATGGGCATCATGATCATCCCCTTCGTCTCCTCCATGGCCGACGACAGCATCGCCGCCGTGCCGCAGGCGATGCGCGACGGCTCGCTCGCCATGGGCGCGACGACGTCCGAGACGATCAAGAAGGTGCTGGTTCCGGCCGCCCTCCCTGGCGTGGTCGGCGGCGTCCTCCTCGCCGTCAGCCGGGCGATCGGCGAGACGATGATCGTGGTGATGGCCGCGGGCCTCGCCGCCAACCTCACCGCCAACCCCTTCGCCAGCGTCACCACGGTCACGACCCAGATCGTCCAGCTGCTGACCGGCGACCAGGAGTTCGACAGCGCCAAGACCTTGGCCGCCTTCGCGCTCGGCCTGGTGCTGTTCATCGTCACCCTGCTCCTCAACATCGTCGCGCTGCGCGTGGTGAAGAAATATCGCGAAGCCTATGAGTAAGCGTCCCACCCCTCATCCGCGCGGAACCTCCCGCAACCGTCACCCCGGCGAAAGCCGGGACCCAAGAACACGCACGCCCACGAAAAGTCTCCTGCCCCTGTGTTCCTGGATCCCGGCCTCCGCCGGGATGACGAAGGATCGAGCCTCCGAGGCTCACCGATGAACGTGCAGCCCACCCATTGGCGCTCCGACGCGATGCAGCGGCGCATCCGCCGCCGCTACGCGGCCGAGCGCCGCTTCCGCCTGCTCGGCCTGGGCGCGGTGCTGCTGTCCGCCGCCTTCCTCGCCTTCCTCCTCGTCACCATGGTGGCGAACGGGGCGCGGGGCTTCACCCAGACGGAGGTGCGGCTCGACATCGATTTCCCGGCGAGCGATCTCTTCCTCGACCCGGCCCAGCTCGAGGGCTCCAACGCCGACGCCGCCCTCGCCGCGGTCGACCTGCACGGAACGATGCGCGCTGCCGCCGAGCGGCAATATGGCCAGTTGGCGAAAGGCCTGCTCTCCGACGGCGCCTGGCTCCGCCTGCGTGAGGCGATCCGGGACGATCCCGCCATGCTCAACGGCGTGGCAACCCTCTGGCTGCCCGCCTCCGACGCGATCGACGTCGCCGCCAAGGGCGCGGGCGCCCCGGAAGCCGAGGCCGCCTATCAGCAGCTCAAGGAAAGGGAAGCGGTCAGCACCGGCTTCAACAGCCGCTTTCTCACCGGCGCCGATGCCACCGACCCCACCGTCGTCGGCATCTGGGGCGCCTTCAAGGGCTCGCTCCTCACCATGCTGGTGACGCTCGCCCTCGCCTTCCCGATCGGCGTGCTCTCCGCCGTCTATCTCGAGGAATATGCGCCGCGGAACCGCTGGACCGACATGATCGAGGTGTCGATCAACAACCTCGCCGCCGTGCCCTCGATCATCTTCGGCCTGTTGGGCCTCGCCGTCTTCCTCAATTTCATGCACCTGCCGCGCTCGGCGCCGCTGGTCGGCGGCATCACCCTGGCGCTGATGACCATGCCGGTCATCGTCATCGCCGGCCGCAACGCCATCAAGTCCGTGCCCCCGTCGATCCGCGACGCGGCGCTCGGTATCGGCGCCAGCCGCGTCCAGGTCGTCTTCCATCACGTCCTGCCGCTGGCGCTGCCCGGCATCCTCACCGGCACGATCATCGGCATGGCCCGCGCGCTCGGCGAAACGGCGCCGCTGCTGATGATCGGCATGCGCGCCTTCATCGCGACGCCGCCGGGCGGGATCACCGATCCGGCGACGGTGCTACCGGTGCAGATCTATCTCTGGTCCGACGAGGTGAGCCGGGGCTTCGTGGAAAAGACGTCGGCGGCGATTATCGTCCTCCTGGTCTTCCTCCTCGCGATGAACGGCATCGCCATCTATCTTAGAAACAAGTTCGAGCGACGCTGGTGAGACACATGACCGATACGATCGAGAGAGCAACCACGGCGCCGACGGCCCCCGCCGCGCCCGCCGCGAAGATGACCGCGCGCGGCGTCAGCGTCTTCTACGGCGACAAGAAGGCGATCGACGACGTCTCTATCGACGTCAGCCAGGAGAATGTGACGGCCTTCATCGGCCCGTCGGGCTGCGGCAAGTCGACCTTCCTGCGCACGCTCAATCGCATGAACGACACCATCCCGAGCGCTCGGGTGGAAGGGCGGATCGAGCTCGAAGGCGAGAACATCTACGCCTCGTCGATGGACGTCGTGCAGCTTCGCGCGCGCGTCGGCATGGTGTTCCAGAAGCCGAACCCGTTCCCCAAGTCGATCTACGAGAATGTCGCCTACGGCCCGCGCATCCACGGCCTCGCCTCGGGCAAGGCCGATATGGACGTGATCGTCGAAAAGTCGCTCCGCAAGGCCGGCCTGTGGGACGAGGTGAAGGATCGCCTGCAGGATAGCGGCACCGCCCTGTCCGGCGGTCAGCAGCAGCGCCTCTGCATTGCCCGCGCCATCGCGGTCGATCCGGAGGTGATCCTGATGGACGAGCCCTGCTCCGCGCTGGACCCGATCGCCACCGCCAAGATCGAGGAGCTTATCCACGAGCTTCGCGGCCGCTTCGCCATCGTCATCGTCACCCACAATATGCAGCAGGCGGCACGCGTCTCCCAGCGCACCGCCTTTTTCCACCTCGGCAACCTTGTCGAATATGGCGAGACGTCCGAGATCTTCACCAACCCGCGCGAGACGCGCACCAAGGACTACATCACCGGCCGCTACGGCTGAGCATGATCCGAAAAGTGGTCACCGGTTTTCGGGCCAATCATGCGAACTGAAGAAACGAAGGGCCAGCACATGGGTACCAGCGCACATACCGTCAAAGCCTTCGATCAGGATCTCGACCAGCTGCGCGCCTCGATCGCGCAGATGGGAGGCCTCGCCGAGGACGCCATCGCCGAGTCGATGCGCGCGCTGATGCAGCGCGACATCGAGGCGGCGAACCGCGTCATCGAGAACGACAAGAAGATCGACGCGCTCGAGGCGGTGGTGGAGCGTGACGCCGTTCAACTGATCGCGCTGCGCGCGCCGATGGCGGACGACCTTCGCGAGGTGGTCGCGGCGCTGAAGATCGCCGGTGTCGTCGAGCGGATCGGCGACTACGCCAAGAACATCGCCAAACGGGTCCATGTCATCGAACATTCGGCCAGCATCGAGCCGCTGTCCCTGCTCCCCGAAATGGCCCGCATCGTCGGCGAGATGGTCCACAACGTCCTCGACGCCTTCGCCGCCCGCAATTCGAAGATCGCGGTGATGGTGTGCGAGCGGGACCGGGCGGTCGACGACTTTTACAACAGCATCTTCCGCACGCTCCTCACCTTCATGATGGAGAACCCGCAGAATATCGGCGCGGCGACGCACCTTCTCTTCATCGCCAAGAATCTGGAGCGCATGGGCGATCATGCGACCAACGTCGCCGAGATGGTCTATTTCGCCGCCACGGGCGAGCAGATGGGCGAGCGTACCAAGGGCGAAAGCCCGCTGGATCCCGTTGATGACTAAGGGACGAATCCTCCTCGTCGAGGACGACAGCGCCCTCGCCGAGCTGCTGGTCTACAATCTGAAGCGCGAAGATTTCGAGGTGGCCCATACCGCCGACGGCGAGGAAGCGATGCTGCTCGCTCAGGAGACTCCGCCCGATCTCGTCCTTCTCGACTGGATGATCGAAGGCATTTCGGGGATCGAAGTCTGCCGGCGCCTCCGCCGCCACCCCGACACGGCGAACGTGCCGATCATCATGCTCACCGCCCGGGGCGAGGAAGCCGACCGCATCCGCGGCCTCGAAACCGGCGCCGACGATTACATCACCAAGCCCTTCTCCCCGCGCGAGCTCGTGGCCCGCGTCGGGGCCGTCCTTCGGAGGGTGCGGCCGGCACTCGCCGGCGAGCAGCTCGCTTATGGCGACCTCGAGATGGACATTGTCGCGCACAAGGTGAGGCGCGGCGGCGAGTCCATCGCCCTCGGCCCCACCGAATTCCGCCTGCTCCGTCACTTTCTCGAGCATCCCGGCCGGGTCTTCTCCCGCGAGCGGCTGCTCGATTCGGTCTGGGGGCATGACAGCGACATCGAGCCGCGCACCGTCGACGTCCACATCCGGCGTCTCAGGAAGGCGGTGAACGCCGGCGGCCGGAGCGACATCATCCGCACGGTCCGCTCCGCCGGCTACGCCCTCGACAGCGACGCCGCCCGCTAGGCCCAGCGTTTCCCCATCGTCTTGCGATCAAGACTTCCGGGTGCGCGGCATCATGGGAGCGAGGAAGCTCGGCCGGAGACGGGCGGAGCCGCAAGAGTCGTTCGTCCGTGGATATAATCGGCGGCAACGTCGTTTAGGGTCCGTAATGGGGCAGGATCCGGCGACATCGAGCGGGGCCGCCGGCGAAAGGAGAGACTGATGAAGACGATTTTGTTCGCAGCGGCTCTGTCGGTCAGCGGCATCGCGCTGGCGCAGGACACGACCACCGACGACATGACCACCGATCAGACCGCGACCGACGTGGCGCCCGTCGAACAGACCACGCCTCCCCCGGCCGACACCACCGCTCCGCAGCCCGCCGCGACCACGCCGCCGCCGACCGGCACGCCGACCACCGTCGCGCCAGGCAACCAGAGCCCGGAAAGGGACGCCCGCGGCATTCCGGTCGTCTCCGACCCGGCCACCGCCCCCGCCGGCGCCAACCAACCGCTCAGCGCACCTCCGGGTGCAACGGTCGTGCCGAGCGCCAACCAGAGCGCCGTCTTCTCGCCCGAGCCGGCCCAGCAGGACTATCCCCCCTGCACCAAGGGCGTGACGGACAATTGCGTGCAGACCTACGAGCGCGGCGTCCGTCCCGATTGATCGCTGACGGGGCGGGCGCTTCGCAGCCGCGCCCGCCCGTCCAAACCTGTATTGTTCTAATAACACAGCCATGATAGAGCCAGACTCTCTTGGGGAGGGTCTGACCATGTATAGCGACAGCGATTTGGAGAGGGCGATAGCGGCGGGGGCCTTGACGCCCGAGGCCGCCCAGGCCCTGCGCGACCATGTCGCGGCGCGGCGGGCAACGCCGGCGGTCGATGAGGAGCATTTTCGCCTCCTCACCGGCTTCAACGACATTTTCGTCGCCATCGCCGCCATCATCCTGCTGGTCGCCATGAGCTGGATAGGCGCTTCCCTGCGCGCCGCCGACGACTGGACGGGGCCCTCGCCCTATTCCGGACTGTTCGTCGCGGCCACCGCCTGGGGTCTTGCCGAATTCTTCACCCTCAGACGGCGGATGGCGCTCCCCAGCATCGTGCTGCTGCTGGCCTTCGTCGGCGGCGTCTTCGTGGCGGTCGCGGCGACGGCGGGCCTCGTCGTCGGCGAGAGTGCCCTGAACGACAACGGCTCCCTGGCGGCTTTGCTCGTCGCCGGCTCGGCGGCGGTCGCCGCCCTTTCGGCCTGGCTCCACTGGCTCCGATTCCGCGTGCCGATCACCATCGCCGCCGGCGCCGCATCAGTCGTCGGCGTGATGCTCGGGACCATGGCCGCTGCGGTCGGCGACACCGAGGCGCTCGGCGACATATTGCTCGGCTTCGCGCTGCTGCTCGGCGTCGGCGTCTTCCTGTTCGCCATGAGGTGGGATTCGTCCGATCCGCGCCGCGAGACACGCCGCTCCGACGTCGCCTTCTGGCTGCACCTGCTGTCGGCGCCGCTCATCGTCCACCCGGTCTTTTCGCTGCTTGGTCTCACCGACGGCTCAGCGACGGTCCTGGACGCGATCGTCGTGCTGCTCGTCTATGTCGGTCTCGGGCTCACGGCGCTGGCGATCGACCGCCGGGCGCTGCTCGTCTCGGCGCTCGCCTACGTGCTTTGGGCGCTCTCGGACGTGCTGGAGCGGTTCGGCGCGGTCGAGCTGAGCTTCGCCCTTACCGCCTTCGTGATCGGCTCGGCCCTGCTACTGCTCTCGGCCTTTTGGCACGTCGCCCGCCGTGCCGTCGTAACGCCCCTCCCGGCCGGCCTCCAGTCGAAGCTGCCGGTGCTCGACCGGACGGTTACGGCCTGACAGCCAGCCCGTCATCGCGAGGAGCGTAGCGACGAAGCAATCCAGTCTGCTGGCGCTGGATTGTTTCGCTTCGCTCGCAATGACGGTTTGTTCGGCTGCCCTATTCCCCCACTACCTTCAGCAGCCGGCGCTCGACGGGCGCGAGGACGGGGCCCAGCTCATGGCCGCGCTTCAGCACCATGCCATGCTCGCCGATCAGCGCCCACTGACCCTGGCGCGATCGCAGCGCCGGTCGTTTCTCGATCTTGTATTCGGGACGCTCGGAACTGCGCCGGAAAGCCCAGAAGGCGGCGTAATCCAGCCCGAAGTCGATCGCATAATCCTTCCACAGGCCGGCCGCGACCATGCGGCCGTAGAGATCGACGATGCGGCTGAGTTCGAGTCTTTCGAAACCGGTCTGGGAGGCCTCACCCTCCCTTCGGGGGAAAGGGTGGACGGTACCCATCAGGCCCGGTCACGCTCCCGCTGATCATTTTCGGTGGCGCCGCGCGCCCGCGCGCCCCGCGTCTTGGCAGGGGGCTTGGCGTCGCCCTCCCGCTCCTCCATCAGTTCGGCCACTCGCTTGTTCAACCGCTCGACCTCGCATCTGAGAACTTCCAACTTTTGCGTCGAAGGGTCAAACATTTCGTTACAGGGCGTGCCATAGGGAACGAAATCCCTGGAATATTCCGCGGCATCGACCAGCACGGGCTTGGCCGGGATGCCGACCATCGTCGCGCCTTCCGGCACGTCCTTGGTGACGACCGCGTTGGCGCCGATCCGGGCCCGGGGGCCGACCGTTATCGGCCCCAGCACCTGTGCGCCCGAGCCGATGATGACGCCGTCGCAGATGGTTGGGTGGCGCTTGCCCGGTATACCGCTCGTCGGGTTGGTGCCGCCCAGCGTCACCTGCTGGTAGATGGTGACGTCGTCGCCGATTTCGGCGCTTTCGCCGATCACGGTGAAGCCATGGTCGATGAAGAAGTGCCGACCGATGACGGCGCCGGGATGGATGTCGATCGCCGTCAGGAAGCGCGAAAGATGGTTGATGAAGCGGGCAAGGAAATAGAGCTCGCCCCGGAACAGCCAGTGCGCCACGCGGTGCAGCCCCAGCGCCAGGACGCCCGGATAGAGCAGCACCTCCCAACGCGAGCGCGGAGCGGGATCGCGCGCCTTGATCGAATCGAGATAGCTGATCAGTCCGGCGAACATCGGCACCCGCGCACAGTTACGACGGGAAAGAGATAGGCCTCTCTCCCGCCGATTTCCAGCGTTGCCGGATCAGAGCGTCGCGTGGACCGTCGCGACCGCTTTGACGACGGCGCCGATACGGGCACCGGCCTGGATGATTTCGGCGCCGACGCCATGCTGCTTCAGCACCTTCTCATGGCTGTCGATGCACATGCCGCAGCCGTTCATCGCGCTGACGGCGAGGCTGAACAGCTCGAAATCGGCCTTGTCGATGCCCGGATTGCCGATCACGTTCATCCGGAGCTTCGCCGGCATCGTGCCATATTCCGGGTTCGAGGCGAGATGGACGAAGCGGTAATAGACGTTGTTCATCGCCATCACCGCGGCCGCGGCGCGGGCGGCGTTGGCCGCCTCGGCGCTGAGCTTGCCCTCGACTTCCGCCTCGGCCGCCTCGACGATCGGCTTGTATCCGCTGCCGTGCGCGCAGGCGAGCAGCAGGCCGTATTTGCGCTGGTCGCCCAGCGTCTGGTCGTTGAGCAGCGACGACATGTTGAGCCGAAGGTCCTTCGCATAATCGGGAAGGGCGTCGGCGAATTCCTTGAGCGACATGAAATGTCTCCTTGAACGATATGAAAAGGGGCGCGGGAACCCTCGAGTTCCCGCGCCCCTTGAGAGTCCTGGCGACCGCCGGGAGGGGCTTAGGCGGCCGGCTTCAGGACCTCCTGACCTTCCTGCCAGTTGCAGGGGCAGAGCTCGTCGGTCTGCAGAGCGTCGAGGACGCGCAGCGTCTCCTGCGGGTTACGGCCGACGTTGAGACCGTTGACCGTGACGTGCTGGATTACATTGTCCGGATCGACGATGAAGGTGGCGCGGTAGGCGACGCCCTCTTCCGGATGAAGAATGCCGAGCGCGTCGGCCAGCTTCTTCGCATTGTCCGCGATCCAGGGGAAATCGGCCTGCGCCAGGCGCTCGTCCGACTTGCGCCAGGCGAAGTGGACGTGGCTGGTGTCGGTCGAGGCGCCGATCAGCACGGTGTCGCGATCGGCGAATTCCTGGTTGAGTTCGCCATAGCCGACGATTTCGGTCGGGCAGACGAAGGTGAAGTCCTTGGGCCAGTAGAAGAGGACCTTCCACTTCCCGTTCGTCTCGCCAAGGTTGATCGTCTCGTCGGCCGGAAGGGCGGACGTGCCCTGCTGGACCGGAAGCGTCAGTTCGGGAAGCTTGTCACCAACGGTGAGCATGAGGTTCGTCTCCTGTTTTTGGGGGTTAAGCGTGAACTTGCGGCCGGCCTATATGGCGCTGGCTAGAATCGATCAAATTGATTAGGTCATTTCCATTGATCGAGGACGTCAATGAACAGCTACCTGCCGACGCTCAAGCAGCTGCAATATCTGGTGGCCCTGAAGGACCATGGTCATTTCGGCCGCGCGGCGGACGCCTGTTTCGTCACCCAGTCCACCCTGTCGGCCGGCCTTCGCGAGCTGGAATCGCTGATCGGCGTGGTGCTGGTGGAGCGGACGCGCCGGGTGGTGCGCTTCACGCCGCTGGGCAGTCGGATCGCCGAGAAAGCACGGCGCATCCTGCGCGAAGCGGAAGAGCTGACCGATATGGCGCGCGCGGCGGGCAAGCCGCTGTCGGGCGAGCTGCGCATGGGCGTCATTCCGACGATCGCCCCCTTCCTCCTGCCCTCGATGCTGCCGAAGCTGCGCCGGGACTGGCCCGATCTCCGCCTCTTCCTCCGCGAGGAAACCAGCCAGGCCGCCTGCGATTCGCTCCACCGCGGCCAGCTCGACTGCGTGCTCCTCGCCCTGCCCTATAATTGCGGCGACGTGGAATCGATGGAGCTGTTCGAGGACCGGCTGTTCGTCGCCTTCCCCCCGGGCATGCCCGACGGCGCGCCGCTCCACGCCACCGCCGCGACGATCGACGAGGACCGGCTGCTCCTCCTGGAGGACGGACATTGCCTGAAGGACCATGCGCTCGCCGCCTGCAACCGGCCGGAGCTGCGCGCCGAGGCGGCCATGCTCGGCACCTCGCTCCACACCCTGGTGCAGATGGTCGACAACGGCCTCGGCATGACCATGATCCCGGAAATGGCGGTGGCGGCGGGCATCCTCAACGGCACCGACGTGGTCGCCCGCCCGCTCGAGGCGGACCATCCTTCGCGCCGCATCGCCCTCATCTGGCGCAAGGGCAGCCCGCGCGAGAAGGAGTTCCGCCTCCTGGGCGAAGCCCTCCGAAAGGCCGCCTAGCGACACACGCGCACCCGTCATCCCGGCGAAAGCCGGGACCCAAGAACACGGTCCAGGTCGACAAGGACGCTGATCTCCGCCGCACTTATCCCCCCTCACTCTCGTGTTCTTGGGTTCCGGCTTCCGCCGGAATGACAACCGCAATGACACGGGGCCGGCGTGATGCCTCCACTCACCGCCCAAACCGTTCCAATCCGGCGACTTTGTCCCTATATGGCCCGTCCGCCCGCAACGACGGAGACTGCCCCATGCCCAAGCTGCTGCTGAGCCGCCTGCTGGCCCTGTCGATGGTCGCCGCCGTCGCGGCCTGCGTTCCCGCGCAGAAGGAGCAGCCTCAGGCCCCGGCCGCGCCGAGCTATCCGACGGTCGGCGGCGCGACCATGTATCCGAACTACACGCTCTACCAGAATCTGCAGAATTCGGGCGATCACAAGACTCTGGTGTCGGCGATCACAGCGGCGGGCGCCGCGACACGGCTGTCGAGCCAGGGCGATTTCACCCTTTTCGCCCCCACCGACACCGCCTTCCGGACTTCGCTCCCCAACGGCACGGTCGAGGCGCTGATGGACCCCCGCAGCCGGCCGGAGCTGACCGGCGTGGTGAACGCCCATATCGTCGAAGGCGCTAAGCCCCGTTCGCAGATCATGTCCGACATCCAGTCGGGCGGCGGCCACGCCAGCTACCGCACGCTCGGCGGCGCCAATCTGCGCATCACCTTGGAGAGCGGCCGTATCGTCGTCACCGATCCCAACGGCCGCCGCGCCACGGTCGAGCAGGCCGACATCGCCAGCGCCAACGGCGTCTTCCACGTCACCCAGTCGGTGCTGCTTCCTTCGAGCTGATCCCATGCTGTCATTGCGAGGAGCATAGCGACGAAGCAATCCAGTCTTCGCGCAAGCGGCTGGATTGCTTCGCTTCGCTCGCAATGACAACTAGCTATCCCTCGGTCGGGAGGCTCTCCGTCCATCGCCAGGCGCCGTCGGGCAGCTTTTCCTTGCGCCAGAAGGGCGCCCGCTCCCGCATCGCCCTGGAAAGGAAGGAGAGCGCCTCCGTCGCCGCCTTGCGATCGGCGGCGGCGACGCCGACGAACAGGATGCGGTCGCCCGGCGCCAGCGCGCCGTGACGGTGGATGAGAATGATCCCGGCGAGCGGCCAGCGGGCCTCCGCGTCCCCGGCGATACGGCCGAGCTCGGCCTTCGCCATCGCCGCATATTGCTCGACGACAATCTTGCTGACCCCGTCCTCCGCCTCGACCATGGCGATCAGGCTCGCCACGGCGCCCTTGCCCAATTCCTCCAGCCGCGCCAGCTGGCGCCCGGAATCGAAGTCGGCGGCTTGGACGCGCACATCGATCATGCCGCCCCCGGCGGTGGAAACAGCGCCACCTCCTGCGCCCCGAAGAAGCTGTCGTCCGGCCCGGCGTGCTGACGGTCGACGGCGGCGCGAACCCGGCCGCGGTCGGCGAGCAGCCGGTGGTAAGGCTCGCCCCGCTCCGCCAGCCAGTCGAGCAGATCCTCGATGGTGAGGACATGGCTCGGCGTGTCGATGCGCTCGCCGTCGCGGCCGAGCGCCTCGCGCAGATGTCCGAAATAGACGAGATCGACGATCGCCATGGCGTCTAGTCCATGTGCTTGATGCCGACGCGCAGATAGTCCCAGCCCGTCACCAGCGTCAGGACGGCCGCGGCCCACAGGCTGACGAGGCCGACCATATGGACCCAGGGCCATTGCGGCACCGCTCCGGCCAGGATCAGCGCCCCCAGCGCGACCAGCTGGAACGTCGTCTTCCATTTGGCGAGCTGGCTCACCGGCACGGAAATCTGCAGCCCCGCCAGGAATTCGCGCAGCCCCGAGACGATGATCTCGCGCAGCAGGATCACCAGCGCGGGAATGATGTGGAAGCTGTGGATGATCGGCTCGCCGCTCGAATTGCGGGTCGATACGAGCATGACGATGACCGCCGCCACCATGATCTTGTCCGCTATCGGATCGAGGAACACGCCGAGCCGCGACACCGTCCCCTTCGCCCGCGCGAGATAGCCGTCGAAATAATCGGTGATGCCGACCAGGCAGTAGAGCACGAAGGTGATCGCGTAATCGAACCAGCCGGGCCGCCACAGGAGCGCCACCAGGATCGGGACCGCGAAGATGCGCGAAAGGGTCAGGACGTTGGGCAGGGTAAGCATCCGCACCCCCCTTAGCGCGGTTGGCGCGCAAATGGGAGCCGCGCGCATCAGCAGCGTGATGCGGCGAATGCGGGGCTTGTGCAAGCCTCCAAGCTTCGACAGAAAAGCGCAACATTTTCAGAGCGGGAGTTATTCGTAATGCGTTACCTCGCGGCGATCGCCCTCATGGCCAGCGCCCTCACTCCGGCCGTGGCGGCTCGCCCGATCGCCTTCGCGGATAGCGCGCCTCAGACAGGCGCGCTGGTGCTTCCCCTCTCCAGCGCCGAGGATCTGGCGGCTCAGACCGGGCTTCACGAGGCGGTCCGCGGCGTCGTCGGGGCTGCGCTCCGGTCGGCGGATTTCGACTATGAGGCGGGCAGCAGCCTCACCCTGCGCGGAATCGGCCCCTGGTCGCAGCTCGTGATCGTCGGCACCGGCGACGAGGCTCTGGATGCGGCCGCGCTGCAGGACATTGGCGGCAAGGCGGCGGCCGAAACCGCCCAGAATGACGGCCCGGTGACCCTGGTCGCCACCCATCTCGCCCGCTCGATCGACAATGCGGCGGTGCAACTCGGCGTCGGCGCCCGGCTCGGCGGCTACAGCTTCGATCGCTACAAATATGCCGATCCCAAGGATCCGCGGCCGGCGGGGCTCGATGCCCCCTTCACCATTGTCACCGGCGACGCCGCCGCTGCCGAGACGCGGTTCCGCCGTGAAGGCCAACCGCTTGCCGAGGCGGTGACGTTCACGCGCGATCTCATCAGCGAGCCGGCCAATGTCGTCTATCCGGAAAGCTTTGTCGCCCGCACCCAGGAGGCCTTCCAAGGCGTCGGCGGCGTCACCATCGAAGTGCTCGACGTGCCGGCGATGGAGCGCCTCGGCATGGGCTCGATCCTGAGCGTCGGCCGGGGCTCCGCGCGCCCGCCGCGCATGATGATCGTCGAATATAAGGGCAGCGGCGCGCCGGCGAACCCGATCGTGCTTGCCGGCAAGGGCATCACCTTCGATTCCGGCGGCATCTCGCTGAAGCCCGGTTCGGGCATGTGGGAAATGAAGACCGACATGTCCGGCGCGGCCGCGGTCGTCGGCACCGTCCTCTCGCTCGCCAAGCGGCAGGCGCCGGTCCATGTCGTGGCCATCGCCGCGCTGGCCGAGAATATGCCCGGCGGCGGCGCCACCCGGCCCGGCGACGTCGTCAAGGCCAACAACGGCAAGACGATCGAGATCATCAACACCGACGCGGAAGGACGCCTCGTCCTCGCCGACGCCGTCGCCTATGCCGACAAGCGCTACGATCCCGCCGCCATCGTCGACGTCGCCACCTTGACGGGCGCGGTCGTGCGGGCCTTGGGCAGCGAGTATGCCGGCCTGTTCAGCCGGCACGACAATCTCGCCGACCAGCTGGCCGCCGCGGGGCAGACGACCGGCGAGGAGCTTTGGCGCCTGCCGCTTCATCCCTCCTATTCCAGGGACGTGAAGTCGGACATCGCCGACATCAAGAATAGCGGCGAAGGCGCGCCGGGCGCCGGCTATGGCGCGCACTTCATCGGCTTCTTCGTCGAGCCGGAAACCCCCTGGGCGCATATCGACATCGCCGGCACGGCCTGGAACGACGCGGACGAGCCGACCGTCCCCGCGGGCGCGGCAGCCTATGGCGTGCGCCTGCTTGACCGTTTCGTCCAGGATTTCCAGCCGGTGCCGCGCGGCAAGGGACAGGGAGGTTATTGACGGGGCGGCCGGGAGCGGGAGCGCTCAGCCATGACACCGTCCTTCCGGCTGCTCGGCAAGCGCCGCTTCCTGCCCTTGTTCGCCACCCAGTTCCTGGGGGCGTTCAACGATAATCTCTTCAAGTCGGCGATGGTGATGCTCGTCACCTACGCCATCTACAGCGACGAGACCAAGGAAGCGACGTTCAACGCCATCGCCGGCGGACTCTTCATCCTGCCCTTCTTCCTCTTCTCCGCGCTGGCCGGCCAGCTGGCGGACTCCATGGACAAGGCGCGGATCATCCGCTTCGTGAAGACCGCCGAAATCTTCATCATGATCGCGGGCGCGGCCGGGCTCCTGCTCCACAATGTGCCGCTGCTCCTCGCCGCCCTCTTCGCCATGGGCGTCCATTCCAGCTTCTTCGGCCCGATCAAATACGCCATCCTTCCCCAGCACCTCAAAAAGGATGAGGTGCTGGGCGGCACGGGTCTCGTCGAGGCCGGCACCTATGGCGCGATCCTGCTCGGCACCATCGCCGGCGGCCTGTTGGGCCGGGAGCATGGCGACATCGCCGCGGCGGGCGTGCTGATCGTGGCGGCGATCGGCCGCGCCGTCGGCGGCCAGGTGCCGCCCGCCCCGCCCGAACCCGATGCCCCCATCCCGAAGATGGACTGGCACATCGTCCGCGCCTCGATCTCGCTGGTCAGCGGCACGATGCACATCCCCCGGCTGTTCCTTGCCATCATGGCGATCAGCTTCTTCTGGGCGATGGGCGCGATCCTCGCCGCGCAATTCCCGCCGCTGGTGAAGAACGAGCTCGACGCCAACGAGCAGGTGGCGACGCTCTTCCTCGCCATCTTCTCGGTCGGCGTCGCGCTCGGCTCGGTCATCATCAACCGGCTGCTGGCCGGCCGCGTGCTCGCCAAATATGCCCCCGCCTCGGCCATCGCCATGGGCCTGTTCATCGTCCATCTCTACTGGAACGTGCTGCACTGGCCCGAAAACGGCACGGAGCTGATGGATCTGCAGACCTTCATCGTCATCCCGACCGCCGAATGGATCATGTTCGACCTGTTCGGCGTCGCGGTCGCGGGCGGCATGTTCGTGGTGCCGCTCTACGCCTTCCTCACCACGACGGTGCACAAGTCGGAGACCGCGCGCACGGTCGCGGCCAACAACATCGTCAATTCGGGCGCGATGGTGCTGGCGGCCGTGCTGCTGACCGTGCTGGTCCAGCTCGGCTTCTCGGTGGCGGAAACGCTGCTGATGGTCGCGGTCGCCAGCCTCGGCGCCGCCTGGATCGGCTGGAAGCTCCACCTCGCCTGCGATTAGGTGGCGCACGTCATTGCGAGCAACGCGAAGCCATCCAGGACGACGTAACGATGCCCTGGGCGGTCAGGCGAGCAGCGTCCCGAAGAAGACGAGACCGCCCACCCAGCCCGTCGCGAACAGCTTGAGGTCGGCCAGCGGATCCGGCTCAGCCTCCCTGCGCTCCCCGAATCGCTCCCACACCAGCGGCGGCGCGAACGGTCCGACGCGGCGGACGATCAGGGACGAGAGGCGGTTCATTCCGTCTAGTTAAGGAATTCTTAACCGCTCCTTCAAGTCCTTGAACCCACGAATAAAGACGCTGTCCCACCCTGACACAGCCCCGTGCATTTTTCGCGGTGAATGGATGGAGGATGGACGGGGCATGACTTTCGGGCCGGTTTGCCGCTGGGCCGCATGACGAGCCGCAGTATTGGGCCGCACAAAACCGGCGCCTGGTCGACTGGGAATTTGCCTCAACTGTCGAACCGCTCGCCGCAATCTTGCAACGGGTGGTCAAAGGTCCTCGTTCACCGCTCACCACCAATTGTTGTGGAGTGAGTGAAATGCGTAAGTTGCTTCTATGTGCCGGCGCCGCCGTGATGGCCTTCAGCATGCCGGCTGCGGCCGAAATGCAAGGAAAGAGCCGGGGCGCCGGCCCGAAGGTCGAGAGCCCCTCGAACCGCACCGGCGTCGTCAGTCGCGGAAATGCGCGGACCGACAGCCGTGCCGACATTCGCGCCCGCAACCGCACCGGCGCGAGCGTCGACCGGACGCGCGATGGGCAGCAAAATCGACGCGAAGCCGCGCTTCGCGACCGGCAGATCGATCGCGATCGCGACGGCATCGAGGATCGGAACGAAAATCGCTGGCGCGGCGAAGCCTGCCCGCCGGGATTGACGAAGAAGTCGCCCGCCTGCATCCCGCCAGGCCAGGCCGGTCAGCTCTATGATGTGGGCCAGCGCCTTCCCTCAGGCTATCGCTACGTGCCCGTGCCGGAGCAATATTGGGACGATATCCCCGACTACGATCCGGACGCCTATCGCTATTATTATGACGAGGATCGGGTCTATGTCGTCGATCCGGCGACAAGCGTCATCCGCAGCATCATCGACCTCGTCGACTGATCTGCCGCACAGCGGCCGAGCCGGGAGCGCGCCTCCCGGCTCGGCTTCCGCGAAACTCCGGCGGTTGGCCGCAGTCCGATCTAATTTTTCAGGCTGAGCTACGGTTTGCAGCTCTTCTAGTGTTGCTCGATCCCGCGCGCTCCTTCATCGAACCGCTCGAGCAAGCCAGCGAAGAACAGGCGCTCCTTCAGCGTCATCCCTTGATATTTGGATTGCCCATGGGGCCTAACAACGCGTTCGCCAAACGTCCGATAAGGGTG